>JAZNSO010000021.1:0-24817 GCA_045591245.1 Bacteroidales bacterium
GATAGGTTTGACATCGATTTGTGAACCTGGTAAGAATGCTTCAATACCAAATACGTCAACGATTAAGCCACCTTTAGTACGGCTTTTAACATAACCTTGTACGATTTCTTGTTTGTCGTAAGCTTCGTTAACACGATCCCATGATTTCAAGATACGAGCTTTTTTGTGTGATAACACCAATTGTCCGTGGATACCTTCTTGGTGTTCAACATAGACTTCGATCTTGTCACCAACTTTTAAGTTAGGATTGTGACGGAACTCAGAAATCGGAATAACACCATCTGATTTGAATCCGATGTTGACAACAACTTCGCGTACTGTTTTAGCGACAACTGTACCTTCAATGACTTCATGATCGCCGATTTGGCTCATTGTCTTTTCGTACATTGCTTCTAATTGCTTGCGCTCTTCTGACTTGTAGTTGTCAAATTTCTTGTTGTCGCTGTTCCAATCGAAGTTAGCGTCTGGAGTTGGTTTTACTCTTACTTTTTTTTCTGCATTTTCAACAACGTTTTCGTTGATGATGTTTTGATTTTCGCTCATTATAATAATGATATTTAATTGTACTCAATAACCACTTCGATAAATTATCAAGGATTGTTAAACTAATCTGCTGTTTTAAGTTATTGATTTATATTTATAAAGTCAATCTCGAAGTGAACTTAAAAACGAGTGCAAAAGTAATGATTTATTTTTGAAAAAACAAGAGGTTTTTTTATATAAATCTCAGAAATTCAGAAACTCATAATCTCGGAATCTTCAGATGAGAAATAATTATGTCGTGAACAAAATCCGTTGTCTGTTGTCTGTTGACTTGAAAAATATTATATTTGCACCTTCAAATAATGTGAGTATGTTTCTTAAACTTTATCCTGAAAATCCCAATCCTCGTTATATCAAGATGATAATAGAATGCCTTGAAAACGATGGCGTCGTTATCTTTCCGACAGATACTATTTATGGTATTGGATGTAGCATTAATAGTAACAAAGCTCTCGAACGTATTGCGAGAATCAAAGGCATAAAGAAGGAGAAAGCCAACTTCTCTTTCATATTTCACGACATGAGTATGCTGTCAGAATTTACGAGACCTATTAATAATGATGTCTTCAAAATGATGAAAAGAAATCTTCCTGGACCTTTCACTTTTATTTTGGAGGCGAATAACAATGTGCCGAAAATTTTTAAGAATAACAAAAAAACAATAGGAATCCGTATCCCTGACCAGCCGATAATTACTAATATTGTTCGTGAACTCGGATGCCCGATTTTAACGACTTCTATCGTAGATGAGGATGAAATTTCTGGTTTTATGACCGATCCAGAGGAGATAAATGATGCTTATAAGGATAGAGTTGATATAATTATTGACGGAGGTTTCGGAAACAAGGAGGAGAGCACTATTGTAGATTGCACTGAAAATGAAATAATTATAGTTCGTGAAGGAAAAGGAATCTTAGATTAAAAAAAAATTTTGATTTTTTTTGAAAAAATGTTGGAAGTGTTAAAAAATGTTGTACCTTTGCACTCGCAAACAAGAGGATGACTCGCTAGCTCAGTAGGTAGAGCATCACACTTTTAATGTGGGGGTCCTGAGTTCGAGCCTCAGGCGGGTCACCAAAACTAAGGGTTTCGAAAGAAGCCCTTTTTTTGTTGTAGCCCCTCCGCGTTAGGGATTGGAGCGGCATCCTTTTGGAGCGCAGCGGAAAAAGATATAGCGGAAAGCCCGACGGCATAGCCGGAACGCCCAAAGTCAGTTGACAATTAACAATTGACAATTAACAATTAATAGATGATAATTGGGGTGGGAATTTGGGAAAGAGTTGAATAAGTTTATCGTGAATTTCTGAATCGTATGCAAAAGTCGTTCAATATAAAAGGTCGTCAGATAGATTGCGAAATTGTTCGCATGCAAAGAAGGACTGTCGCCATTCAGATTCATCCCGACAAACGCATAGAACTGAAAGTGCCTCTCCTTTATAATATTGAAGAAGTGGAACCTTTTCTCGTAAAACATCACAGATGGATTTTCAATCGCCTCGACGTTCCTGAAAAGAAAAGTCGCGAACCTAAGAAATTTGTCGATGGCGAAATGCATTATTTCCTTGGAAAACAATATCCATTAAGAATAATTATATCTCCCGAAAATACTGTTGAGTTTCGTGATGATACAATAATTGTTTATGCAAAATATAACGTGTCGGATTTGATAGCGGTTTTACTTGAAAGATGGTATTACCAGCAAGCGCATCAAGTTTTTCAGGAAATATCAATTCCTCTGATGAAACAGATGAAGAAATATAATGTCTTACCTAAATCTTTTACGATAAAGAAGATGAAGACACGGTGGGGAAGTTGTTCTTCGAAAGGAAGTATTAATTTAAATTTAGATTTGATAAAGCTACCTGAAGGTTGTATTAAAGCTGTGATTTTACATGAGCTATGTCATCTTGTCCACATGAATCATTCGAAAGAATTTTATGCCTTGATGACTGCAGAGATGCCAGATTGGAAAGTGTGGGATAAACAACTGAAATTCTTATGATTAAATGGAAGTTTCTTTTTATCACATATTAGGAATCATTTTGTCTGTCGTCTTGATAGAAGTAGTTGGAATTTTGTCGTCGAGAAAAGTGAAGACTGCTGCAGACTTCTCACACGCAGGAGGCAAGGCAGGTACATGGGTCGTCTGTGGCACCATCATGGGAACTTTGATTGGCGGACAATCGACTGTCGGGACGGCGCAACTCGCTTTCACATACGGATTGTCGGCTTGGTGGTTTACTCTCGGCGCAGCTCTAGGATGTGTCTTTTTAGCAATAGGTTACGTCGTGCCTTTGAGAAGAAGCGACTGCACGACGCTTTTGGAAGTTGTCTCTAAAGAATATGGAAAGAAGGCTGAGGTGTTAGGTTCTGTCTTGTGTTCTATTGGAATGTTCGTCAGTGTAGTGGCACAAATATTATCTGCGTCGGCACTTCTGATGACACTTTTTCCTATGAAATTTTATCTTGCCGCCGCATTGTCGTGTCTTATAATGATGGCGTATGTCGTCTTCGGCGGCTTGTGGAGCGCCGGTATTGGCGGAATAGTGAAACTCATACTTTTATGCGTCTCTTCTCTCGCGGGAGGTATTATAGTTCTTTCTCTTACCGATGGTTATCATGGACTTATGACTTCTATCGAGGAAATGATATTTGCCATTAAGACGCCACTGTTTGATCAGACGCCACAGAGTGACGTCTCTACATTCGTTTCAAAACAATATGATAATCTCTTGTCGCGTGGAGCGGGCAAAGATATAGGCTCGTGTCTTTCTGTGATACTTGGTGTTTTGGCTACGCAGAGTTATGCTCAAGGTATTTGGGCAGCCAAGACCGACAGCGTCGCTCGTAAAGGAGCGATGATTTCCGCTATGCTGACGATACCTATCGGAGCGGCTTGCGTGCTGATAGGTCTTTATATGAGAGGACATTACGTCACAATGGAAGAGATGGAGGCTCTTGCCGTCGTCGGTAAGTCGCTTCCTGAAAACGTAGCTGTTATGGCGACGACGGCTCAGGCATTTCCTCTTTTCATAACGCATCATATACCTGAGTTTCTCGGTGGTATCGTACTCGGGACATTGCTGATAACTATAATAATAGGTGGCTCGGGACTTACTCTCGGAGCATCAACGATTCTTGTACGCGATGTGTTTACAAAGATAAATCCTTCTTTGAACGAATCGTCAAGGAATCTGAAAGTCTCCAGGATGACGATAGTCGGGATTTTGTTGTTATCAGTCGTTTTTGCCGCAACATTTTCAGGCTCGTTCATCAACGACTTGGGATTCTTATCGATGGGACTTCGCGCCACGGCGGTATTTATTCCTTTGACATTGGCATTGTTTTTCTCAAGAAGAATTAAATCGCAATGGATTTTAATTTCCATCATTGCTGGAACTACAGCACTTATCATTACTCAATTCATAAAACTTCCAGTCGATGGAATTTTCGTCGGATTAGGAGTTGGAGCGATTTGCAGTTTGATGGGAGCGAGGAAAATTGAAAATTGAATGGTGAATGGTGTACAGACGTATCAATGATTCCTAAGGATAACGAAAGGCTAATGGCTAAAAGCTAACAGCAAATGTCCAACATTTCTGTCCATCTAAACCCTTAGCTTTCTCTTTGCCTCCTTCTATTTACACAGGTAATGTTGATACTGCTCTGCGGATTTTCAACTTTCAGTTTTTCAATTCTGACAAAAAAAAAGGAGCCGCCGTTCTTTAACAGCAGCTCCTAGACCTTTAGTCTTTAGAGTTTAGACTTGTATTATATCAACGTAAAACTGACTGTCAATCCTGCCATTACGATTGAAACCATACTCATCAATTTAATCAATATGTTGAGTGATGGTCCTGATGTGTCTTTGAACGGGTCGCCGACAGTATCACCGACAACTGTTGCCTTATGTTGGTCTGAGCCTTTGCCGCCGAAGTTACCTTCTTCAATATATTTCTTAGCGTTATCCCATGCGCCACCAGAGTTTGCCATAAATACAGCGAGAACAAAACCTGTTGAAAGTCCGCCAATCAACAATCCCAATACGCCAGCAACGCCGAAGATGACACCTACAGCTATTGGAGCTATGATTGCCAACAATGATGGGAAGAGCATTTCTTGCTGCGCGCCTTTTGTAGAAATACCGACGCAGCGAGCATAGTCTGGTTCAGCCTTACCTTCTAGGATACCCTTAATTTCACGGAATTGTCTTCTAACTTCTTCCACCATCTTTTGTGCGGCACGACCTACAGCATTCATCGTTAGGCCACAGAACAGGAACGACATCATAGCACCAATGAATACACCGACCAAAACTTTAGGATTCATCAAGTTAACCTGGTAGTATTCCATAAAGTCGATCAACGATGAAGCTTCGATTTGTTCGACATTAAGAGCTATTGTATCAGTTACTCGTGCCAATCCGTCGCTTGCATTTTCGGCGAGACGAACAAGAGCTATCTTAATTTCTTCGACGTAAGAAGCGAGAAGAGCGAGAGCTGTAAGAGCAGCTGAACCAATAGCGAAACCTTTACCTGTTGCTGCCGTTGTATTGCCAAGAGCATCGAGAGCGTCGGTACGTTTACGAACTTCAGCGCCGAGACCACTCATCTCAGCATTACCGCCAGCATTATCAGCGATAGGTCCGTAAGCGTCGGTTGCCAATGTGATACCTAATGTTGAAAGCATACCTACCGCAGCGATACCAATTCCATAAAGACCCATTGAGAGATTTTCTGCCGACAAGAAATTATCGACATCGAAACCTATTGCGCATAAGTAAGCCAAGATGATAGCGACACCTATGGTAATAACAGGAACTGCTGTTGAGATCATACCGAGTCCGAGACCAGAGATGATGACAGTTGCAGGACCGGTATTTGAGCTTTCTGCCACTTTCTGTGTTGGACGATACGATTGTGATGTGTAATACTCAGTGAATTTACCGATGATAACACCAGCGAGAAGACCAACCACGACAGAGAATGAGATGCCAAGCCAGTTTTCGATGCCGAGGCCCCAAAGGATAAAGAACGTCGCGATAGCGATCAAGATAGAACTTGTGTTTGTACCTCTACTCAAGGCTCCGAGAAGCTGTTTCATGTTTGTATCTTCTTTTGTTCTCACCATGAAAATACCTATAACAGAAAGGAGCACTCCGACAGCTGCGATAAGCATAGGTGCAAAAATAGCTTTAAGTTGCATTCCATCGATTGCCGATTTAGCGAAAGCTGCTGCACCAAGAGCTGCTGTTGCGAGGATAGATCCTGCGTACGACTCATAAAGGTCGGCACCCATACCGGCAACGTCACCGACATTATCACCGACGTTATCGGCAATTGTAGCAGGGTTGCGAGGGTCATCTTCCGGAATGTTGTATTCAGTCTTACCAACCAAGTCTGCTCCAACGTCAGCAGCTTTGGTGTAGATACCACCGCCAACACGTGCAAACAATGCTTGCGTCGATGCACCCATACCGAATGTCAACATTGTTGTTGTGACAACGACTAAGTTATAATCGGTGAATTGTGTCAAGATGATAAACCAAAGGCTGATGTCTAACAATGCGAGACCTACAACGGTAAGACCCATAACTGCGCCAGAACGGAAAGCAACTTTAAGACCGCTGTTCAAAGATTGCTTTGCTGCATTTGCTGTACGAGCAGAGGCGTAAGTAGCTGTTTTCATTCCGAAGAAACCTGCCAATCCTGAGAAGAAACCGCCTGTCAAGAAAGCGAACCACACCCACTCGTTCTGAAGATTGAATATAGCCATCACTCCAAAAACAACTGCCAATATTATGAAAACAATAATGACAACTTTGTATTGTTGCTTCAAATAAGCCATCGCACCGTTACGCACGTGAAGAGCAATCTTCTTCATCAAGTCGGTACCTTCGTCTTCTTTCAACATGCTTTTGTAGAAATAGAAAGCAAAACCTAGTGCCAGAACTGAGGCTGCCAAGACTAAATAAATCACATAATCCATAGTATAAAGTTTTAGTTAATAATAAATAATGTATTTGTTTTTCTTTAATTTTACTTTACAAATTTGCATAAATATTCAATACGTTTAACAATGATTTTCAAAAAATCATCAAAAAATAAAATTTTGTTTTGTTTAATTGAAAGTTTGTGTGTATTTTTGTAAAATGAATAGGATTTTATTGGACGTAGCCGGTTTAACTTTCAGTAACTCTCAAAGTGGAGCGTACGCATTGATTTTAAGCGAGAAAGGAGTTTCCACCAGAGCAAGGCTGCCTATTATCATCGGCGAAGCTGAAGCTCAGTCAATAGCCATCGCTATAGAAGGCACAGAAACAAAACGTCCGCTCACCCACGACTTATTTACTAGTTTTGCAAGAAATTTCAACATCGAGATAACAGAAGTCGTTATCAGCAGATTCAAAGAAGGTTTGTTCTTCTCTGAACTTCATTGCCTTCAAGGTGGCGAAGAATCAATAATCGATGCTCGCACTTCAGATGCCATCGCAATTGCTCTGAGATTCAAATGTCCTATCTACACAAATCCTCAAGTCATGGAAGAAGCTGGAATCGAAATCAACGAAGATGAAATTCAGAACGATACGACAAACAATGACGAAAGAGAAGAACTTGAAGAATACGAGATTTACGAATTGGAGGAAATGCTGCATAATGCTATAGAAGAAGAAGATTACGCGACGGCCTCACTATTGAGAGACGAAATCAATAGAAGAAAATTTTAAGTTTTACAGAAATGAAACAGTATCTAGATTTATTACAACATATTCTTGACAACGGATTTCAAAAAGGCGACAGAACGGGAACCGGAACAATCAGCGTCTTCGGTTATCAGATGCGTTTTCATTTGGAAGACGGTTTTCCTCTCCTTACGACAAAGAAAGTACATCTTCGTTCTATAATACATGAACTTTTATGGCTTGTAAATGGAGACACAAACATTAAATACCTTCACGATAACAAAGTCAGCATCTGGGACGAATGGGCAGACTCTAACGGCGACCTCGGTCCTATCTACGGAGCACAATGGCGTAACTGGAACAATGAAGGTATCGACCAAATCATGGATGTGGTAAATTCCATAAAGAACAACCCCAATAGTCGTCGTCATATCGTAACTGCATGGAATCCAAGTGTATTACCAGACGAGAAGTCCAAAGATTTCGCGAAGAACGTAGCCGACGGCAAAGCAGCTCTTCCACCCTGCCACGCATTCTTCCAGTTTTATGTAGCTGACAACAAACTTTCGTGCCAGCTATATCAAAGAAGTGCCGACGTTTTTCTTGGAGTTCCTTTCAACATTGCGTCATATTCTTTGCTGACGATGATGATTGCACAAGTCTGCGGTCTCGGTCTCGGCGACTTCGTTCACACTTTCGGTGATGTACATATTTATAACAATCATATCGAGCAGGTAAAATTGCAGCTCAGCCGCGAACCTCGCGAACTTCCGACAATGAGAATAAATCCTGACGTAAAAAATCTGTTCGATTTCAAATATGAAGATTTCAAATTAGAAAATTATAATCCGTACGATGCCATCAAGGCAGACGTTTCGATTTAAGAATAATTAAAAATATTAATATATGAAGCCAAAAATTTCGATAGTAGTGGCAATGGCTAAGAACAGAGCCATCGGAAAAAACGGTCAGTTGTTGTGGCATATCTCCAACGACTTAAAACATTTCAAGAAAGTTACAACAGGCAAATGCGTCATCATGGGTCATAACACCTACGTCTCTTTGCCAGGACAAAAAGCGTTGCCTAACAGACGTAATGTTATCATATCAGACAGACTCGATTCTGCTCCAGAAGGATTCGAACTCGCAACATCAATACAAAAGGCATTGAAACTCGTTGAAAACGAAGCCGAAGTATTCATCATGGGCGGCGGTATGATTTACGAACAATTCCTCGGAATGGCATCGACATTATACCTCACAAGAGTCGAGAAAGATTTTGAAGCTGACACTTACTTCCCTATCGTGAACTTTGACGAATGGGAACTCACAGAATTAGAAGTCATCGACGACGACCCACAAATCGACTGTTCATACAGATTCGAGACATGGGAGAAAAAATAATTTACAATTGACAGTTTACAATTGACAATAAAAAATCCGACTCGTCGGATTTTTTTGTTTTATATATCAAAGCATCTACACAAAATAATTAGGGTGTGATTGCTCACACCCTAACTATTAATTGTTAATTGTCAATTGTTAATTGTCAACTGCAATCAGTGTGCTACAGAGATACGTTTTGTGGTTGTATATTCTGAAGTTTCGATTTGAATCATGTACATTCCTGATTCTAAATCGCTTGTATTGAGTTCAACTTTATCTGCATCAACTGATGATTCATATACTTTTTGACCCATCAAGTTGAATACTGTTACGTTCTTAATGGTTGAAGCTTCGATAACGACTTTGTCGTCAGCTGGGTTAGGATAAATACCGACTTGTTGAGCGTCGATAGCATCTACTGATGTTGGAGAGCAGATGTTAATGAAATATTCATTGCCATATTTTGCTTTTGCAGGAGCTGACATACAATCCATATCTTGATAGTAAGCGATGACTTTATAAGCATACCATACGCCTTCTGCGTTAGCACTGTTGTCTGTATAGTCATTTTTGTTAGCGCCGAGAATCTTAACTCTCTTCCATTCAGGATCTTCGCTAGTCTTTCTCATGATATAATATCCGCTGAGACCTTCATCGTTAGCAGGTGTTTCCCAGAAGATTTTAACTTTGTTAGCAGATGTGATTTCGTACCACAATCCGAATGCTGGGTCGCAACCGTCTGTTACTTCGCCGCAAACTTCATTGCTTTGTGCTGTATTACCAAATTCACATAATGCTGCAACTGTGTAGCAGTGACCGCCGAAAGGAACATAATCATCAACGAATGTCTTTTCTTGTGACAAGGCGACGAGCAAACCATCGCGATAGATATTGTAACCATAGTGAGGAGTATCTTCGCTATCCCATGTCAAGACGATTGTTTCGTTTTCTGTTGTCAAGTTCAAGTTTGTAGGAGTAGCGCAATCTACTTCACCACCGCAAGTGTTGGTTGTTGCGAAGATAACGCCTGGTTCAATCTCTGATGTTGAACCTGTATAGTTATAAACTGTTTCGTCATTAGAATTCTTGATGATGATTGTCATAGTATAATCATCTTGATTTTCTGATAACGGATTCCACACAAATTGAACATCACCTAAAGGCATTGGGATGTCATAAGTTACAGCAGTAGAGTTTGTTGTTGTCTTTGTCTCAAATTTAATACCAGCAGCATCATAAATTGAGATAGATGCGCCTCTCATACCTTGGAAAGCAGATGATTGCAATGTCATCTTCCAATCGCAAGTTGGTCCGAATTGGATATTTTCGATTCTTTCAGTGCTGCCGTGAGCTCCGTTAACAACTGCATATACTGAATATGTAAAGTAGCTGAAACAAGGAACATTTTCATCAACAAAAGTAACTGTTTCACCTGGGGCTGTACCTGTCAACTCTGCAATAACTCTGCCGTCTCTTTCAACGACCATTTTGTCGATTGTTGATAATGTTGAGTTGTTGAGTGTTTTTGAAGGGTTAGTCCATGTTACTGTAGCTTTCAATTCGTTGTTAGCAGCAGGAGTTACATTCAATGATGAAGGAGCCTTTGCTGTGCTGTTATAAACAGTTGATGGAACGAAGTTGAAAATTGCAGATGAGCTATTATGATATTCCATCGCAGATGTTGTGAAGTAACCGTCGCTTGAACCGCCCCAACCGAAGTTGAAGTGGAACAATCCGTTTTCGTCATAACCATCGCATACGAAAGCATGACCGCCACCTTCATCATTTTGACCAGCGTAATAAACTGGAACTGATCTGTCAAGGCTTTCAACCAACATAACATCCCATGTTGGAGTCATTTGTTGGTAAGTGATCGTTGTTTGAGCGTAACCGAAGTAATTTTTGATAGCAGTAACGACATCTTCTGAGTATGCACCGCTACCATCACCATGATGCTCATACATCATATCAACAGCAACACCGCAGTGATAGCTAATTGTAGCGATAGCATCGATTTGTTCTACTGGTGAAGAAGCATCAATCTGATCGACCATATTTTCCCAGTCGTATGTTGTTGCTCCAAAGTTGACTGATTGTTGTGGATATGAAGGAGTGTGCCAACAACCATGTTCTTGGTTATTACATATAGGGATGTATGAATGAGAACCTGTACCTTGTGTTGGATAATCCCAGTATGCCATGATTTGTGCCATTGCTGTTGCCACACAACCGACAACAACGTGACCGTTTGATGCCCATGAAGCTGATTGTTCTGGGCAGAACTTGTTGTATGGCCACGATTGGTTCCATTTTGTTGTACACAAAGGTTCTACGCTTCCGCCTTTCATTGCTGGATTTACGAAGCCTGTGTTTTCCAAAGATTTCCATTCAGCTGCGATTTCTGGAGTTGCTGTAGCTTTTGTTTGTTTTCCGTATGAAATAGCTTCTTCATAGATATTCAACATATCGCCAAGACCTGGAGCAATGTTATTGACTTCGAATGCGCTTTCTTCTGAATAACCGAGAATTGGATGTGCGCAATCGTCTGCTGATACCATAACGAAACCATGGTCAGATACGCTAAAAACGTAAATACATGCTTCGCCTAATTCTGAGTTTACCGTGTAAACTAACTCTAAGTTGTTTGACTTTTGTTCAAAGTTGGCTTCGACAAATTTCTGTCCCAATTCCTTTGCTCTGTTAAGAGAAACAGGATTAGCGAAAAGCGAGTTGAATGCCAACAAAACAATTGCTAATAGAAATGATTTTTTCATTGGTAAATTTTTTGTTTATAATTACTTTCGTTTAAATTTATAGTCTGCAAATTTAGCATTTTTTTGCGTTAGTTTATAACAATATGACAAATTAATTATTCGCCATTTTGCATAAAGAAAATCCGACCTTCGCAAGAAAGCCGGATTCTTTGTTCTTAAGCCTTAAAAATTTAGTGTGACACTGAAATTCTTTTTGTAACTTTATATTCAACTGTCTCTATTTGAATCATATAGATTCCTGATTGGAAACTACTCATATCAATGAGCACTTCATCAGAATCGACATTAGACTCGTAAACCTTTTGACCCATCAAATTAAATATTGTTACACTATTTATTTCGTCTGCTTCTATCTTAAGATTGTCGTCAACTGGATTTGGATATAATCTTAACGACTGAGACTGAGCATCTTCTAATCCAGTTGGTGTAGAAACATTTATCATGTATTCATTACCGTATCTTGCTTTTGCTGGTGACGACAAACAGTCAATGTCTTGATAATAAGCCAAAACTCTATACGAATAAATCAAGTTGTCGTCATTTGCGCCTGTGTCGGTATAGTCGTTTTTGTTTGCACCGAGAACCTTAACTCTCTTCCATTCATTATCTTCACTTGTCTTTCTCATAATATAATATCCGCTGAGTTTCTCATCATTTGCAGGAGCTTCCCATGTTATCTTAATCTTATCAGCAGATGTATATTCATACCACAGATTTCTTGCAGGTTCGCAGTCTTCAGTGGTAACGCCGCAGACTTCGTTACTATGTGATGTATTGCCATAATTACACAATCCTGTGACTGTATAGCAATGACCTCCATAAGGGACATCATCATCAACGAAAGTTTTCTCTTTCGACAAAGCGATAAGTAAACCATCACGGTAAATGTTATAACCATAATCTGGATTACCTTCACAATCCCATGTCAATACGATTGTTCCGTTCTCAACAATTGAACTCAAATTTGTTGGTATATCATCAATATCTATTTCTTCAGTGACACCACAATTGTTCTTTGCCGTAAAGAACACACCCGTTGGTATATCGTCAGTTGTGCCAGTATAATTATAAACAGTTTCGTTATTTGAATCTTTGATGATGATTGTGATAGTATATGCAGATTGACCTGCTGAGACTGGATTCCATACAAATTGTACATCTCCTAAAGGCATTGCAATGTCGATGGTTTTTAGCGATGAGTTTGTTGTTGTCTCTCTCATAAATTCAATGCCAGCAGCATCGTATGCAGATACCGACGCTCCTCTCATGCCTTGGAATGCAGACGACTGAAGCAAGATTCTCCATTCACAAGTTGGACCGAATTGTACTTCTTCCACTCTAGAAATATCGCCATGAACACCATTGACCACAGCGTAGATTTTATATGTAAAATAGCTGTAGCATGGTACGTTTTCATCGACGAATGTCATTGCTGTTCCTGGAGTTACATTTGTTTCTTCGTGAATTACAACTCCATTTCTTTCGATGACAATCTTATCAATTGAAGATATGTTTTCTTCATTGACTAATTGTGCAGGATTTGTCCATGAAAGTGCAGCAGTAAGTTCATTGTTTGCGGCAGGTGTCACAGTGAAATCGTTTGGAGCTTGAGCTACACTGTTATAAATTTCCATAGGAACAAAATCGAAAATAGCAGACGAACTCACGTGATATTCCATCGCTGCTGTCGTGAAGTAACCATCGCTCGAACCGCCCCAACCGAAGTTAAAGTGGAACAAACCGTTTTCATCATAGCCGTCGCATACAAAAGCGTGACCGCGGTTCTCTTCATCAAAACCAGAATAATAGACAGGAAAACCTTTATCGAAGCTATCCATTAATTTCATTTCCCAATCAGGAGTTCCGTCACGGTATGTAAGAGTACATGGAGCATATCCGAAATAGGATTGTATAGCGTGTGGAACTATAGAAGAAGATGTTCCGCTACCGTCTCCGTTTGTATCATAATGCATATCAACAGAAACGCCACAATGATAACTCAACAAAGCGACAGCATCGATTTGTTCTACTGGCGAGGCAGCATCAATTCTGTCAGGCATATTGTCCCAATCGTAAGTTGTTTCTCCAAAATTAACACTCTGCTGTCCGTACATAGGCGCATTATATGAATGAGAACCTGTTCCTTGTGTTGGATAATCCCAAAACTTCATAACCTGCGCCATTGCTGTTGCAACACAACCTACAACAACGTGACCATTTGACGACCATGATGCTGATTGTTCTGGGCAGAACTTATTGTATGGCCACGACTGATTCCATTTTGTGGTACACAAAGGAGCTACGCTTTGACCTCTCATTGCAGGTTTCACTTTGCCGCATGATTCCAAGGCTTTCCATTCAGCAGCAATTTCTGGAGTTGCTGTAGCTTTTGTTTGTTTTCCGTATGAAATAGCTTCTTCATAGATGCTCATCATATCGTTGAGACCTGGAGCAATGTTATCCACATCAAACAAGCTCTCTTCAGAATAACCTAAAATAGGTCTGGCAAAGTCTTCCGCTGAAACCATTACAAAACCATTGCTTGTGTTAAAGACATAGAAACATGCTTCTCCCGATTCTGAATTCATAGTATAAACTAAATCAAGCGCGTTATTTTTTTGCTTGAAGTTGGCATCGACAAATTTCTGTCCCAACATCTTTGCTCTGTCAAAATCAACAGGATTTGCAAAGAGCGAATTAAATGCCAACAAAATAATGATTAAAAGTGAGTTTTTTCTCATCGGTAATTTGTTTTTGTTTACAATTGGTAATTTAAGTTTAATAACTACTATAACAAGTTCGCAAGTTTAAGAAAAAAAACGTTATCTTTCATATAAAAATACCAAAAAATTTCAACATTCAATTAGAATGAGACGCACCAATTACATCGTGTTTATTTTCATCGATGTAATCGGTACGTCTCTACATTAATTTTCAATTTTCAACTTTCAACTTTCAATTATAATCTTAACTGCTTCTCCATTAATATTGAAGAAATATATTCCTGGATTGTAATCTGAAACATCGAGTTCTATTTCTTCAGCGTCGAGTTCAATTTCCTCAACCAAGATTCCCAAATAATTATAAACCTTGACTGTTGACCGTTGACTGTTGACTGTTGACACTTTTACAACGTCTCTTGCTGGATTAGGATAAACTGAAACATATTTAATATCCTCAGCGACAAATTCATTAACGCCTGTAGTGTCTTCTGGCAATGGTTTCAATATAGGATAACCATTATTAACACCTTCTGTATCTTCAATCCAGATTGCCTCTCCCATCGCACCTGCATTGAGAGCCTCAAGCAAATCGGATGTATCATGTTGAGGATTCACGAGAATCCATGATGTAGCAGTGGCACCCTCATTAAAGCGACTTGATTCTGGAATATCAGTGTAGGTTGAAGTTTCTATATTGACAACTTGATCTGTAAGATTTTCATTATTCGTCCAATAGCAATCTCTGATAGCTGTATCACTCTGCATTGCAGGAAGAATATTCACATACCATCCCATATTTATATGAGCTGTTGGTTCTATTATTTCACCAGCGTTATACACATTATGTACAGTATGTATTGTAGGTGTCCCTGTAATACCAGCAAAAGCTCCGTATCCAGCCGAGACATCACCGTCATAACCATTAACCACACCAGTAATAGTTCCAATATTATAACAATTGGATATTGAACCATCGCTTCCACATATACCACCAGCGAACAGTGTATTATGATGATTGCTGGTTATCGTGGCTCTATTACCGCACCTTCTTATCACAGCACCAATGGCAGCTCCTATCATACCACCTGCATTACCAGAGGTTATCTCAGCAGTCTCATAATTTACGCAGTCTTCTATAAGGACGAAATTACCGCCTTGTCCAGCCATGCCTCCCGAAGTCGTCGCACTATTCAAGATATAACCCACTTTACCATAGTTCTTACAGTTTCTTATTATAAAGCCTTCACCGTCGCCAATTATACCGCCAGACATACCACCATCTATCATACCATAATTTGTACAATTCTCTACAAGAACATTATAGTCCTCATTATCTGTTAAGCCTACAATACCCCCAACATTGGTAACTGAATATATATCAGCGCGATTTACACAATTTTTGATAAAAACGGTATCATTGAAATCGGCTGTAGCAGTCAAATTTCCTGCTATTCCACCTCCATCCATAGCAACAGCAGAAAGAACACCTTGCACATCACAATTATAAAAACAAGTATTAACAGCGATACCTGCCACAATACCTGCCCTTAATGTATAATTACTTATAGCATAATAAACGTAGGCATCGGTTATATTAAGGTTCTTGATTGTAGCATCCATAAGAGTGCCAAAAAATCCAACACAATCTGGAACATCGGTGGTAGCGTGCATATTAGCAATTGTATGCCCGCCTCCATCGAAGACACCTTTGAAAAGTCCTACTGGAGTCCATATATGTCCGTCTTCGCCTTTGAGGTCGATGTCGTTGGTAAGAATATAACACGCGTCAACATCTTCACCTTGATTAACCTGCTGTGCGAAAAACATCAACTGTTCCGCTGTCGCTATTTGATACGGATCCTCCGGTGTTCCACTGCCACCATCATAACCATCTGCAATTCCTTCATTCCAGCTTCTTACATTTTCATTATCATGCTTATGTTTCTGGTAGAGATAGTGATTTGAAGTGAACTCTTTTAAATTAGAGATCCTTGTTTCATAATCTGAAGATTCAAAATCATCATAAGAGTACTCTATAGAACTTTTGATTCCCTGAGAAAAAACACTGTTGACTCCACAGAAGAGCAGAATCACGGTCAATAAAGTTGTTAATTCATTTTTCATTTTCATCTTGATATAATAATGATTTGTTAATGTTGACAAAGTTAAAGCAAAATGAAACGAAAATAATGCGATTTACACCAAATCCACCATATTTTCCTCAGATAAAAAATATAATCAATAAGTTATAGAATGTAAATCCATATTTTTTTTGGGGTAAAAATATAGAATTACGAGATGAATGGTCTCAAAATATCATTTATATTTTCTTTATTTGTCTTCTTTTTAAGTGAGATTTTGCTCTTCGAGACGGTATTGACTCTCAGGTTCAAAATGTCAGCAACTTCCTTAAGTTGAAATGGAAAGAAAGATAATACGCATACATTGACTTCTGTTTCATTCAAATCGCTGTACGTTTCTTTAAGTACGGCTATAGTTTCCGGAAATACGGCATTGAATTCGTCCAATATACGTTGCTTCTTGTTGCCGTATTTATCTCTGTATATCGCATCCACCTTTATCATCAGTGTTTCAAGATTTTTGTCTTTGATGATCATATTATGTTTCTTCCTTAAGATGTAATATATGGTTATGATAACAGCAATCACAACAGATACAACAACAAGTATCCACGCCATGCCAGCATCTTTTGAATGGACGCTTTTACTTTCTATATATGCATTGAGCAATGATATAGCGTTCATGTTATATTTCTTGGTAACCGTCAATTGATTCATATATTCTGCAATATACATAAGATATTCTGTCGATCTGACAGTGTCGCCTATCATTTTATAGCAGTCAGCCAAGCCTTTAACTGCCATAATCTTTATATAATCGGCATCCGACTCATACGCCTCTAACAAATTGCTTATAGCAGATTGGTAATCATTCTTTCTATAATACACAAAAGCTTCCTCAACGAGAGTCTTATGATAGAGTTGTGTATTATCTGAAATCAAAGTCTTGAGTTTATTATAATGTACTATCGCTGAATCATATTCTCTTTTATATCTGAGATAATTGGCGTAAGCATTCTCAAGGCAGGCCAACTCCATTTTATAATTACACGAATCAATGAGACTGATGCCCTTCTGATAATATGTATAAGGAGTATTCAGAGTGTCTCTCACATCTATGCGATCATAGATAATAGCCAGATTATAATAAGAGTACGCAATGCAAGAGGTATCATTGGCCAATGCCGCGTAATACAATCCGAGATTAGCGAAGTAACTACATGCATTTCCATCAGAATGATTAAATGCGATACGAGAGTTAGTATAATGAATTTTGCTGTAAAGACAGCACACCTGAGGATATGAGGTGTTAAAATGCTCATCAAGTATATCCAATGCTTCAAGCAGATTCGCCACCGGCTTATCTGAATTAACATTATCATTGAATTTCAACCCACCTATGAGAAAATTGCAGCGAGCCCGCATCCAAAGATGGCGCATATTGTCGTCATTATTATAGTATTCCAAAGCCGGATATAATATAGAATCATTGAAATCAAAATAATTGAAGCCCCACAGCAATTTATCTACAGAGTCAACAAGTCTCGAATATTCCACATCTTCATGATTATTCTTGTCAGGCATGAAAATCTTGTCACTCCTGTCGCAACATACAAGAAAAAAAGTCGTAAAACAAAGAAACAGAATGACAATATATTTTCTCATAGTGGAATCGTTAGATTGCAAAGATAAAAAAAAGGCGAAAGTCTGAAGTCGAAAGGCAAAAATTTTTCTCGCACAGAGACACGGAGCTGCACAGAGCCAGCAAATTTTCAACTTTCAATTTTCAACTTTCAATTTTCAATTAAAAAAGAGCCGCCGTTAATTCACAGCAGCTCTCTTTAGTCTTTAGTCATTTGCCATTAGTCTATAACCGAAATACGTTGTGTCATCTCGCCTTTTCTTGAAACTACTTTCAACATATAGACTCCGTTTTCCATTGATGTCATATCCAATACGAATTCATCGGCATCGACATTCTGTTCGAAGACTTTCTGACCTACCATATTGTATAAGGTAACATTCATCAATCCTTCTGCTTCGATATTCAGATATTCTCTTGCAGGATTTGGATATACGGCTGCGCCAATATTATTTTCTACTATCGATGTTACATTGACCATGACGAAATCGGCCTCACCATCAGTTGTTGCCGCAGGCATCGACTCGCAACTTCCGTTATCGGCTGTAACCTGATAGTAATATGTGCCGGCATCTACAGCATCGAAATATTGTGTTTCTGTTCCTGCCACTGTAGCCACTTTATCATAGTCATCGCCATCGGTGCTTCTGTAGATGATAAACTCTTCAGGTTCGCCTTTCTTCACCCAAGAAATCAAGGTGCCACTCTGTCCGTTCATGAATTTTTCTTCTGCTGCCAAATCTTCAGGAGCCTGGCAGTTTTCGCATGAGTTTTCTCCGTTGAATATAGTGCCGTTCAAGCCTGCTGATGAACCTGAATAATCGTAGACGACTTCGTTTGACGAGTTCTTTAATTTGATCACTATCGATGTCAATGGAGCCATTGGTGCTGTCCATTTCACAGAGAACTCGCCTTCAGGAATCTGAATCGGCATACTGATAGGATTTGAATTTGTTGTAGTAACTTCTTCAAACACCGAGCCTTCTGATGTAAGGAACTGCAATGTAGCTCCGTTCCATCCTTGGAAGCTTGTTGTTGTGCTGATGAGTTTCCATTCACAAGTCGGTCCGTATAACAAGGTCTCGTCTTCAAAACGACCTTTTATGCCGTTGCTCACCACGTATGATCTGTATGTGTAGCAATCATATTGAGGCACTTCGTCTTCGTATGTAACAACAGAACCTGGTGTAACATTAGATTCAGAATAGACTTCAACACCATCTCTCAAAATAACGACCTTATCTATTGTAGTAAGTTCCGCTCCCGATTCTGATTCTGTCGGGACTTCAACAGTAATAGTTCCCTTCTTTGAATATACGCTGTTTGTACGTGTTTCAACTTCAGGAGCCTCAGCCATTGTTTCGTATGTGTAGTCAGGGATCATGTCGAAGATAGCGTTCTGTCCATCGTTGAACTGCATACCTTGACCCCATACTGAAGGATTCAAAGCGTCGATGGCGAAGTTTCCGTTACCAGCACCTGTCCATCCCCAGTTGAAGTGGAAATAACGGTTGTCGGTATAGCCGTCACAAACAAAAGCGTGACCGCCACTTGCTACGCTATGACCGGCATAGAATGCAGGGAAACCTTGATCGAAGTTAGCGATGAGCATATCTTCCCATTCTTTCTTGGTGAATGAATCTCTATATTCCAACTTCATCTTGTCGGTATATTTAAAATGAGAATACATTGCTTCAGGAACATCGCTTGAGAATGCGCCGCTACCGTCAGCACCATAACCCATATCGATAGAAACACCGCAGTGATACATCAATATTGCAATAGCGTGTTTTTGAGTTTGTGAAGAACTATTATAAAGCTGCTTCGGCATATTTTCCCAGTCGTATGCTTCACCGAAAGTGACTGACTGTTGCGGGAATCCAGGTGGAATGTATGAATGTTCACCAACGCCAGCATCTGGATAATTCCAGAATTTCATCACCATAGCCATAGCGTCAGCTGCACATCCCACGTAAGCGCGACCGCCAGGACCGCCAGGTGCAGCTGGACAATACATATTATATGGACTGTCCTGATTCCATAATAAGTCAATCAATGGCTCGACCGATCTGTTGAGAGTCTTTTCTGTAACAACACCTTTACTTCTGACAAGATTCCATTCCTCTGTAATTTCCGCTTCGGCTTCCAAATCATTCTCAATAGCGAATGAGATAGCCTTTGTATAACGGTCTAAATAATAAGCCATATTTGAAGGGATGTTATTAAAATCCAATGCTCCTTCGTCAGAGAAAGCCAAAATCGGTTTCGCTCTGTCATCTGCCGATACGATATAGAAACCTTTGTCGTCTATATTAAAAATGTATAGACTTGCTGTTCCTTTTTCGTCGGTCCATGTGCCAATGTGTTTTGATGTCTGGAAATTTCTGAGTGTTTCCATATTGGCTCTTATAAACTTCTCACCTATCGACTGAGCGGTTTTCACGTCAACAGGTCCTGCAAATAATCGTCCTAATGAGAATAATAAGACGATTGTTGTGAGTAATAATCTTTTCATTTCTTTAATTAATTAGTTAATATTATTTTCTTTGTTATGATTTCTTTTCCAGTATTTATCTTAATGAAATAAACGCCATCTTTATAATCTGACAAATCGATCATGCAATTGTCATCGTCAACAGTCAAAGTCTTCACCTTTTGACCTACGAGATTATAAATACTTACCTCATCAATATGATACGCATCAACACTGATAATTCCGTCTGTTGGGTTAGGATAGATTGCGATGTTTTCATTTTTAGATTCTGCCTCTGTAATATCGAGAGTACAATCGTTGTTGAATGTCAGGAACACGCCAGCCTGCATCTCGCCTTCCGATTCATAGATAACATTTCCGTCTTTGTCTTTTATCACGAAAGAGATTTCGTCGCAAGTATAATAAGGTTCTGCGTACCAGCATTTGTTCCATACGAAAGTGAGGTCGCCATTGAGTAATGAAACTGAGTCTATTGAAGAAGCTCCGTCTTCCAAAGCCACTTTCGCGATTCTTTCATCATCTTTGAATATTGAGATACTTCCGCCTTTCCATCCGTCACCGCCTTCATCAAAAAGCTCGAATGTCAAGTCGCATTTTTGTCCGACCAATATCGTTTCCTCTTTGAACTTACTGTGACCATATTGGTTACTGCACAAAACGGAATAATGATACAATCCCGGATTTTCAACATTATCGACGTATGTCATTGCTTGTCCTGATTCAACGTCTGTCAATGTTGCGATAGTGACAAAGTCGCGACGGATGAAGACTGTATCCAAAGACGTAAGTTGATTACCTTCTTTGTCTGTAGAAGGGTTAGTCCAAGAAATTGTGACTTCGTTATGAGTTTCATTTTCTGCAAGCGTCAAGGCTGACACTGTATCTGGTATGTTATAATAATAGTCTTCTTCCGGATAGAAATTTATGATAGCAATATTCCATTGGTTGAAGGCGTATTTTGTAGTATTAAGAGCGCCTATAGCACAGAACGCGTCGTCGCGTCCGCTCCATCCCCAGTTGAAATGGAAGAAGTTGTTTTCGTCGTAGCCGTCACACACGAAAGCATGTCCGCCTTGTCCAGAATCATCAGAACCAGAATAATACATCGGACGCAACTGGTCGAGTTCCATTTTAAGAGCTTCCGCCCACTCGTCATTATTGTAATACCACATATCCAACATGTCAGGATAGTTATATCCGAAATAAGTCGATACTGCATACGGCACGTCTTCAGAATATGCGCCGCTACCTTCAGGGCTATACATCATATCGACAGATATTCCGCAATGCCATTGCAAAAGCGCTATGTTATATATTTCTTCTTCGGTGCTCAACGAGTCTAAATCATCAGGCATCATATCGAAGTTGTAGAACGTCTCGCCGAAGTTAGCGGTCTGCTCGTCGTACGTATAAGTCTGATCGAAGCTCCAGCTGAAAGGTACATAACTATGGCTGCCGCTTCCTGTCGTAGGATAGCCCCAATAGTTCATAACCTGCGCCATCGCCGTCGCGACACAGCCTGCGTAGACGTGATCGCCGTGACCAGCGGTATCTACCGGACATAATGAGTTATAAGGATAATTCTGATTCCATGTTGTAGTCAACAAAGGACCTACGCCGGCGTTTCTGTTTTCAGTGATACGTCCGCTGCTTTCCACCATAGCCCATTCCTTTTTGATGTCGGATGTCGCGGCGATATTGTTTTCTCTCACGAAATCAATTTCGTCGATATAAGAAGAAAGCGTGAAGCCAAAGCCGGGAGCCATCTTCTCCACATCGAAAGAACCCGAGGTAGAATAAGCCAAAACAGGTTTCACTTTCTCTTCAGCGGAAACGACCACGAAGCCTCCGCCATCGATGTTAAAGACGTAGATAGAAGGCGCTGCGTCTTTCGATTCAAAGGTATGAGAAAGAGTCGATGCGACGACATTTCTCTCCAAGCCGACGGAAGTACTTTCTTTCATGAACATCTCCCCTATTCTCTTAGCTCTGTCAAGACTGACATTCTGAGCGTAAGTGTTTGAAATAATTGAAAATACAAACAATAAAACCAATAGGTAATTCTTTTTCATAACAATAAAAATTTTCCGTAAAGATAAGATTTTTTTAAATCTGAAAAAACGAAAAAAAATAGAATATGAGATTTTTTTCCGATGAAGTTTGCGACGACCGTCGTTTATTCAGATATACTTTAATATTTCAGGCAGGCATTACGAGCTCCGCTCTTCATACCTGCCTATTTTTCTTTCGTCCTTACAGGACTTAAATTTATCATGAATCAAATGCGTGAGACGAGCTAAGTCAAAGTCCCACAAATTCCACTGATGTTCACGGATTCTTTCTGTGTTAATCCGTGCCAATTCGTGGGACATAATTTCTTCTCCCACAAATTCCACAGATGTTCACTGATTTCTCAATTTTCAATTTTCAACTTTCAATTTGTCAGACGCATCAATGTTTGTTTATTTTTTTCGGTATCATTGATACGTCTCTACATTAATTTTCAACTTTCAATTTTCAACTTTCAATTCTATTTCACCCATTTCCCCTCTTCAACTGTCAATTGTTCATTGTTAACTGTTAACTTCCAGATGTAAGTTCCCGAGTTCCATTTAGAGGCGTCTATGCTTGTAACTTCATCTGTAATTTCTTGTTGATGAACGATTCTTCCTTGCATATCATAGACTTGCAATGTAGCGTTACGCAAGCCTGTTCTTATATTCAAAACATCACCGCCCGGATTAGGATAAGCGACAGCGAGATGCAGGTTATTAGCGTGAGCTTCTTCGATGTTGTCAGGTTTGAAGCCGAAGACTGTGGATGAAATTCTAGTGATAAGCTCAAGATCAGATTCTGAATCTAAATCATCAGATCTGTGAACTAGAATTACATCTTTATCACTTGTTGCTGTAACCGACACCAGTTCATCAAGTCTTCTATCACCAACACCATAATAACGGGTTATCACTGTATCTAAATTATTGTCAAGACGTTCGATAACAATCCATGAATCCAAATTAGAGAAATATCCGCGATTTAGAGCATACGCATGATATATTGATTTATCATCTATCACATCTATACCTGAATGTAATGCAGCGCAATCCCATTCTTCGGTCGACCGCTCAACATAATTTATAACTTCAAGAATTGTTCCATCTGCATCATCATTATCACTGAACTCATATAAACGAATGTCTTCATCATGATGAGGGTTTGTGCGGGATCGTATTTGTGTTGTCAGATACGTGGTGTTATGATTACTACGTCTAACATTCTCATTTCTAAATTTTTGAGAAGGAAGGTTAGGTTGGAACAAACGTCTATTCTTAATATGGCTGAAATCTTCTTTATTATAAAATTCAGCTACTTCATCTACACCTTGGTAAAAAATATAACAAGAATCTGTTGCTACTAAGTGGTTCCTACGAAACTTATATGGTTGACCAGCAGCTCTAGTATCACTAAAATCTCGATGATTGCCCTTACTTGAGTCATAGATCTCTATATCTTTCTTTAATAGAATCTCACCATTGAAATTCATCTTAAAAATGAACAGGGTATCCAATCCTCCTGTCGGTGAATGGAAACTTTCACATTTCCAATAAAGCCCCACAATATTATCATCGTCTTCTATTGCTGAAAACAGATAAATATTCCCGCTGAACCCATTAGGATGAAGCTCCCACTCAGTACCATGAGCCTCGTGTGTATCAATCGGCCAACTATGTTCATACCTTTCCTCCACATTGAGTTGATAATCCATCTTCGTTAACACCAATTTTCCATCTGAGGGGGGGGGGGGGAGATCCTGATTCATAAAATGATTGGAACAATTTCTTGTATGTTCAGGACTATATGTAGAAAGCATATAGATAGCATTATTCTTTTCAAAAAAATACGGGTAAGATAGAGTGCAGTAACCAGGGATAAAGAATTCGTTGCTGTACAACAGTTCGCCATCTTTAGAAAAAGAAAAGACAGCAGGACTGATGGAATAATTATCCTCCATAGATTCCTTTGTGCATAGAGTTGCCGTAGAAATCAGATTTCTACTCGACAATTCTTGAACATCTCCAATTGAATATTCAACGTTGGATAAATCTCCCCATTCTAATTGATATTGCCATTCTTGAGAAATTACACTGTTTATCCTGCAAAGAAGCAGAAACATAATTGTGGTTTTGTAAATAAACTTTTTCATAGTGATAAATATTTAAATTAATGATTTATTTTTTGCCGTGATCTTTGAGCCATAAACCTTGAGCTGACATCCAATTCCAAAATTCCAGAGTTCTAAAATTCTAAAGTTCTAAAATTTTCTCAGATATCTTCTGTACCAATCAGTGAAATCTGTGGTTTCTTTTTCTTTCCCACAAATTCCACTGATGTTCACTGATTTCTCAGTTTCTAAGACTCTAAAAAACCGTTGACCGTTGACTGTTGACTGTTGACATTCAAATCAACTTTCAATTTTCAATTTTCAACTTTC
>JAZNSO010000022.1:0-47308 GCA_045591245.1 Bacteroidales bacterium
AGCCCGAACTATCAAACCGAGAGAATTTAGATTTGATAAATGTCGTAACGGATTACACCTACGCACTTGATACTCTCGATAAATATGATTATCAGAAGTTAATAATTGATAAAACGACAAGTGAAAACAAATTCATCGTTACATACGACATTGCTATCATAATGATTCATAAACTTAAAGAGAATTTCGGTGGTAGTTGGCTGTTCGGAAAGGAAAAAGACAATTCGTTTAAAGGTTCTATCGGACAGATTTATCAGACATTCGACGGTAAAGATCTTTATCCTTCCGTTGAAGAAAAAGCTGCTATGTTACTTTATCTTGTAACTAAAAATCATTCTTTCAGTGATGGAAATAAACGTATTGCAGCTACATTGTTTCTTTGGTTTATGCAGAATAACGGTATCTTATATAATAGCAATGGTTCTAAAAGAATCAGTAATGGTACATTAGTGGCTCTCACTCTGATGATTGCGGAAAGTCGCCCGGAAGAAAAAGACGTGATGGTAAAGGTCGTCGTTAATTTAATCAATAAGGATAACTATTGATATATAAAGACGTGTCAATCACATATTGTCAATAACGTAATTGGCACGTCTCTATATGAAAAATCGTAATATATTTTAAGACGTGTCAATCACATTCTCTTTTATTTTCAAGGTGTGATCGACGCGTCTCTACGGTTAATCAACCATCGACTTTAAATTAGGCGAGCGTATTGCGAGAATCTGCATATTCTTTCAAAATACGGAAAATGTGAATTTTTATCTTACTTGCTACTACAATTTAATAAAACATTTTATTGAAAAGTGTATTATACAGTTGTATATTTTTATTGAAAAGTGTATATTTGCAATCTATTATTTTATTGAAAAGTGTAATTTTATGTTATATAGAAAAATTGGCAGTTATATTGAAGAGCATCTTAAATCTGATTCCGATAAGATCTTGTTATTAGAAGGTGCCAGACAAATTGGGAAATCGTATATTATCAGAGAAGTTTCCAAACGTGTTTATGACAACTTTGTGGAATTGAATTTTGTTGAAGATGAAGATGGTAAGAAGTTATTTAAAGATATTCATTCCACAGAAGATTTCTATATAACATTAAGCATGGTTGCTGGCGACAAACTCGACAAATATGAAAATACGTTGGTTTTTTTAGATGAGATTCAACAATATCCACAATATCTTACAATGCTTAAATTCTTTCGCCAGGACAAAAGATACAGATTTATCGCAAGCGGAAGTCTATTAGGCTTAACACTACATTCCACAACATCAATTCCTATTGGAAGTATAATCAGAAAAGAGATGTTTCAACTTGACTTCGAGGAATTTTTAATAGCGAACAGTTTTGGCAATGATGCTATAACTTTCATCAAAAACAAATTCAAAAATAAAGAAAGCCTGCCTGAATCACAACATAACAGACTTATGGATTTGTTCAAACGATATCTCATAGTAGGCGGAATGCCTGATGCTGTCAACATTTACCTTGAAACTCATAACATAGTAAAAGTCCGTGAACTTCAAAACAATATTATAAAGATGTATGCTGATGACGCGTCTAAATATGAAAGTAACAACGGAAAGAACCTTATGATAAAACGCATTTACGATATGATTCCATCTCAAATGGAAAACAAAAAGAAACGCATTGTAGTAAAAGACATAAGAAATAGGGCCGGTGACCGTTTCGATAAATATTATGAAGAATTCGAGTATCTCATTTCTTCCGGAATCACACTTGACGTTCATGCAATCTCGAATCCACGTTTCCCCTTAGCAGAATCAGCTCATAAGAATCTTTTAAAATTGTACCTCAATGACATAGGAATGCTTACATCACAACTTTACGACAAAAACATCAAGCCAATTTTAGATGACATAAAAAGTATTAATCTTGGTTCTGTTTATGAAAGTGTAGTAGCTCAAGAATTAAAATCTCATGGCAACAAATTGTTTTATTATGACAACAGAAGCAAAGGCGAAGTTGATTTTATTCTCGACGATTATAACAATCTGAGCATATTACCGATAGAGGTTAAATCTGGTAGAGATTACAGCATTCATAGCGCATTGAATAACATGATTTCAACAAACGAATATAATGTAAAACATGCCTTTGTACTGTCGAATGAAAGAGTTGTAAAACAGAAGGATAATATTTTATATTTGCCAATTTATTATGTAATGTTCATTAACAATCAAGATTGCCTTGAAGAAATATTTTAGGGGATAATTATATGTAATATAATCTTATAAGTCATTTCTTAATGCTGTTATAACAAAAATAAAAAAGTCCAGAAAACTCTTTTTGAGATCCTGGACTTCTGTGTTTTATGATATATCGCGAACAAAGTCTGTTGACTATTGTCCGTTGTCTGTTGACAAATAAAAAAAAACGCATCAATGTTTCCTGCTAATTGCAAACAAACACTGACGCGTTTTTGGGGGCTGTTGGCAAAGGTCTGTCAATATGATATGATTAGAAAGTAACCTCAATTGTTTCAATAATCTCCCTTAATGCGTATCGTTCATCTTCCCAAAACTTATCGCTTAAAATAGAAAATTCAGGTTTGTAAGTATTCAATCCAGTAACATAATATACTTGATAACAATCTGCATGATCTTTAGCAAAAGCCAATTCACTAGGAGAAAGGTATATTCTATTACCTTCCCCGGCCTTGACTTCAACATAAATAGTTTCATCACCGACCTTATACGACATGTCGTATTCTCCGGACATAGCCTGTCCAGCAGTTATAATACCCAACTGCACAAATGCCTCGGATTTCGCTTCAACTTTGTCTTTACCATACTCACCACACAAGTAATTATAAATCAATAATTCTCCAGAGTTTCCAATTTCTTTCAACTTTCGTTCACGCTGATAAGACTTCTTCATTGAATGAACACCACGAAAAGAGTTTTTTAGAGTATTGTCATTACTAATCGTTCCCCTCTCCGTATATGAGAGAGCCACCTTCTTTGGACAAACATCCTTATATCGCTCATACACTTGAGTACCAAAATCTATAGGATCCATAGAATCCTTGTTCTTTTGAGTTTCTAACCACTGCTTGAAAGGCTCTTCTTCACCAAAGTATATCATAACTTGAGCAGACTCATCATTACCAATCTCATCTTGATACAAGTTTGTTGGGTTCATCTTAGCAAAGTTATCGGCATATCTATCCACAACCGAAATACCATCTGGCACATGAGTTGTCCAATCTCCGAATTTCTCCTTTAACTCCTTCATTGGATCATAAAAGACAGTATTCGGTATCGGCTGTTCTGCGAAGCTTTCAAATTCTCTTAGTGTCCTAACAAAGTTCTTTTGCAATAAGACATCACTCTCCGCCTTATTGTAAAGATAACTCATGAACAAAGTCCTATTGTCGCGTATAACGTTCTCAAGCTGTCTTTTCCAATATCTTCGCAAATCAATCGGATACACAAAACCGGCATCTGAAAAAGTTTCTAACTCTACATTGATAGACCTGAAGAACCTCACTAGGTTAGCAGAGTTTTCAAGAGAGGCAAACTCATCAAAATCAATGTTAAAATCCTCATCTACCGACTTGCCGAGAGCTTTTAGTGTATTATTAAAATTTTCCTCTATGTGGTTTATACCAAAATATTCATTGACAACATCAAGAGAGCCGAATTCTTTAATAATCAGAAACTTCCTTGTTTCCAAATCATCGGTTCTAAACAGCTCTCCAATCTTAGACACATCAAATCCAGAGGTATTGGCTATGTTGGCAAAGATATTCTCAATACACTCTGACATTCTATTTCTGTCATAGCTTGGCACATTAATATTAATAACAATATACCAGTCACTAACCGATTTCCTTAACAATGTATAGTTACTATCTATCAAAAGATTTTCTCCATTCTCTTTAATAGAAATACTTTTGACTAACGTGACCTTGAGTTTATTTATAACTGACCCAATAATGTCATTTTTCTCAGAAAAAGCCTTAGCATATTTTATAAATTCAAGGAAATATCCTTGAAAGTCAATATTCAGATTAGAAACTTCAGCAGTATTAGGTATGATTTCATAATCACTGCTGTATTCCTTACATCCGAAAACACGGACAAAGTTCTTACTATTGGTTCTTATACCTTTCTCTACAATTCGGAATATCTTCTTGTTAATTATTCTAGTAGAAGGAAGTATTGCCTCACTAGCGAGCCAATACTGCAGTTTGCCTTGATACTTAACAAGTAACTTACCCTCCTCGAAGAATTTTTTCTTATTCACAGAATCCTCAAAGTCCTTGTTAAAGTCCGGCTGTTCTATAATTCTGTAAATTGCACGTGACAATAACAAGTCATCCTCATTCAAAACATCTGTCTCTTGTAATGCGAGCATCAAACCGTAAAATGAGTCAGATGAAAGCTCTGTAACATATTTGGGGAATGAGAAATACGCTAAAACTTGCCTTACTTCTTCGACATTAATTTTCAGGGTCTTGGCTACTGCCTCCACATCATTGATTGTCAGTATACTCAGAAAATTCTTGTAGCGTTCATTTGTCCTGTAGGTATAGGCATCCAAAACCTCCATGGGAGACTTTTTTTCACCATTTACTTCAATCCATGCTGTATTCTGGAAAGTATACAGAATATAATTGTCAATCGCATTGTAATAGTCCCAATAAGTGCCAAAATGCTGATTATTACCATGGTATTTCACAAGAGCCCTATCACTTGATGGATAAACGTCGTAACCAAGGTATTCCTTAAGCTTTTGATCTTTCAAAATCCATTCTACCACTTGAGACATTGATAAGTTTTGCAATACTTCAGGTAGATTCTTGATATACGGTAATATATATTTGCAGTAATCAATACGAGTAGAACTGACATAGTCATACACACCCGTAGCCTCAATTTTACTCCTCATTAGCATATCATATGCATGAGATGGCTTTATCTCAAGCAGTTCAATCCTAGGGTAGGTTACAATACCAAAATCCTTAAAATGTTTCTGAAACAGCTCATACTCACTGTTTGATACACCGAAAACATCAAGACCAGGGAATGCCTTATAATCATTAGAAAACAGATGACTACTTAACGGGCATCCATAATCTGACCCGAAATATAGCTTGTCTTGAGAGGTAACGTCGCCATCAAATGACGGGAACTTATAATTTATCTTTTGCACTGATTCTGTCGTCTCCTTTGCCGGTTGAATCTTGTATTTCCATATCCACTTAACAAATTCAACAGCCTTGGAAAAATCAGTCACTGAAGAGTTTACTAGTGACAAGGCATGGCTCTTGTCACGATATTTAAAATCTATACAAGGGAAAATACGGGTTCTACATATCTCACGAATGACGCTAGAGTTTCGAGTTATCTCATCGCCATATGCTTGTGGAAGATGCGGTTCCGCTTGTTTGACCAATTCTCGTTGACACTCATCAGACAATACCGTCACCTTTACCCACTTAGGCAACACTAGGGAATCAAAATCACCTTCAAGGAAATAACACTCTTTCTTGCTTGTCAGCCATGCCCCCTCCTTAAGCCCATATCTTGTTTTCAGGAGTTTCGGCAGATAGTTTGTATCCCCATGCTTATTCCACCAAATAAAAACTTCTACCCTCTCCTCGACACTCCATTCTTTAGTTTTTCTATTGATTGCATTACAAAGGTCTTCTGGTTTATACATCAGGTCCAGATCCAACTTAGCGGTAAGCAAATGAATTAAAGAATACTCATTAACAACATTTAGCAACAACTTTTTAAAAGAGTCGCCTTTAAAACACTTGGGAAAGCCTTGATTAATCTTTTTCGGATTATTGCCAATGGATATCAGTTCATTGTTAACCGTCTTGAATATTTTGAGTTTGGAAACACCAGATACAAAGTACTCCTCTAGCCCGAGTTTAGAGAAAGCTACCGGAAAAATCTTAGCAAGGTCATAATGGTAGCTTTTAGGAGTAAGTATCTTTTGAGCAATAGTTGCATCTTGATTACTTAGGTATTCTGCTACGGAGAATAAGAAGTCAAGCTGATACTGTCCTATTTTCTTATTTACTTGGGACGGAGTAAGGGTATTACGATGGTCGCCTAAAGCATATGTTGCATGCATAACACAATTGAACGGAGCATCTGTATCCAACAATGGAAAGTACGAATACAAGTAATCGATAGTACGCTCAACCTTTACTGGAACTGCTATTGCCATTTGAATATCCTTAAACACCTCGTCATCCTCATTCTCTTTAACGGCATGATCAATTGTCTTTGTGAAGAGCTTATATTGTTCAGAATACTCTACTTCATTGTCTACAACCTTTGATAGAGTAATATCAGACCACGAGAAATCGGATTCTATCAATAAATCGGTTTTACTCCTCTGATATACGACATGCTTATCATCTGTGGTAATGCTTATTTCAGAAACATTCGGCAGAAACAAGAGAATACGCAAGTCTATGGTTTCCAACTGCTTTCTTACAGAATACTCATCTTGAGACTTCTTCGGGTCAACATCAACCTCAATCATGGTCCTGTCAATTGGTCTGTCATGAGGTATATTTTTAGGAACCGCCAACATTGGGATATAGAGAGTCTTCTCCCTCTGCAACTGTTTGGCTATTTGAGGGGTTTCCTTAATTGTATCAAAGATTTCCTTTGCATAGGACCTTGAAAACTCTACGGCAAATTCACCAGAAAAGATTCTGACAGAGCTAGCCCAATTGAGTATTGAGCGGAATCCAGTTCCCTTATTACCGATATACTTTCCTTTTTTAGGACTATTATTGCCTTGAACAATCGCCTTAATTCCATCTTCATCAAAAAAGGTTCCAGTATTGGAAATCTTAAGACAGTCATCTATGTAGGAAATTTCGACAATTAAATCATCACTTGGTCTATTGCCTTGGTCAATACTCTTCTGATATGCATCATCGGCATTTTGCAAAAGTTCAAGGATTTCCCTACCATGATATCCTATGACATCACGTTTCTCCACATGATTTTCATGAATCAATTCCTCTCGAATTTGCTCTCTTATGTGATTCTCTATATATTCTTTGCGAAGGGTATCTATATATTCCGTGTTCATATTTCTCATAAAATGACTTAAACGTGACTTATTTGCAAATATACTAAATCTTTATGCGAGAATTTAAAACCCATATTAATAATTTAAAAAACATCAAACAGCATTTATTCACAGAACTGTTGACTATAAAAAACGCATCAATGTTTCCTGCTAATTGCAAACAAACACTGACGCGTTCTATAAAAAACCGGACAAAGTCTGTTGTCTGTTGTCCGTTGTCTGTTGTCTTTATCAATCAACCATCGACTTTAAATTAGGCGAGATGATCAAGGTTGCTTCTGTTGCAGCTTGAACGTCTTCTACGGTGAACTCTGGGTGTATCTCCGTGAGTACGATGCCTTCTGGTGTTATCTCCATCACGCCCATCTCGGTGATGATCATATTGACTTGTCCCGATGCGGTGAGTGGCAAGGTGCATTTCTTCAAGATCTTAGGTGCGCCTTTCTGTGTGTGTTCCATGGTGAGGATCACTTTCTTTGCGCCTACTACTAAGTCCATCGCGCCGCCCATGCCTGGTGCCATCTTGCCTGGGATGATCCAGTTGGCGAGGTCGCCGTGTTCATCGACTTGCAAAGCGCCGAGGAAAGAGACGTTGACATGTCCGCCTCTGATGATAGCGAATGAGGTGGCTGAGTCGAAGGTGCTGCCGCCTGGCAATAAGGTGATGTAGCCGCCGCCTGCGTTGATGAGGTTCTTGTCTTCCTCACCTGCTGCCGGTGTAGGTCCCATGCCCATAGCGCCGTTCTCTGACTGTAGTGTCACTGTCACACCTTCAGGAAGATAGTTAGGAATCATTGTCGGGATACCAATGCCGAGGTTGACAACGTCGCCGTCGTGCAACTCCTTGGCTGCTCTCTTGGCGATGACTTCTCTGATTTGATCTTTATCCATAATATTATCTTTTATATTTTACCTTATTTCATATTTCTCTTTACCATTTCTGCTACCACAAACGATGCTACATCGTCGGCGTAGGTGTTCATGCCGAAGCCTGCGTCGTAACCTAATTCCTTAGCGAGTTCATGGGTGATACGTGCGCCGCCACATACTAATATCATCTTGTCGCGCAAGCCTTCTGCTTCCATCAACTCGACGAGGTTTGTCAGGTTCTGGATGTGAACGTCTTTCTGTGTGACTGTCTGCGATACTATCAAAGCGTCAGCGCCGAGTTCGATGCCCTTAGCGATGAGTTCTTCGTTAGGCACCTGACTGCCGAGGTTATAGGCGTCTATCATCTCATAACGTTCGAGACCGTAATGTCCGGCGTAGCCTTTCATGTTCATGACGGCGTCGATGCCAACGGTGTGAGCATCGGTGCCTGTACTTGCGCCTACGATGACGACTTTACGTCCGATGTTTTCCTTGATAAACTCGTCGGTCTCGTACATATCCATCACGTTGCTTTCTACCTTAGGGACGTAGATGTTGGTGTAATCTACTGTATGTTGGCAGCTTCCGTAGCAGTTAAAGAATGTGAATCCTGGAGTCAGTTCTTTATAATAGACGACGCTTGGGTTTTCGAGTCCCATCTTTTTCATCATCAGCTTTGCGGCTTCAACAGCTTCTGCTCCGCATGGCACCGGCAGTGTGAAACTCATCTGCACCTTGCCGTCGTTCATGGTGTCGCCGTATGGTTTTATCTTTGTTAAATCTAAGGTCTTGTCGAAATCCTTAGCTTCCATTGAATATAATCCTTCACTCATGGTTATATATTTTTTTATTTTTTACTTAATTAATTTTTACCTTTCATCAGTTCAACGAATGGGTTGATGTAATTCTCGCCTTTCATCGTCACGCCTTGAAGTCCCTTACCTCCGTTCATAGGACGTTTCACATCGCCGAAGATACCTTTTTCGAGGGCTGTGAAGAGACCTTCCTTGTTGATGTCTTCCAACAAAGTGATGGTGTTGTCGAGGACTAACTTAGCGCGGTTACGGCAGATACCGTCGGCTTTGAATTCCATTTCGTCGCCGATGCTGCGCATATTGTTGAAGATATATTTTGCATTTTCAATAGAGAGGTAACGGTCGCTCATGAATGGAGTGTGGATAGCTTCTGTTGGCATGCCGAGGAGCTGGATGCCTTGGTTTGTCCAGATACCAATCATGTTGAAAAGAGCGTCTTGGATATGACCGCGGAAGATGTTACCTGTCATAAATTTGGTTGGAGGCATATATTTCAATGTAGCCTTAGGGAAGATCTCGCGTGTCATCTGAGCCTGAGCGAGTTCATACAAGAATCCGTTTTCAAGTTCAGGATCCATCTCGAAAGCGTGGCCGAGTCCCATCTGTTCTTCTTTAAGACCTGCTGCGAGAGCGAGTTGCTCGTTGATGAGGTCGGAAGCGAGGACTGTGTGAGCTGCTTCCACCGCGTCGGCTGTGGTGAGGTAGTTGTCTTCACCTGTGTTGATGATGACGCCAGCGAAGCCGTTGATGATACGTGACATATATTGGTCGATGAGCGTACGTTGCATGTTGATGTCGCGGAATAAGATTCCGTAGAGAGCGTCGTTGAGCATGACGTCGAGACCTTCGAGTGCGCCCATGGCAGCGATTTCTGGCATGCAGAGACCTGAGCAGTAGTTGCAGAGACGGATGTAACGACCAACCTCCTCGCCTACTTCGTCGAGAGCCTTACGCATGATACGGAAGTTTTCCTGTGTAGCGAAAGTGCCGCCGAAGCCTTCTGTCGTTGCGCCGTAAGGGACGTAGTCTAACAAGCTTTGTCCTGTGGTTCTGATGACGGCGATGACATCGGCACCTTGACGTGCGCCGGCTTGTGCCTGGATGACGTCTTCGTAGATGTTACCTGTAGCGACGATGATATAGAGATAAGGTTTCGGTCCTTCGCCTATGGTGTTAAGATATTGTTCACGGCGAGCGCGGCGAGCGCGTATCTTGTTGATGTTCTCGTCGATGATTGGCTGCAAGGCGTCGGCGATCTGCTTGCTGTCTCTTGTCACGACCTTGGTCAAGTCTAATTCGCCTTTTGCCACGAGTTCTGCTATCTCCTGAGGATTCTTGCCTGTTGCTATCATTGCGTTAGCGATGAAGAAGAGCACGCCTTCGCCGAGTACGCCAGCGTCTTTCAAAGTATCGACGACGACATTTGGCAGAGGCACCTGATTATCGTCGATGCCGTCGATGCCGATGAGACGACACAGAGTACGTTCTACGGCGACTGTTGTATATTGTTCCACAAAACCTTGTACATCGTCGGCGATGTTTTTCGCCAACTTACGAGCCTTAGCTACTTTTTCAAAATCTAAGCCTAATTTACTCATCACGTTAATTTTATATTTGTTTATTTTTTTTAATTCTCAATCAAAAAAACGACGCGAACACCTCACATCGGAATGACGACAAATATAAGGATTTTTTCTTTGTTTTTAAAGATGAGAATAAATTAATTTCTCACGCAGAGGCGCAGAGAAACGCAATGATTTTTGTTCGCTAAAGAGCGTGAATTTTTAGCTAATGATATTGGAGACTCAGCATATAGAGAGGATCGGTGCGGATAATTTTTGGAACATGAGAATTGGATTCTGCTAAATCCGTGAAAATCCGTTAAATCCGTGGGAGAAAATAAAGTCCCACAAATTGGCACAGATTGACACGGATTATTTGTCCGCGAATGGACACGAAATTTACGCGAAATGATTTTGGATGCTCAGCATATCACGACAACCTATTCTGATATTAAACCATTAACTATTAATTTAGTTAGCCAATTATGAATTATGCATTATAAATTATGAATTATCTTTGGGCGTTCCGGCTATCGCCGTCGGGCTTTCCGCTATATCTTTTTCCGCTGACGCTCCAAAAGGATGCCGCTTCAATCCCTAACGCAGAGGAGGCTGCTATTATAAAAGTGACAATTAAAAAAACAAGAAACAGAAGGTCATCAAAACACTTTAAACCTTAAACATAATGCCGCTTGCAACTCTACATCTTAGTACCATCTATACAATCCAGTATCGACATATCTTTTAGGATTTTTCTTCTTGAAAGCTTTCTTATGTGCATCAGAAACAGATTCAAGAATGATCATTCTATGTTAAAAAATTGATTTTCATCATTTTGCATCACAATAAGTATAAATTCTTTAGAATTGCGTGACTTCGCATCTTTTTTACGCCAATAGGCTTCTTTAACGCCTTCTGATGCAATTTCTTTGACAATTTTGTTCTTTCTGTCTCTAATCTCACACTTGCCAGAAGTGTAGGTTATCACAAACAGACTTTCGTCTTTGTTGAAATCCGCCTGATTGACTGCTTCGCCGCCTCCTATTTTACGAATCAATGTGCCGCTGTCAGTCCTGATATATGCCTGTCCGTCAGGCTTAATCTCAAAGTAATTCATATCCAAGTCTCCTAATCACCAACTAAATTTTTATTTTTTATGTTATTATATCTTATTAAATCTATCTTATAATCAACGATTTTAACACCTTCTTTTTCAAGAAGTTGTTTCTGTGCTTCTGCCCCACCGAATGCAAATGATATGGAGAGCTCGCCTTTTGAATTAACAACTCGATGACACGGAATATTCGAAGGATCTGGATTTTTATGCAAAATATTTCCAACAACCCTGGCAAGTCTCTTATTGCCAAGTTTTTCCGCAATCTGCCCGTAGGTCATAACCTTGCCTTGAGGAATCTCCCTCACTATCTCATATATTTTATTTGCAACTTCAGTCATAATCAACAGTCTAAAGTCATAAGTCGTTATTCCGTAATAATCGAAAACTCCGCTATGCCGCAATTTTTTGCATTATCGGTATTTGTCTTGGGAACAAAACAAGCAGTATTTCCTTTAACACCTTCAAATCTAACGACTTGTTCAATCGGATTGTTCTTTATGTTACCAAAAGTTCCGCTATTGACGAGTTTTCCATCCACATAAAACTCATAATCAATGATGTGACGCGAAGCGTCTCTGCTCTGACTCGGCGTGTATCTGAATCCTGAAATCGTTTCTTCATCATTATAGACAATCTTAATCGTATCATTCATATTAAGATACATTGCGACATCAAGATTTCCATCTAACATTTTCTTATAACCGTCAGTAGGATTTTTCACTTCAAAATAATCATGCGAAACATCAAGTTCTTTCATCGCCACCTCACTTCTCTTCTTCGAAATCGGGTCGTATGAAATTGCTTTTATGATACCTTTATTGTTATAGAAAAACGGTTTTTCGTATTTGAATGAATTCTCGCTCGGTTCTGAACCGTCTGAAGTGTAAAATACAACAGCGTCTTTGTCGGATGATTCTATCTTCACGAGATTATCGTAATTACGTGAAATCATTGGTCCTGAAAGCAATACTGGCGCATAATATGCTTCTATATTGTTTATGCACAAAGATCCTCTGCTTTCTTCAAAATAAATGATAAGTTTGTCTAGTTCTACTGTATTAAAACGAACTATTCTCTTATATCCTACCGTCGATAATGTATCAAAAGCATTGATTTTAAACCACTTACCATCTAATTCACCTTCCATATAGAAATCCTTGACTCTTTGTCCGAGCGGAATATATTCTTGAAGCACTACCCTATTCATTTTCACTGGTTTGTCAAATGAAAACGAAATAGTTCCAAAATTATAATCATCCTCTGTAGCCCAATAAGTTTCCCAATTATCATCAATTACGTTTTCTGCCCTAAACTCGCGACCTCTTTCGTTATCAACATTTATCTTAGCATCTTTTAACAGATTATCTTTCAAGTCGTTGGATATAACTTTATACCATTCCATTGCTCTTATTGAATCTATAGCAGGAATCTTGCCGTCAAGGTTTATCGGAAAGTTAAGAAGTAAATTCGCGTTATGTCCTACGCTACGATAATAAATGTCTGTCAGTTGTGAGAGCGACCTGACAAGATGGTCTTCTCTTTTGTGATAGAACCAACCAGGACGGATGGATACATCGACTTCGGCAGGAATCCATTGAGTACCATTCTCATCGCCATATGTAAGATAAGTATGCTTATCTTGATGAATATCAGGATTTATCATGCACCAATCTGTATCGCCAGCCCAACCTTGCTCATTGCCGACCCAACGTATTGTCTGACAAGTTCCTCCGAAAATCATGGCATCTTTATGACGGTTAATTATAGTATCGCGAGCACGTTCATAGTCGTAATACTTTTTTGCATCGATGGAACGAGTTTCATTTGCACCTCCATAATATCCGTTTCCGCCGTTTGCTCCATCGAACCAAAACTCGAACAAATCGCCGTAATTACCCGTAAGTTCCTCAATTTGTTTATGATACGTTTCAACATAATCATCGTAGGCATATCCTGCGTTATTTCTATCCCATGGCGACAAATAAAGACCGAATTTGAGTCCGTATTTCTTGCAAGCGTCGGAAAGTTCTTTCACCATATCGCCGCGACCATTTTTATAGGGAGAATTTGCAATGCTGTAATCCGTTGTCTTTGTTTGCCAAAGACAAAATCCATCGTGATGTTTTGCAGTAAGAATCACCCCTTTCATACCGCATTGTTTCAAAGTTGCCACCCATTGTTCGCAGTCGAGGTTTGTCGGGTTGAAAGTCGCTGCTGGAGTATTGCCGTAGCCCCATTCCAAATCATTGTAAGTATTCAGACCAAAATGAATGAAAGCGTAAGTCTCAAGTTTGTGCCAATCAATCTGTTCTTGAGTAGGAATCGGATAAACAGGTTCTGGAGAATCAATATTCGAACATGATGCAAGACACAACGCTATCGCACTAATAATCAATGAGTATAATATATTTTTTTTCATAGTTAATAAATGACGAGAAAAATAATCTTACATACTACAAAGATAATGTTTTTCCTTAAAGAAACACATCAGTGTTTTTTAAATGAATATTTTTTCAAATGAAAGAACTTATTTTCTAAAAAGATGTTTTACGACTATAGGTTAGAATTATTTTGACAAATTCTCTGCTATTTAATATTATTTCGTAAATTTGTGAACCGCAATGGTTATTAAAGAATTGATAAAAGAACAACTGTTAGATGGAAAAATTTGAAGATAAATTAAAACAGATATTATTGCAGTATTTAAGACAGGAAGGTGCTGTAGGTGAGCGTTTTCCGATATGTCCTGATGTTGAAGACAAGTGGAAAGTTCTTTTGGAATCATATCTTCCTGACGGCGTAAGAGAATTCAACGACTACCCTATGGTTTCTCTCGGATGGACAATGTTTCTCGGTATGGCAATCGCCAAATACTGGGACGAGGATTGGGTGAAATACGATAATATGTCTTTTTTATATGAATACATCCGCGATAAAAGAGGTTTTGATGAAATGGACGAATATATTCTTGAAGAAGTCCTTGATTTTGACGAGGAAAAATGCAAGAAGACAACCGAACTCGTCGCCGAATGCTCAAGCATCACCAACGATTTTTTGAGACATTCAAATATAGAACCTGGGACAAAAGAAGCCATTGAAGCATACATTAAATGTCTTAATCAGATGTATCTGATGGGTATGGCGGTACAACTTAATGAGATGGGTTATAAGATGTTAGGATTGAACTGACGCAATTCATGGAATATCCCACCATTCTTTGAAATAGCGAGGATAATTCCATATTTGCTTCATGTTAACTTTATTTCATTAAAACCCTATTTTTCTTGTATTTGTATTGAAGATTTCTTCATCACAGAATTTGCAAACTGTGTCGAGTGTGGTTCTGGTTCCATTTAGAATATAATCGACAGTGCTTTTTCTTGTCACATTCTCGATTTGACCACCGCTAAAATTGTATTTCTGAGCGAGAATTTTACATTGTTCATCGTTAAGAGTTCTCAGCATCGATTTCCATATTTTCGCTCTAACATCCTCTCTTGGATTCCCAAGTTCAATCTTATATAAAAAACGACGCTCGAATGCTGGGTCCAAATTGCTGTGAAGATTTGTGGTACAAACCATTATGCCGTCAATGTTTTCCATTTCCTGAAGAATGATATTCTGAATGGAATTAAGCATCTGAGCAACCGCAGTGTCAACATTTTCAAATCTTTTACAAAAAATAGCATCCGCCTCGTTGAAGAAAAGTATTGGCTTGACAGGTTTTATTTTACATATTTGTCGGTAAGTGTTAAACACGCCTTTCACGGTTTTTTCTGAGTCGCCGACCCACTTGCTTTTCAATCTGCTCATGTCAATGAAGAATACATCTCTACCTGTTTTTTTTGCCAGCTGCATTGTTGTCTCCGTCTTGCCAGTCCCAGGACCGCCGTAAAGAATTATATTGAAGCCTTTGCGCATTCCCATCTCTTCAAGACGCATCTGGATGTCATTGAACGACTTGTCCTCAAGAAGTCGTTCAAGTCGAGTCACTTGTTTCTGTTCTGAATCATTATAAAACAGCTCTTTTGCCACGATGTCCTCACATCTCACAAGGTCTTTGTTTCCTTCCAGATTTCCTTCACAGATAAGATCCATCCCTGTAAAAAACATGCTTTTCACTTCGTCTGACAAACTCACAATACTCTTGTCAACAAGACCGCCATCTCCTCCAAAAGATATCAATCCGTCCTTTTGGCATTTCGTCTTTTCAGACTGAAAACGTCTGATAAATTTCTGACAGTCATCCCTTTCTGAAATAAGGAACTTCAGATTAGAATAAATGACTATCAGATTCCTCCTAATAACACTCTCAGCATCCACATTACAGTGACCATCTGATGATCAATAGCATCATCAGCTTCTACCAGAGTCACTTTGTCTGGACCAAAAGTTTCATAGACCGAAATAGAATTTTCGTATGGAACAATTCTGTCACCTTTTCCGTAAAACAGTATAATCGGATGAGATGGCGTCCATCCTTGCGTAAGATTGTTCTTTTCCAAGCATTTATACAAATCTTTCACGATTTCTGAACTTTCATCAAACATCACGTCGCTCAGCAAATCAGAAAGATATATCTCATCATTGGCAAGATTTTCATCTACTGTAAATCTGATATTTTCAAGAAATACTTTAGTAATTTCTGAATTTGTATAGTTCTTGCTTTCCAGCATGGCATCAATCGAGTCTTTCATTTGCAAATAGTTTTCAGAATACATCATTTCCTCTGTATATTTGCCCAAAATTTCAGGATAAGAAGTGAACATAGCTTTGATAGTCATAGGGAAAACTACAGGAAGCGCGCTCTTACCAGACTCAAAATATTTCTCAATCGTAAGAGACGGATTATAAGGACCGACTGCGCAATAAGAATGAGAAAAATTCCAGAGATTTGACAAATCAGTATGTGTATCAATATATTTATGAACAGCGAGAGCATTTCCACCACCTTGAGACGCTCCAAGTACAGATAATTCCCAATCTTCTTTCATATCAGACGAAGATAGATTATTAAATAAAGTATATCCAGAAGGCAATGCATCGATTGAATTGACAGCGCAAATCTCGTGATTAAGATAAGGATGCGTGAGATGCTTCGTGACACCGTAGCCCAAATAGTCTGGCATGATTGTGAGTGCGTTGCCCGTTATCATTAACTCCAACGGAAATCCTTGTGTTGGACATTCTTTGTCAGCGGAAATCGTATAATGTTCCATCAAACAAATGTCATCTGGTGACAAATCGTGCCATTCTTGGTTGAGATAGTAACCTCTCCAGAATGCCACCGACGACAATTGAATCGGTGCGTTTTGCGCATCAACACTATTATAAATATACGACACTTTTCTTAATCCAAGTTCAATTCCATCAACACCCAACTCCCTCTCAACCTTATCAGTTACATTATTTATATAACTGACCATAAACTCTTTAAACGCAATGGTTTGCTCTGTCTGTTCCAACGAAGAAAACATATCATCAACAAAATCCAAGGCGACAAGTTGGATGTCGTCTATCACTTCATAGAAAGCAGCGGGTATAGTATCATTTTCATCTGGGACATCAATTATTTCGTTATTCTCCAGATTATCAATATCATCATTAGGTTTTTCACACGATGCAAACACTATCATGACAAAAGATAACAATACGTAAAACAATGCAAATCTCTTCATGGCATGAATATTTTAAACGTTACAAAAATATTATTTCCTTGTTTATAACTTATAATCAGAGCTGTTATTTTCGATAATTTCTGCAAAGATAACAAGTAATTAAATACCATTGAGTTAAAATATTTTAAGAAATGAAAATTGTTGATAAAAAATCAGAATACAGTCTTTTTTACTTTTGATTATTTATTATCTTTGTAAACTTAAAAATATAACTCTATGCCAGAAATTAGTCGATTTTATGGAATCATTATCAACAATTAAACCTCTCGATTGAATAAACATGGAAAAAGGCAACGGATACACCATAAACTGGGCAGACGGCACAATCTACATCGCTCCAGAATATATTTATGAAAAAAGCGTTAAACTAACTGATTAGTCTTCATTCTATTTTAATTAGACAATTTAATACATTATTAATCAGCAGAATATGAACAGAAAATTTTTAAGCGTAATTGCACTAAGCATCATGACATTAGCTTCCTGCACCAACAATGAGAAGCCTGCTGCGGAGAACAATCCTTTCTTCTCCGACTACGGAACTCCTTTCGAAACACCGGCTTTCGACAAGATTAAGACAGAACATTACATTCCTGCTTTTGAAGAAGGCATGAAACAACAGAAGGCCGAAATTGACGTCATCATCAAGAACAGAGCCGTGCCTGATTTTCAAAACACAATCTTGGCTTACGACAAATCGGGAGAGCTTTTAGACAAAGTAGGCGGTGTGTTCTTCAACTTAACTGAATGTCTCTCGAGCGATGAGATGCAGAACATAGCAGCCGAAATCATGCCTAAGATGTCAGCTCACGGCGACGAAATAGCGATGAATCCTCTCCTTTTTGAGAAAGTGAAACACGTCTATGACAACCGTCATAACATGAATCTCGACGACCAACAGATCCGCGTCACAGAAAAATATTACAACGACTTCATCCGTAGCGGCGCTGGATTGAACGACGCTGACAAAGAGACTTTGAAAGCTATCAATGAGAAATTATCGTTGCTTAGCCTCCAATTCGGCAACAACCTCCTCGCAGAAAACGCAGCTTTCAAACTCGTCATCGACAACGAAAAAGACTTGAGCGGTCTCCCGCAATCTAGCATCGACGCTGCTGCCGAGCAAGCTAAGAAAGACGGCATGGAAGGCAAATGGGTGTTCACCTTGTCAAAACCTAGCCTCATCCCATTCCTACAATATGCTGACAACCGCGACCTTCGCGAGAAGATTTATATGGGTTACGTCATGCGCGGTAATAACGACAACGCTAACGACAACAAAGCTCTTATTGAAGAAATGTCAAAACTCCGCCTCCAAAAAGCTCAACTTCTTGGTTATGAAGACTTCGCTTCTTACGTACTCGAAGCTAACATGGCTAAAGACGTTCCTACAGTCGATAAATTCCTCGCCGACTTATTCAATCCAGCAGTAAAAGTCGCTAAGAAAGAATTAAAAGAATTACAAAAAATCGCTAAAGACACCAAAGTCGAATCATGGGATTGGTGGTATTATGCAGAGAAATTGCGTAAAGAAAAATTCGACTTCGACGAAAACGAATTGAAACCTTATCTCTCATTAGATAACGTCCGCGATGGTATGTTTATGGTCGCTAACAAATTATACGGCATCACTTTCGAATCACGCAACGACATCCCTGTTTATTTCGACGGCGTTGAGACTTGGGAAGTCAAAGAAAAAGACGGCTCACATCTCGGCATCATCTATATCGACTACTTCCCACGCGACAGCAAAGGCGGCGGCGCATGGTGCACAAGTTTCCGCGAAGCTGGCTACGACATCAACGGCAACAAGATAACTCCTTTAGTATCATTAGTATTAAACTTCACTCCTCCAACAGGCAACACTCCTGCCCTCCTCAGCTGGGACGAGACAGAAACGTTATGGCATGAATTCGGTCACGGTTTGCATGCTTTGTTCTCAGACGGCAAATACAGCAGAACATGCGGCAACGTGCCTCGCGACTATGTGGAACTTCCTTCACAAGTGATGGAAAACTGGGCTGGCGACCCTGAAGTGTTGCGTATGTACGCAAAACATTGGCAGACAGGCGAAATTATTCCAGAAACAATAATCAACAAATTGGAAAACAGCGGACTCTTCAACCAAGGCTTTGTAACTACAGAATTCTTGGCTGCCGCTATCTTAGACATGGAATATCACAAACTGAAAGAAATAGGCGACGACTTCAATGCAGCAGAATTCGAAAAAGCTAAGATGAAAGAAATCGGCTTGATTGACGAGATATATCCACGCTACAGAAGCACATATTACGCACATATATTCTCAGGTGGCTATTCAGCAGGATATTACGTATATTATTGGGCAGCAGTCTTAGACTCTGACGCTTTCAATTATTTCAAAGAATCTGGCGACTTGTTCAACCCTGAGTTGGCTGCTAAGTTCAGACAACACTGCTTGCAAGAATGCGGCAACGACGAAGGCATGGTTCAATACAAGAAGTTCCGTGGTCAAGAACCTAGCAACGAGCCTTTCTTGAGAAAACATGGACTTAATTAAATTAGAAAATTAAAAGTTGACATCGACAAAGTCTGTTGACTGTTGACAAACAAAAAAAGAGACAATCGTGATATTTCGGTTGTCTTTTTTTGTTTAAGTCATCATAAAACAAGATATAAAAACGATAAAAATATCAAGATTTACTATTGTTAAGACTTAGTAATCAGAGGATTAAAAATATTTTAAAAAAAAGTTTATTTTTTGTTTCTTGTTAAGAAAATATATGTATCTTTGCACTCGAAATCAGTTGGACTGGTAGCTCAATTGGATAGAGTCCCTGACTACGGATCAGGCGGTTGTGGGTTCGACTCCCGCCCAGTTCACAAAAGGAAATCAGCGAGAGTTGGTTTCCTTTTTTCGTTAATGAATTCTTGAATTAAGATATAATTGCCAAAAATGGTTGGTAAAATCCTTGTAAAATAAGGTATATCAAATAAATGAAGTAACTTTGACGAAAACGTTTTCATCAAAGAAGATAATTTTGATTAAGTCTTAGCACCTATCATACTGCATTATTCTGACATCCTTTAATCAATCTATTGCTTGAAGTCTCAATTATCGCATTGCAATTATTTCGTGAATCATAAACCTTATTTCCTTCCGAAACCACGATACTAGTTAATCCGGTGCAACCTTCGAAAGCGCACTTCCCGATTTTTGTAACAGAAGATGGAATTACAATGCTAGTCAAATCTGTACAAAAAAAGAAAAGCGAACTTTCTATAATTTTTTCACCATCAGGTATAACTGCAATACCATTCTTTATTTCATATTGTGAAGATAACATAAATAACAGATTAAGTTTCAAGCAAGAAGATTAAACATTAAATTATCGAACTATTGGCATTTTGCCACCACAAAGATAGCAAAAACAAGCGTAATTATCAGTGATTTTCAAGCCTTTTTTAATGTTTGTTGAATCTTTTTTATAGGTTTGGATTTAGGATATAATTACGTTTATTATAGCTTCTCTATCTTTATATATTCTGAGATTTTAAGTATCTGGAATTGGGTAATAAAAAAGCCAACTTGATTAGTAATGATGAAGTTGGCTTTTTAAAGGTTAAATTTACCCTGCAAATATGACAGGATTAATAAGTTTACCAGCAGCACTCGATTATAATCAGCACCAAGACTATTATAATAATGCCAATCCTTAATGTATGGATTGTTATTGCAAACTGTTTAACTCATCCTTATACCCTTGTAAAATTTTCTTGTATTCATCCACGGCGACAACCCTATCGTCTGTTTTTACAAAATATCATAAATGCTGCATGTGATTAAAGTTTTTCTCTAAACTTTCCTTTACCTTTACACTTAGGACATATTTCATGTTTATGTACATATTCGTTTTTATCGTAAGTCTTTCCACATTCAGGACACGTTACTTTATCAATTTTAATTCCAAATGAACCACTAGAATGTAATGGCCTATGTCTCACTATTCGCCCAGTACCATCACAATATTTACACTCATACTCATAATAATCATCATCAGATTTAGATTGACTATTCGAGTTAGATTGAGTTTTTGCATTATTTTGTTTTACAGTTGTTGTATTATTTGATTTATATACAGTTCCAGATTTATTATATGATGATTGTGAATTTGATGCAGCCTGTGATAAAGCGTCGCAAGTAGCAGATAAAATGGACAAAATCATTTGCTGTTGTTGAGCTTTTTGTGCATCTATTTTAGCTTGAGTGTTTTTGAGCACCTGAGCATATTTAGCTTTATTGACTGCGAACTGTGCTATATTTTCATTAAGTTTTTCTTGCAACACACGTGCGTTTTTAAGATAAATAGTATCTGAACCAGATAGATACATACTATTAAGTTTATGAGCAGTTTTATGACACTCATTAGCAACCTCAAGATTACGTGGATTATGGGATTTATCATCGTATCTATAAAGCGTATTTGAAGGATTATTATCATAATGTCCTATTTCGATCATAATCCTTTCTGCAATTTCTTCTGCTTTTTGATACAGAGCCTCAGCTGAGATGTAACTTCCCCATGGTGCATCAATACCATTGTTTGCATAGTAATTTATTACATCATCCCATTTCTCTTGGTTGAAGAGTTTTTCACCTTCATCACGATATGTAATTCCAAGTGCGCCCAATTCTGCCGAGTAAGGTACAAATTCATCAAGAGCACTTTGTTTGACATAAACTATGTTATCCATAGTTTTAATTTCAAGATAATTGCAAGGAATACTTTCTTGAGGATTCCTAAGGTCATATCGTCCTACCCTTGTAATTCCATCGACATTTTTTTTGTACTCAATCACATCGTTGGCTATAAAGTTAAAATATTTAATATTTTCGGCAATTGGAGTTCCATCATTATAAAATATACTCATTGAATGATATGAGCCCTCGTGTCTAATCTTTCGATAATTATCGCCATACATTGGTTCGGATGTTAAAAATCTATCTACAACAACTAATCCTGGTATGATACTTACACAAGGATATTCTAATTTGTGAGATGCAGTTTTATCTCCTGATAAATTGTAAAAACTTCCAGTGTACATAAAAACAAACCTATTACCTTCTACATACTCGTCAACTGTATCACCAGTTTTGGCGTCTATATATACAGAACCCATATAGTTGCTTGCAAAAAAAGAAGCGGCTGCCTTCTTATGATAAACCTCTGCATATTTTCCTTCAATTATTACTTTTTTACGCGAATGTTCATCTCTGCATGGTACTTTTGAAACACCTTCTTCTACTGGTGGCAAATAAGTTACATCTCTGTATTCCATAGGAACAATGAGATTACCGTTGTTATCAACGACTCCTTTATCTTTAGTTTTGTTTACTACTTGAAAATAATAATATGAACCATCATCGCTCACTACAGGAATAACTTTTTTACAACTATATTTTTTCTTAATAAGTTTTATAAGTTCCTTTTTCTCTTTTTTGATAGTCTTAACATCAATGGCTAAAGTTGCAGGAATAAACAACATTGTAAGCAAAATAGATAAAAAAATCTTTTTCATTTGGTCGCATTTTTTTGCCCTCACAATTCCCAGAAGAAAGCGGATTATAAAAAAGAAAGGTGTGGGAACTTACCGTCTTTATCCATTGGTGGGCTTCTCGCATTGCCTTGTAGCGGATAAAGACAACAGCCCACACCAATAGATATGTAGAATGCTATGTTGTATAGCAGTACATAACAATGGTGCAGTGCTATTGCCTACCATCTTCGCTACGGGAAATTTTGCGAGAATTTACCAATGAAGATAATTTCAATAACACCTTTTTCCTCCACCATGGAGGTCGAGTGCAAATGTAGAAAAAGTTTTCTATATAATGAAAAGTGTTGAGAAAAATATTTTTATAGAATTGTGGAAAAAACTTGCGGGTTATAAAATTATATCCTATATTTGCATCGTAATTAAAAATCAAAGTTTATGTCGGAAATATTTAGAATATTTGGGATGAGGTTTTTCTTCTATTCCCGTGAACACGAGCCTATGCACGTTCACGTAAAAAATGCAAATGGGAAAGCAAAGTTTATAATTCATCTTGATAAGATTGAATTGGTTGAAAGCAAAGGTATGAAGCCTAATGACTTAAAGATGGCAGAAGCAATATTGGAAGAAAACAAAGAGGTGGCTATTTTAGAATGGAATAAGCATTTTGGCAACAAACGATGAAAATGTTTGATATTTGAATACTAAAATATAACTACAATGATAATCACTAAGATTTGGTTTGAAGACAATCGCATTTATGGTTTGACAGATGATGGTCGTACTTTATGGCAGTCGCTTCTATACTACAAGCGGCTGATGTATGCCACGGATGAGGAGCGTAACAAATACATAATGTCAGATGAGGGTATCCATTGGGAAGAACTTGATGAAGACGTGTCTTTTGAGAGTTTTGAATATGATGATCCTGAGCCTGTGGGAATATCAAAATTCTTTCTTTCTCATCCAGAGATAAACGCCTCTGCTATAGCTCGCAGATTAGGAATACAGCAGAGTCTCATCGCTGCGTATATAAGTGGGAATAAAAAACCGAGCAAAGAGCGTGAAGATTTAATAATGAACGAAATCAAGAAGTTGGGAGAAGAGCTGATGAATGTGGAGTGGTAATCTTTTTACTGCTCCACTATGTTTTCGGACTGCACTGGACAGTATCATTTCAACCATAATTTTTGGCAAACAAAAAAGGAGTCACATTTCTGTAACTCCTTGATTTTCTCTGTCGGGGTAGCAGGATTCGAACCTGCGACCCCCTGCTCCCAAAGCAGGTGCGCTAGCCGGACTGCGCTATGCCCCGAACAACTCGGCGGAGAAGGGGGGATTCGAACCCCCGGTAGCCTTTGGGACTACGACAGTTTAGCAAACTGTTGGTTTCAGCCACTCACCCACCTCTCCGTGTTCTGTGGTTTTGCGAGTGCAAAGATACATATTTTTTTTATCCATACAACATTTTTATCAAAAAAAATTCAAATCTTTTTTCACATCGTATGAATTAATTAAATATCTTTGCATATCAATAATTTAGTTATGAATAAAAACATTTTACACATCGTATTTTCATTGGTAATCCTCCTTATATCAAGTTCTTGTTCATTAAAAAAAGATGTTTCTTGCACTAATAATTACGAAAAATATTCCTCAGAAAAACCTGAAAATGTGATTCTGATGATTGGCGACGGAATGAGCACGCCTCAGATTTATGCAGCGATATTAGCATCTGACACCCCTACTTCTTTCGAGAAATTTCCGGTAACAGGTCTGGTAAAGACAAACTCCAAGTCTCATAAGATTACAGATTCGGCCGCAGGTGGAACTGCAATAGCAACCGGACATAAAACCAATAATGGCATGATTGGAATGAATGCTGATAGCGTTGCTGTGAAAAGCATTCTGGAATTGTTTGCGGAAAAAGGCATGAAGACTGGTCTCGTTGCAACTTCGTATATCACCCATGCAACACCTGCTTCTTTTGTGGCAAAAAACATCAACAGAAACAACTATGAAGAAATTGCCATGGATTTTGCACAAAGCGAAAGTGTTAATATACTAATAGGTGGCGGCAGAAAACATTTCGCAAAAAGGAATGATAACATCAACCTTGTTGATGAAATGACGAAAAAAGGATGGCATTATTACGACACTCTGACAAATATAGAACATAACGATAAAATCTTGATTCTTGCTGACGACGGTCATCTTCCAGCATCCATCGAAAGAGGCGATTTTCTTCCTGACGCCACTTCTATAGCCTTAAACAAACTTAAAAATGATAAAGGATTTTTCCTGATGGTAGAAGGTTCACAAATAGACTTCGCTGGCCATGATAGAGATTCAACTTATCTTGTTAACGAAATGCTTGATTTCAATAAAACTATTAATAACGTATTGGAATTCGCCGAGAAAAACCCTAACACTCTGGTCATCGTCACGGCGGACCATGAGACCGGTGGATTGACAATAATTGATCCTAACGAATCTTACTCACGTAACGATTTCCGTTTTTCAACAGGCAGCCACTCCCCTCTTTTAGTCCCGATTTTCGCAGCAGGCCCTGGTTGTGAGAAGTTTACAGGAATTATGGAAAACACCGATATTATTAAAAAGATAATGGAACTCTTTGAGTTTTAACCAACTCCGGTAAATATTGACTTTGTTACTTCATAAGTACAAATATTTTGTTTTTCGTATTTGTATTTTCACTAACTTTGCAGCGATTTTTAACAAAGCAATATAGGGGATTAATATGAAAATTTTTGTAGCGAAGTTGGGGTTTAATACACGCAGTGAGGATTTGGTTGCTCTTTTCAGTAAGTTTGGAAAAGTGAATTTGGCAAAGGTAATAATGGATAGGGAGACGAATCGGTCCAAGTGTTATGGTTTTGTCGAGATGCCTAACGATAATGAAGCATACGCAGCCATAGCAGAACTCAACGAATGTATCTTCCAGGGTAGCGTTATTAACGTCAAGAAGTCGAAAACCAAACAGGTTGTTTATCATGTTTAACATTTTATTTTAAGTTCAAACCGAGTATTATTTATTGATTATTAACAATATATGTTAATTATAAAAAAAAATATTTTTTTTACGGATTTATAAATAAAAAATCGTATCTTTGCAAACGCAAAAGCGATGGTTCGGTAGCTCAGCTGGATAGAGCAACAGCCTTCTAAGCTGTGGGTCTTGGGTTCGAATCCCAACCGGATCACAAAATCGAATGAGACTGACTTAACAAGGTCAGTCTCATTGTTTTAAGAGTGCAATTTTTATCTTAAACAAAGCACACACGCTACAATATTTTTCATAATTACATATGTTTATAACAAAATTTAACGACTATCTTATTTAACTCGTAAAAGCAACGAATTTCTTAATAGTTTTACATTTTTTTAATAACTTTGCATAAAAGTTTTTCAGATGGCAAAACATTATAATAATAGGTATAAAAAGAGAGCGCAAGAGACGGTTTTTATAGCGAGAGAAGATTGCGAATTATTGGAATTCCTAATGAAGGCAATGGACGGAATCAGCCGTACTAAGGTCAAGAAATTGCTGACTTACGATTCTGTTTATGTGAACGACAGAGTTGTTTCTCAACACGATTTTCAGTTGAAGCCTAACATGAGAGTCAGCATTAAGAAATCGAGCGAAGGTAACAGATTCAAGAATTTCTGGATTAAAATTGTATTCGAAGACGATCATATCCTTGTCATTGAAAAGAAACCTGGCATTTTGTCGAGCAGCAACAATCCAAAAGACGAGTCCGTAAAATCAATCTTGAATTATTATTTGGACAAAAGTCATCAGCATGCCACAGCTCATACTGTACATCGCCTCGACAAATTCACTTCTGGTTTGATGATTTTCGCGAAAAGCAAAAAAGTCGCTCTCGATTTTGAAGAAGACTGGAAAGAAAGAGTCTATGACAGACGTTACATTGCATTAGTTCATGGAGAACTACCAAAATCACAAGGAACTATATCATCATATTTGAAAGATGACAGTCATTACGTGACACACTCCTCACAGGAAGACAATGGCGGAAAATTTGCCGTAACACATTATAAAAGAGTAAAATCGGGCAACGGATATTCATTGGCGGAATTACAGTTAGAGACAGGTCGTAAGAATCAGATTAGAGTTCATCTTCAAGATTTGGGCTGCCCTGTCGTAGGCGACTTGAAATATGGCGACGGCAGCGATCCTATCAAAAGATTGGGACTTCATGCCTATAAATTATGTTTCAAACATCCTGTCACTGGAGAAGATTTGAAGTTTGAATCAGATATTCCTAGGTCATTCTACACACCTATTGAAACTATCGCATGATTTTATGAGAACAAACAATTTCGTAAAGGCAAAAATAATAACGATTGGCGATGAACTTCTATTGGGTCAGGTTGTAAACACCAATGCGTCATGGCTTGGCGAGCAACTCAATATCAATGGTTTTCAACTCGTTTCCGTGCTGACAATCGGCGATGGTGAAAGTGACATCTTAAATGCCTTGAATGCTTGCAGCGATGCTGATATTGTTTTCATCACCGGCGGATTAGGTCCTACTGCCGATGACATTACAAAACCTACCTTATGCAAATTCTTCGAAACCGAAATGGTTTTAAACGAAGACGCTCTTGAAAACATCAACGAGATTTTCAGACTTCGCGGTTATCAGATGAGCGAAAGAAACAGACTTCAGGCTTTCATTCCTAAGTCGTGTACTTATATCCCAAACCGTTTTGGCACAGCACCTTGTATGTGGTTCGAGAAAAATGGCACTGTTTATATTTCCATGCCTGGTGTTCCATTTGAGATGAAGTCAATTTTCAAGACAGAACTGGTCGAACGTCTTAAAAAGCACTTCAAGCCAACCCCCTACGGACGCAGAGTTATTATGACAACAGGAATCGGAGAGTCGTTTCTTGCAGACAAGATACAAGACTGGGAAAAGACGCTGCCAGACTTCATGTCACTCGCTTATCTTCCTCAATACGGGATGGTACGTCTTCGCCTCGACGCTCGCCATGAAGACGAAGATTTTATGCAGAAATCACTTGATTATCAAGTTAAAAAATTAAAAGCAATTATTTCCGACAACATTTTTGCATACGATGACAGACCTATTTCAGAAGTTGTCGTCGATATTTTGAAAGAAAAGAAACTGACGCTTGCCACGGCAGAAAGCTGCACAGGAGGCGCGATAGCAAAAATGATTACCTCCGTTCCAGGTTGCTCAGCAATATTTAAAGGAAGCGTGGTTTCATACGCAACAGAAATAAAAGAAAACATCCTTAATGTAAATCACAACGATATTGAGAAGCATTCTGTTGTAAGTCAAGAAGTTGCTATACAAATGGCTATTGGCGCACGTAAAACAATGAATTCCGACTATGCTCTTGCCACAACCGGCATCGCTGGTCCTGACGGAGGCAGTGAAGAAAATCCCGTCGGCACTGTATGGATTGCGTTAGCAACTGCAAATAGCATTATTTCAAAGCGTTGCAACTTTGGCAAAGACAGAATCAACAATATTGAACGAAGCTGTATCACAGCTCTTGAAATGCTGCGACGAGAAATATTAGCATAACAAGCTCGTAAAGAAACCGCCTCGACGATATCTATCGAAGCGGTTTTATTTTGATTTACATATCAATCATCCTCATCATCAGTAAGGTTTTCCAGGAAATCTTCTTCCCAGTTGTCAGGAATACCTTCCGCCCAATCTTCATCATAGAACTCCTTGCCTACCAATCTCTTATCTTCTTCGAGGTCAATTTCCGCGCCGACAAAAATCTGTCTCATCGACAACGCTGGCATTGGAAACATTTGTCCTTCTTCACCAGAAGATATTGCAATTCCGATCTCATCAGCATGAAGTTCATTCATCCAATCAACAAATTCCGCGATATTCATTTTTGTCACATTATAACCCTCCCAATCTTCACTCGCACTAGCATGAGCATCTTGTTCATTGCTCCAAACCGGAATGAAAGAATTTTCGTCAACATCTTCAACCATAGCGAAAAGCCCTGGTTTTGCTTCCAGCAACCAGAAATTATCATTTTCTCTTACTTCAGAAATAAAATTCTTAAATAATTCTATGCTATTCATATTCTTTAAAATTTATATTCTACATTTTTCATTTAACTTCCGACATTAATCTTATTTTCAACCACCTATCTCGTCAAGTTCAAGCCATCTAAGTTCTTTCTCGTCAAGGAGGTCGTTTATTTCATTCATTCTTTTGCCTATTCTTTCCAGTTCCTGATAATCCAACATTTCCTGCATTTTTGAAGACAGTTCAGCCTTTTCCATTTCCAAGATTTCCATATCTTTTGTAAGTTGTTCATATTCTACTTGTTCCTTATACGTTCTTTTCTTTTTCCGTTCTGGAACTGGTCTTTCAGTGCGAGTCACCTGTTTCTGGGCAGATTGTTCTCTCTTCTCTTCCTTATTTTTATCTTCCAAATAATCATGATATTGAGAATAGTTTCCCATAAAACCATTCACTTTGCCATCTCCTTCAAAGACAAAAAGCTGATCTACAGTCTGATCTAAGAAGAATCTGTCGTGTGACACGACCAAAAGGCATCCTTTGTAATTCTGCAAGAAGTCCTCCAATTTCTGTAAAGTCAACAAGTCAAGATCGTTGGTTGGTTCGTCGAGAATCAAGAAATTAGGATTGGAAACCAACACTGTAAGAAGGTAAAGGCGTCTTTTCTCACCGCCGCTGAGCAGCGAAACGGGTTGACGGTGCATTGAATAAGGAAACATAAAATGCGCCAGCAATTGATCAGCAGAATAAGTCTTGTCTTTTCCATAATGAATCACTTCTGCAATGTCTTTTATGGTTTCAAGCACCGTTTTTCGTTCATCGAATTTAATGCCTTTCTGGGTATAATATCCATAAACGACAGTCTGTCCCGTGACAATCGTTCCTTTATCAGGATCTTCGTTGCCTGTAATCATATTAAGAAATGTCGATTTTCCTATTCCGTTTTTTCCGATTATTCCGATACGTTCGCCTCTTTTGAATATATAGTCAAAATCTTTCAGTATCGTCATATCTCCGTACGACTTTGACACTCCGTCCATTTCAAGAATTTTTCCTCCGAGACGCTGCATATCGGTCCCGAATTGCAATTCGCTATTATCGCGGCGCATCTTTGCTTTTTCTTTGAGGTCGTAGAACGCATCTATACGAGCCTTTGCTTTTCCTGTGCGAGCCTGCGGCGTGCTGCGCATCCATTCGAGTTCATATTTCAAAAGCTGCCCTGCTCGTTCAGCAGCAATTCTCTTATTTTCCTCTCTCTCACGACTTTTCCTTACGTAATATTCGTAATTGCCATTATGGGTGTACATCGTACCCTGATAAAGTTCAAAAATCTTATTACACACTCTGTCAAGGAAATAGCGGTCGTGAGTAACCATAAAAAGCGTTTTCGTCGATTGCGTAAGATATTTCTCCAACCACTCAATCATTCCCATATCAAGATGGTTGGTCGGTTCATCCAAGAAAAGAATATCAGGGTCATCGAGAAGCACAAGCGCAAGTGCCAGACGTTTTACCTGACCTCCCGAAAGAGTTCCTATCTTTTGTGTCAAGTCTGTGATTTCGAATGTATAAAGAAGTTGTTTCAGACGTTGTTCGTAAGACCAAGCCTGCAAAGCATCCATTTGCGAGATGGCATCTTCCAATTCTTTCTTTGTAGAAATATTATTATCATCGACATGATTCTGCAAAGCGTTTTCATAACGTTGGATAACATTCATAATGTCGGTATGACCTGTAGAAATGACATCCTGAATAGAGAATTCGGGATCGAACTGAGGAAGTTGTTCTAAATAACCGATTCTGATATTATCGTTATAAGATATTGAACCTTTGTCACTTTCTTCTTTTCCGACAAGAATTTTCATCATCGTCGATTTTCCTGTTCCGTTGGCAGCTACGAGAGCCGTCTTCTCCCCTTTTTCAATTCCGAAACTTATATTTTCAAATAAAAGTTTGTCACTAAAAGCCTTAGATATATTGTCGATAGAAATGTAGTTCATTGTAAAAGAATTTTAGCAAAGATACATAAAAAAAGCTGATTCCTATTAGAACCAGCCTTTTTTGTTTTAAGTTTTAAATCCACTTAACTAAAGCAAAGTCTTGTCTGTGAGGCAACATTGCGTTGTTTGGATAAATTCTGAATGTATAATCAAAAACACCTGCTTTATTCAATGGAATATTGATATAGTATCTAGCCCAGCCATCACCAGCATCTACCAGCTGTAATTGTTCCACTGCCATCACCTTGTCGCTGCCATTCTTATCCTTCCCGCCGAAGACTATTTCAATTCCAACATCACCTTTATCTAATCCTGGAGTTTTCAAAGTTACCTCAGCAACAATAGCATCACCGAAAGTCAATGTTCTGACATTTGGATCTGGAATCTTGATAGTTTCAACTTCAATCTTATCCCAATTAGTTTCAACCTTTTTCTTCCAAGCAGCAATCTCGAATGCTTTCTGGTAACGGTTTTCACGCATAAAATCAGTTCTTTCAATCAACTTGTTGTAATACTGTGCGTAATAATCATCGAGCATTCGTTTCATTGTGTAATTAGGGGCGATATGCATCAAGTCGTTCTTTACATATCTCACCCATTCTGTAGGAACACCTTTTTCATTTCTGTTAAAATATAATGAAACGATTTCGTTTTCAATAAGATTATATATTGTCTCGGCATCTAATTCGTCTTGATAGCGTTGGTCGCTATATGTTCTTTCTTCCTGCAACGCCCAGCCTGCTTCCTTGCGATAACCTTCAGCCCACCATCCGTCGAGAACAGAAAGGTTCAATGTTCCGTTCATCACAGCTTTCTCGCCGCTTGTTCCTGATGCTTCCAAAGGACGCGTAGGTGTGTTCATCCAAATATCAACGCTGGAAGTCAATATCTTACCAAGTTCCATATCGTAGTTGTTAAGGAAGATAACCTTGCCTGCAAATTCTTTCTTTCTTGAAGTTTCGATAATCATCTTAATCAAATCCTGACCGGCTTTATCATTAGGGTGAGCCTTACCTGCGAAGAGGAAAACGACAGGTTTTTCAGGATTATTGAGAAGTTCTGCCAAACGTTCTATGTTATTGAATAAAAGGTGAGCACGTTTATATGTAGCGAAACGACGAGCAAATCCGATGATGAGAGCGTTTTCGTTAAAGTTTTCTATTGTATTGATAATCAACGAAGGACTTTCCTGACGACGTTGCATATCTTCAACGACTTTAACCTTGAGATATTCGGTGAGACGATGTTTCAATTCTTTTTTGATATTCCAGATTGTCTCATCAGCGACGGTATCAATCTTTGACCATACTTTAGGATCTGATTGAACGTCAATATAATCTTTGCCAAAGACTTCTCTGTAAAGTCGTTGCCATGAGAAATCAGTCCATGTTGGGAGGTGAACGCCGTTTGTAACATAGCCGATATGATTTTCTTCTGCGAAGTAACCTGGCCACATTTGTTGGAACATTTCTCTTGAAACGCGGCCGTGAATCTTACTTACGCCATTGACTTCTTGGCTGAGATTTGTTGCGAGCACGCTCATGGAGAATTTTTCGTATGGATCGTTATGACGAATCTTACCGAGGTTCATAAAGTCGTCCCAGCTGATATTCATACGACCTGGATAATGAGAGAGATAAGTTCTCATAAGATGTTCTTCAAACACGTCATGTCCTGCTGGAACAGGAGTGTGTGTCGTGAACAATGTTGATGTTCTGACGAGTTCTTTAGCGACTGCGAAATCTAAGTTATGGCGTGTGATATAAACACTTAATCTTTCCAATCCGCAGAATGCAGCGTGACCTTCATTGCAATGATATACAGTAGGTTTCGCATTTATCTTATCTAACAATCTTATGCCGCCGATACCTAGGAACATCTCTTGTTTTATACGCATTTCGCTGTCGCCGCCATAAAGTTTTCCTGTGATTCCTCTGTCTTCAGGCAAGTTTTCATCAATATCTGTATCAAGGAGATATAAGTTTATACGTCCCACCGGAACCCTCCAAGCCTTAGCATAGACTGTACGACCTGGGAATGCGATATTGATTCTCAATTCGTTGCCGTTTTCATCGCATACAGCTTCCATTGGAAGATATGAGAAGTTTTGAGGGATATATTCAGAAAGTTGTTCGCCCCATACAGAAAGGTCTTGTGCGAAGTAACCATAACGGTATAAAAGACCTATTGCCAACAAGTTAGCATTAGAGTCGGAAGCTTGTTTCAAATAGTCACCAGCTAAAATTCCGAGACCACCTGAATAAATCTTGAGGCTCTTCGTCAAACCGTATTCCATGCTGAAATATGCTATTGTGTGATTATCAGCAGGTTTAGCAGACATATATTCTTTAAAACGTGCGTATGTTGAATTCAATTTCTCAACAAAAGCCTTATCGTTTTCCAAAGCCTCGATTTGTGCTTTAGAAAAGGTCTTCATCAAAGCTATTGGATTGTGTTCCACTGCTTTCCAGGTTTGTGGATCTATAGACGAGAACAATTCAGTAGCATCTACATCCCAGCACCACCAGAGATTTTGTGAAAGTTCCTGCAACTTCTGCATCTCCTCTGAATATACTGGTTCCACCGTAATTTTCTTCCAGTTAGGAGTATCTTGTTTTTGATAATTGAAATTACGAAGAATCTCATTGTATTTCTTTGCTTGTTTAAGATAATCGCGTCCGCGCAATTTGTCCAAAGCGATGTCGTAAGCTTCCAAATAATTATTTATCAATGTATTCCAGTAGAATTTGTTAACCAAATCAAGAGCGTCTTTTCTTATTTGATTCAATTCTTTTTCGTTCATCGAAGTGAAATCAAGAATAACTTTGATGATGTCATCAGTTACAACAATTCCGTTTCCTTCTTCACGATGTACGACAGCAACTGATTTGTTATCAATATTTTCATCTTTGATGTAACATCCGAAACCTGCGAGGTCGGTTGTTATTGTTGGTATTCCGTGAGCTATGCTTTCCATTGGAGTGTAACCCCATGGTTCATAATAAGATGGAAATACCGACAAGTCGAATGCGTATAAGAAGTCGTTATAGTTTATATTGAACACTCCGTCATTTCCGTTAAGGTATGAAGGAACGAAGATAACTTTAACCTTATCGTTTTCATTGTTTTGCAAACCATTTTCTCTCAACAAGTTAAGAACAGCGTCGTGTTCATAACCAAAGATATGATGTGTGCAAGGAAGTTCTGTACGTCCGTTGATTTCTCTCTTACCTTCGAGACGATATTCCAATTCTTTATAAACACCAGAAATATTGGCTGGTACAGCAATGACAGCGACAACATTTTTCTTGAGATTGCCTTCCCTGTTAAGTTTACCCAATGCGTTGATAAACAAATCAATACCTTTATTTTTAAACTCATATCTTCCACTATTGATGATAAGGAACGCATCGTCAGCGACTTTTGTTCCGGAAAGAGTTTCAAGAATATTCAGAATCTTTGTTCTTGATATATTTCTTTTTTCAGCAGCTTTTGCCTCATCAAGAATGAAATTTTCATTGACGCCATTTATAGTAATCACATCGGCTTCACGATGTAGGAATTGCTTGCATTCTTCTGCTGTGACTTCGCTCACTGTTGTGAAAACATCAGCATTTTGAGCTGCGTTATATTCCATTGATTGTTGCGAAGTTACATTGAATCTGTTAGCCATTGCTGTAGGATCGAAAGTCTCTAAATCGTTGTAAAGAGCTAGACCGTTTCCTGATATGGCGCGACCTAGATAAGTAGCGTGAGTTGTGAATGCTGTTGCAATCTGAGGGCAGTTTTCTTTAAGGTAAAGAACGCCAGCACCTGTCATCCATTCATGGAAATGAGCAACTATATTTTCGTCGCTTTCCACATTCCACTTTATGAAGCTTTCGATAACCTGACCGGCAGCGTAGCCGAAGAGAACAGGATCGATATAATCCCATTGACCGCGAATTGAATCAAGACGATATTGTTCCCAAAGATGAGACAATATCTCATTTTTCTGAGGATATAAAGTCGTGTAGTCAACCAAGATTGCCAACGGTGTGCTGTTAAGTTTCCAACGGCCTATTCTTACTTTAAGTCCTTGAGAAGCAGCCTTCTCTCTCCATTCTGGATATAATGTATTGTCTTCAACGAAATACAAAGTCTCATGTGCTTCCTTAACAACATCGGGACCTATTGTTATGTAATTGTCACCAAGAATTTGTTTTACTTCATCTGCTTTTGTCGATAACACGGTGTAAATTCCACCTACCATGTTACAGACTTCCCAACTCGTTTCAAAAAGATAATTTGGAGTTTTCATTAAATTCTTCTAGTATTATTTATATTAATTTTATTTGCAATCTATTCTAACAAAAAACATAACTTATAAAAACTTATAAGTCAACAAATTATATATATCACAAACAGAAACTTGGAGCGGTTACCCACTCTTTGCAAAGATAAGAAAAAATAATCGTTCTTTGTATGAAAAAAATGATAAATTAGAATATAAATTAACATTTCACTAATTGGAAAAAGACAAAAAAAGAGACGCCACAATATTAAAGTGACGTCTCAACATTTTTCAGTCTTTTTTCGAGACTCTTTCGTTAAAGTCTGTTAAAATATTCATGAAATTGATGTAATAGTCGTATGGCGACACACTACTATATTTTGTACACAGACTATAGAAATGATGCGCATCTTGAAGTGCATTCCAATCTCTTATAACAGCTTCATCTTTAGAACGTTTCACTTTATTAGCGCATGCATATAATGTCTGCAACGCATCATCTTGAAGCATGTTGCCCATCCAAGGAGAAAGGTCGCGTTCTTCATCCATACACGACAAAGGAATCGGAGCGTCAAACATTCCCATAGTCTGCAATTTGTCTATCATTTCTATTGGTTTAGCGAACTCAAATTCCGTATTGTTGAAGATTGTTTCCGGGAGATATTTCATAAAATCCAAAACACCGGTAGAAACATCATATCTGTCGCCGAAGTTTTCATAATCCACACAGACATTAACGACTTCTCCGTCTTTGACTTCATTAAGCTGCTCAGCAAAATATTCTGTTGTAACAGAACCACTTGCGAAGCGTAATGAAATATCGTCACTTAATCTGTAATTACGCAACAAAAGTCTCAACTTTGGATTTATTGAATTGGCATACAAATAATTAGAACTCTTCCATCCAAGCACGTGCTTTGCGCCTTCTGTAACCATAAGGTTAAATCCCATCTCAGACACATCGGCACCAATCTCATTTGAATATACTAACTCTGTGTTTATGAATGTTTTTGGTGTAATACCAAAGATTTCTTTCATCAGTTTTTTGTGCTCCGTGACTTGTTTTTTAAAGACATCCAGATTATGTAAAGATGCTAAGGAATGAGCGTATGTTCCAGCAAGAACTTCAACATTACCAGTTTTGACAAGTTCTTGGAAGCTTTCCAAAGCGTCAGGAGCATAAAGTTTCATCTGCTCGATAGCTTGTCCTGAGAAATAGAAAGCATATTTCACCTTATCGCCATAACGTTTTATCTGCTCCATAAGAATCTCATTCATTGGAAGATAGCAACGGTCGGCACAGCGACGCATCTCAGTTCTGTTTCTATATTCGTCATTATAAAAATGTCTTTTTCCCACGTCAAAGAAACGGTAAGTACGCAAATAATATGGTTGATGTACTTGGAAATAAAAACAAATCGACTTACTCATAATATATGTTTTTTAATTGTTATTTTTTTATTCTTTTTTTGTTCTAACGGAAATGAGTCATATCTTTACGAATCAATGCGTTACCTCGATGGCTTTTTCGTAAACTGCCTTTATCTTCTTGGAAGCGAATTCCCATTTGAGGTTATCAACCTCTTCTTTGCCAGCTTTCTTGAACAGTTCGCTCAGTTTAGGATAATGGCAGAGTCCGTATATCGAATCCGCCAAGCCGTTGATATCCCAGAAGTCAACTTTAAGCACGTTTTGCAGGACTTCTGAAACACCTGATTGTTTTGAAATAACGCAAGGAACATCGAGACGCATCGCTTCGAGAGGTACGATACCGAAAGGTTCTGATATTGAAGGCATCACGAATACATCTGACATTGCGAACATCTGATCCACGTCGTTGCCTTTCAAGAATCCTGTGAAGTGGAAGTTCGCGCCCATTTTCAGTTGAGCCACACGGCGAATCATTTTAGGAAGAAGGTCGCCCGTACCAGCCATCACAAAGTGAATCGTTGGGTCATATTGCAAAATCTTATGAGCTGCTTCTACGAAATATTCCGGTCCTTTTTGATAAGTGATACGCCCTAGGAAAGTGACGACTTTGTTTTTCAGTCCGCAGGTTTCATATTCAGAACGTTTTTTGTCGTTAGGTTCCACAGCATTATGCACCGTAATGACTTTATCTGGATTGATGCCATATTTCTCTACGACGATTTTTCTTGTCAAGTCACTGACTGTTATGACGATATCGGCAGCTTCCATACCGCGACGCTCTATAGAATAAACGAGAGTATTGATATTTTCTCCCGAACGGTCGAATTCAGTGGCGTGCATGTGTACTACGAGCGGTTTTCCTGTCGTTTCTTTTGCAGCGATACCTGCGGAATAAGTCAGCCAGTCGTGTGCGTGAATAACATCGAATTCATCCTTATGTTCCAGAGCTAGAGAAGAACCGATAAGAGCGTAGCGTGAAACTTCTTCCATAAGATTAGCCCCATATTTGCCAGAGAACTCATATCTAGGCAAGAACACAGGACTCTGGAAATAATTTGTAGCACGCTGTTCTTCAACGATTTGCTCAAATCTTTCAGGACCTACGTAAGGGATTATATTTGAACCAATTTCCATATATTGGACTCTATCCCAATAGGTTCTATCTTTTTCATTATCAATATTGACAGTCACATCGCTTGCGTTAAGCAGGCGGACGTTAGTCTCATCTTCATCGCCATGAGCTTTAGGTACGACGAAAAGCACATCGACGCCATTCTTAGCAAGACCTTTAGTCATTCCAAAACAAGCTGTGCCGAGACCTCCGGTGATATGAGGAGGAAATTCCCAGCCAAACATCAACACTTTCATAATCTTATTTTTTCAATCCGTCAATAACATATTTTAAATACAACAACGCTGCCACGCTAGTAGATTGCGAGATACATCCTCTAGATTCGTGAGGTGGATTTCCATCGTAAATCTCTGATATTGTACCGATTCCGTTTTCTGCAATAACTTCTTCAAAGGCATTATACAAATCCTCTAGATATGGCAACGAGGTCTTTCCGTAAAGGCCAACAGCAGCGTCAGCGTAAGGCATTATCAACCATGGGAATACAGTTCCATTATGATATGCTGTCTCTCTTTCTCTGTGATTTCCGATAGTCACCTCTCTGTATAACTCAGAACGTGGAGATAATGAACGTAAACCTCTGTTTGTCAACAACTCGGAACGCGTCAAGTCGAAAACCTTCTTTTTCAAGTCATCATTCAAAGGACAATAAGGCAATGATATTGCAATCAACATATTTGGACGCACTTCGTTATTTCTTTCATTATCATTAATATAATCGTAAAAAACGCCCGTTTGTTCATTATAGAAACATTTTGTAAACGAATCTTTAACCTTACCTGCTACCTCATTCCACTTCTGCAAATCTGCATTTTTCTTATCAGATTCTTTCAAGACTTCCACCGCATAACGTAAAGCATTGTACCACAATGCGTTTATTTCTATATTAAGACCAGTTCTTGGCGTGTATGGTTTGCCATCACAAAAGACGTTCATCCAAGTAAGAGCGAGGTTTTCATTTCCGGCATAGAGAAGTCCGTTTTCCAATGTCTTGACATTAAAGTCAGTCCCATCGATGAATGAGTTCAATATGATAGACATAACTTCGCCATAATCTTTCCAGATAGACTTTTTCGTTGCGCCGAGCATATTTTCATATTTCTGAAGTATGAGGAAGAACCACAAAGGCGAATCGACAGCTGTATAATACAGAGATTTTTGGTAATATCTATTCGAGAAGAAAGGACCTTTCATTGTGTCTATCAGATACTTCAGCAACTCTTTAAAAGTCTTTTTATCGCCTGATGTAAGAATCAATCCAGGTATTGAAAGAAGGGTGTCACGACCGCAGCTTCCGAACCAAGGGAAACCGGCGAACATACGAGTTCCTTCTTTTTCGCGAATGATAAACTGCTGCGCTGAATTTTGCAGACAATGTTCGAAGCTGTCACGAGGTATCCTTGACTCTAGCAACGACTCAAATTGGCGTTTGAAAGTGGCAGGACTCTTTTCCTCCAAGCCAGCCGAAACGATAACAGTTTCGCCTTGTTTCAGATTCACTTCGAAGAAACCAGGAACGTAGAGATCTTCCACTGCATCATATCCACGTTCAAACTCTCTGATATAAAATGTGTTATAATACCAAAGAGGAGCATGAGTATATTTTACGCTTTTCGAGAACTGAAGACAGAGTGGATCGTAGTTTTCGTACATCTGCCAAGAAGCACCATTCTTTAAAGGTGTATATTTACGATTTGCATCGTAGTTTTCATGTGTCAGGCTATGGACATTGCGGAAAGCCAAGAATGGATTGAGACGCAATGTTATAGGTTGCGCTGCTTCAACGACATTATACCTTATGTAAATACGGTTTTCGTTCTCAGCAAAAATATATTCTTTGGTGATTTTCGTTCCTCCTACCCTATAGAGCAAAGTCGGTATCGGTTCGGCTGAGAACTCTCTGAGATATTTATGTCCGTGAGGCATTATAGTTCCATCCTCATACTGATGGACGCCGAAATGGAACTCCTCTTTATTCACGATGACCGTCTCGTCGATTGACGAAAGAAGCACGTGATTGTTATTATCGAGTTGAGGTTGCGGCACGACTAACAGTCCGTGATACTTTCTTGTATTGCAACCGATGATTGTCGTATTACAAAAAGCCCCCGACCTGTTAGAACGGAGAATCTCCTTGTTCATAGTAAACTCAAGGTTTACCAAATGCTGCTTATCAAAAGAAATATATGCCATTGTATATCAGGTTTCTTTAATTAATAACTCTGCAAAGTTATGATAATAATTGAAAAAAACAAATTATTTAGTAGTTAATTTTTAAAAAAAAATAAGAGTCTTTTTATGTTAAATAAATTGTGAATTTTTAATAACATCAGTCAATGTTCGGGAGAGACATTACACATACAGGCGCGCCATGGATTGAAGCTGATTAATGAAATATGTTGCAAGCGATATTTCAAGATTACAAAATATCATAAAAGTTTATGGAACAGTAATCTTCAGATAGCAAAAACACTGCATAGCAAAAACATTGAAAATGCATTTCTCGTAAAAAAACAACTTAGAGTACGATTGCAAAAACGAAATTCCTTTAAGGGCGTTCTGTTTGCTGTATTAGTTCCCCTCACTCTATTATCAAGAGAAACGTGACTTTCTCTTCGGTGTTTCTCAAAAGACGGATTACGCCTCCGTGGAGTCTGAGAATCTGTCGCGATATGGCAAGTCCGATACCGGATCCGTCGCGTTTTGTGGTGAAGAAAGGCATGAAGATATTTTCGGCAATATCTTCAGAAATCTTGCCTCCGTTGTTACTCACTTCGATATGTATCAGTTCTTCTGAATCTATATGCGATTGTACTTCAACACTATAATCTTTGTCATCAGTGTTGTTATCACATGACTCGACAGCATTCTTCAAAAGATTAACGATGACTTGCGACATCTGACTTCTGTCGGCATAAAGCAAAGTATCTTCCGGATTTATGTTAATATTTATTTTGATTTTACCAAAGTCAATCAAAGCTACTGCATCATCAATCAATTCTTTGAGAGAGAATGGCGTTTTCTGCGGCGTAGGAACACGTGTCACCTGACGGAATGAATTGACAAATTGCATCAGCCGGTCGCTGGTGGAATGAATTATCTCAAGCCCCTCGCCTACCTTCTCAGAATCATTGATATTGTCTATCAAAGTGTTGCTAATGGAAGTAATCGGTGCCAAAGAATTCATAATCTCGTGAGTGAGAATGCGCGTCAGTTTTTCCCATACTTCAACTTCCTGATTATCGAGTTCCTTATTGATATTTCCTACGGTAACAACTCTAAGGTCTTTTCCTTTATAATGTATCTCAGAACAACTCAAGACAAGATTCGTCTCACCTATTTCAGTATAATATTTAACACTTTTCTGCTCAGAAGGCTTAATATTTTTTAAGGTTTCAACCAAGTCTTCAGAATGATTTCTCAGATGTTCGATATGACTTATCCTATGCAAAGAAAAGATTTCCAACATCTTAGAATTAGAATGAACGATATTGCCGTTTTCCATCAAAAGCATGATACCAATGTTGGCGCATTCCATGATAAGCTCAAAGTTCTTTTCATCTTCACGCATGAGAAGCTTCTTCTCGTCCATCACCGTTTTTATCTCATTGAGAGAATAATTGACGAAAGCATTCTCCGTATAATCAGGATTTTCAGTGAAGCGAAAAGAATAATCGTCGTTTCGCACAGCTCTGATGATGAAATCGAGTCTGCCGATAACGCTTTTATAAACATTAATAAGTCGTGATATTGAAAATACCAACAATGGAACCGTTATGACAAGAAACATCCACGCTTTGATTGTCAGCAAAATACCAGTCGCTATGCTCGTTATCACCAAGAGGATGACGAAACACATTATACGGCGATATGGGATTTTGTTTTTTCTCATAAACCGTAACGCTTAATCTTGTTATAAAGAGTCTGTCGACTGATGCCGAGTTTCTGCGCAACGAGAGAAATATTGCCGTTACAAGAATCCATGGCTTCCACAATCAGATTACGTTCTGAGTTTTCGAAGGTAACGTCTTTCTTTGACGACGAGACATTTACAGAAGCATATAATCCAAGATGTTCAGGTTCAACAACATTACCGTCACACATTATCACTGCTTTTTCCATCGTATGCTGAAGTTCCCTCACGTTGCCGTCCCAGCGATGGTTAGTCAGTCTTTCCCTTGCCGAGTCAGAAATCGTGAGATTTTCCTTCTGATATTTTTCTGAATATTTTTTAAGAAACAGCTCAGCGAGAGGCACAATATCCTCTTTTCTTTCGCGCAGAGGCGGTATATTGATATGTATCGTATTTATTCTGAACAACAAATCTTGACGAAACTCATTTCGTTCCGCCATCTCAAAAAGATTACAGTTTGTCGCGGTGATAAGTCTGATGTCGATATTGACGGGCTCGTTAGTTCCGAGACGTGTTATGCTTCTGTTTTGAAGAGCCGTAAGCAGCTTAGCTTGAAGATGTAGCGGCATATTACCGATCTCGTCCATGAAGAGCGTCGAGTTGTTGGCAGCTTCCATCTTACCTATCCTGTCGGAATGAGCGTCGGTGAAAGCACCTTTCTTATGACCGAAGAGCTCGCTTTCGAACAGCGACTCCGGTATTGCGCCCATGTTAATGCTTATCATCTCCCTATTACATTGCGAGGAAAGAGAATGAATCTCACGAGCCATCACCTCTTTACCTGTACCGTTTTCGCCAGTAATCAATATGTTAGCATCTGTAGCAGCGACACGTTCCACGATGTTTCTTATGCGTTGCATCTCTGGAGAGTCGCCCCAGAACATCTGAGTATGTTGCGATGCCGACTTATTATGCGAGGAACGTTTTTTTGTCTTACCTTCGTTATAAGCGTTGAGCAAAGTCTCGATAAGTTTCTCGTTATTCCAAGGTTTCACTATGAAGTCGAAGGCACCGTCTTTCATGGCGCGCACCGCGAGGTCGATATCAGCGTAAGCTGTGAAAAGGACGACTTTTATCTTAGGAAATTTCGAGTTCACCTCGTTAAGCCAGTAGATACCCTCGTTTCCATTGTTGATTCCAGCATGGAAGTTCATATCCAAGAGAAGCACATCAGGCGACTCGCTCTGTATTGTAGTAACGAGCGACTTAGGAGAAGAAAGAGTTATCACTTTCTCGAAACAATTCTCCGTCAGCATCTTAACAGCCGAGAGAATATTAAGGTTATCGTCAACGACAAGAAGTTTTCCTTTTTTGGGCATAGAATATTTTTTTTGTAAAGATAAGAAAAAGTATAGAAACAATATAATAGTTATCAATATTTCAAACAAGAAATCGGCACAACAAAGACATTATCCTTTCTTTTGTATGCATACGCACCAAGTCCTGTAAGAACCATCTTAAATGAAGGAGATTTCATTTTTGTCGTATCGATTTTACTTTCCAATTTATTTAATACAGCCGCGCCTTCCTCTATCAGAGACTCGCCTCCCATCTTTATTTCAATCAAGCCATAAGATCCATTACGCAAATGTATTACAGCATCACACTCCAGTCCGTTTGCATCTCTATAATGGAACACCTGACCGTCAAGGGTATCTGCATAAACACGAAGGTCTCTAACAGACATGGTTTCAAATAGCAATCCCATGGTATTAAGATCATTAAGCAAATCATTAACGCCAATGCCTAAGGATGCCGTAGCAATTGAAGAATCAACGAAATAACGTGTATCAGATGTCCTAATAGCAGTCTTAGATCTGATATTTGGATTCCACGCAGGCATATCTTCTATGACAAATATTTTCCTTAATGCAGACATGTAAGATGAAATCGTTTCTTCAGTCATCGACGAACTCTTAAACTGAGTCAAATCAGAATAGATTGTCGATATCGGGACTTGTCCTCCCTGATGTCTTGCATACGATTTTAACAAACGATGCGCAAAAGCGGAATCTCGTCCAACGTTATCAACACGTGATATATCGTTATTACAAACAGCATCAACATAATTCATAGATTGACGCAAAGCGGCATCCATCTTCATATCTATTGTTGCGGGCCAGCCTCCCCTGCAAATTAGATACGCTAAATTTTCCAATGACACATCAGGAGCTGATGACGACACTTCCTTTCCTTCAAACAAATCTGACAAGCTCACAGTTCCGTTAGATTCACCAGATTCCCATAGACTCATAGGCCGCATTGTAATCCATGCGAACCTACCTGTTCCTGTGTGGTTTATCTTATTTTTATCAGCTGGAACCGCCGATCCAGTGAAAATAAACTGACCAACTTCACCCCTACGACTCACGATAAAACGAGCCGCATCCCACAACTGCGGTGTCAACTGCCATTCATCTATAAGTCTGGGCACATCACCTTGTAGTAGCAACTCTGGATTATTTTCCGCAAGGAACAAGTTATCCTTAAACTTCCTTGGATGATCTATATATATGACGCTTTTAGCATTTTGTTCAGCCGTAGTAGTCTTACCACACCACTTAGGTCCCTGAATCAAAACAGCGCCAGCCGAATTCAACTGATTCACTAATAATATATCAGCCACTCTATTTTTATACGCCATCTTCATAAATAATCATATAATTTTCATGCGCAAATATAATATTATTTTAAAACATGACAATCAATAAATTATTATTTTTATTCCGTCAGTTGTGGATTTTTCATTCCGCTAATTGTGGATTTTTCATTCCGTCAGTTGTGGATTTTCCTTTCATTTTCCGACAGGCAACAAAACAAGCCTTAACAATTCATAATTCACAATTCATAATTCATAATTAATATTGATTATGCATTATGAATTATGCATTATGAATTAATTTATCGCGTCGATCGGATTTTCATTCGCGGCTTTCCATGAGCGTAATATCACTATCGTCATAGTAACGACAAGTACGACAATCAACACCAAGGCGTAAACCCATAACGGCATCGCGATTCTGTTGGCGAACTGCTCCAACCATCTTGAGGAAACGAACCATGCAATCGGAGCTGCCACCACGAAACATATTACTACTATGACAGCATAACGTCTCGCAAACATAGTGATGACATTATCTGTCGTGGCTCCATAAACCTTGCGTATTCCTATCTCACGACGACGATGCTGCGTCTCGAAAAGAACGATACCGAATACTCCCATCAAGGAAATGACAATGGCTATCAAGGCGAAAACCGCGATAATCATAACTTGTTTCTTTATGTCATAATAGTAAAATCCGACATGCTCATCAAATGTATTAACATCAATAACATCTGAAAAAGGAGCAATTTCCTTAACCGTTGTTTTTATAAATTCTTTCACCTCTTCCACATCTGCATTATCCTGCATACGAAGATAATATCCGCTATAATAATCATTATAACAAAGATATGCGGTATTGACATATCCGCCTTGCAAAGACATATTATGCACATTCGCCATTATGCCTTTCGTATTCCAGCCATCTAATTTATCACCGATTTTCATATCTACATTATCGCTCAGACAAGAATTTATCAGCATATCCCTACCATTAGAATTAGGCGTAAAGCCCTCACCTTCAAGAACCGGTATCTTAAAAAAATCTATTAGATTCCATCGCACATACCAAATATTCACATCATAATAACTACCGTCATCTTTCGTGTATCCATTTATTGATGAAGGAATACCGACAAACGACGACATTGTCGCAGTGACTTCTTTAACCTGAGGATTGGCTTCTAATTTCTGTATCAAAGTCTCTCCGCTCTTCGCAGGGAAATCGTAGGGAAAAATCACCAAGACATTTTCTTTGTCGATACCAATATCGTAATTAAGCATAAAACGATATTGAAGAAAGAAGACAGCAGTTATGATAATCAAAGTCATAGACACTATAAACTGCGTAGAGATGAGTATTGAACGAAGATTACGTCCCGACTTGGAATATGCGAATCCGCTTTTCACCGCCATGGAAGCGTTGAACTTAGTGATGTAAAAAGCAGGATAAACAGCAGCCACGACAGCTATCAGAATCGCTATCGCCACGACAATTATTATTGTTGCTATATTTTCAGAGAAAGCAAGAGAACAAGTAACGTAATTTGAGATAAACGAATCTTTCAATGCGAAGACTATATACAACGCAAACAATAAGGCGATGAAAACAAGACCTATAGCTTCGAAGATGAAGTTCCAGCGTAAAGTTCCCTGCCCTGCGCCGAAAACCTTGCAGATATTAACAGCTTTCATCCTGACAGGCACGAGAGCCATGAAGAAATTGACGAAATTGATAAAAGCAACAATGACTATTATAAGAGCGATGGCTACCATTACGAAGGTCGCACTCAATGTGTTTTTATGAACTATGATTGAAGGATCATAATTTTCCTGAAAATACATTTTGTTTAAGGAAATCATATTGATGGGACTGACGTCCTTAGTCTTCTCAAACTCTTCTTGCAACATAGCAACATTATTATCATCACCAAATTGAGTTATATATTCTTGCATAATCTCATAGCCCCACTCATTATATTTCTCCACCCACAAATCGGTAAATTTCTCGACGCAGCTCTCATCTGTAAGTTTCACAAACACAGCATAATTATGATTATTATTTGTCATTCCGTCTCTACGTTCATCGTTGAGAAAAACATCATAGCCGTCAAAAATCGTGTTTCTGTCAAAATCCTCAAATATAGCCGCTACAGTCAAAGGCAGCTCCGGTTTGCCGTTGCCAAAGTTTTCCATATAAATAATATCGCCTGTCGTCACATTCATCTTTTCCGCAGCAGAACGCGAGATGATGACAGCGTCCTCGACGTTAAAATCCTCGATGTTACCAGTAACAATGTTAAAATCAATGACATCTACAATTGAAAAATTACAATCTATCACACGCCAATAAAACTTTTCAAAATCATGTCCATTCACTTTAGAGTACACATTCTTATGAGCATATCCAAGTTTCATTGATGCTATAGATTCCACTTCAGGCATGATGTCGGCGACTTCGTAAGATATAGGATTCGGACTATTAGCGGACCAATTTTCTGAAGATTTACTCCAAAACGCCACATTAAAAATGCGCTCCGAGTCTTTGAGCGAGCGGTTGTAGGTAAGAGAATAAATCACCTGAGAGGCTATGACGTAGAACGCCGCGAAAGCGAGAGTCAATCCCGCAATGTTAAGAAACGAAGCCACCTTATACCGCTTCAAGGTCATCAAGAAATTTTTAAATGCGATTTTCATTTTGTCATTTTTAAGTCAACGGACAACAGTCAACAGACAACAGACTTTGTCCACATTATTAATATTTTTTCAATTTTCTTTTTTCTCGCAGAGACTCAGAGGAACGCAGAGTTTGTTATATTGTCTCTTCGCGTACTTTGCGCCTTTGCGTGAGATTCTACCATAATTGTTAATTGTCAATTGTAAACTGTCAATTGTAAAATCGTGCCAAAATTTTATATCATTAAATATCAACGATTTAAAATTTTAAGCAAAAATAAAGTGTCAAAAAATTGGACAGTGAGTGTCAAAAAATTGGACAGTGATATTTTTAAAGTTAAGGGAACTTCTATAAATTCCCCGTTTGAATAATTTTTGACAATTACAATAAATACTTTTGCATGCTTTATGTTTTTTATCGGAATCTTTTCATCTTTCTTTCAATCACATAGCTCGCTATGCTCTTTCAAGAAATACAAAAATATTCTCAATAAAAATTCATAAATCATTTGCAAAGCAAATTATAGAAATTCC
>JAZNSO010000023.1:0-46069 GCA_045591245.1 Bacteroidales bacterium
ATGTCTTTTGAATATTCCCATCTGTAGACGTGGACACCTTCTGTAACTGCTACTTTCTTGGTTGCCCAGCCAGCTTCGCCTGAGAATGATGCCATTGTTGTGCCGTCGATGTAGAACTTACCGAGGTCGTATGCCTGTTCACTTGAGATCTTATAGTCGAAGCTCATGAATCCGTCGAAAGGAACTTCTACTGTGATTTCAATTGCTGAGATACCGTCGTCTATACCTGCGCAGTCTGATCTCATGGCGTAGTTGCTTTCGTTGCCGCCTTCTACGATAACCCATGGATATTCACTGACTGTGTTGTTCCATTCGTTAGCTGAGAAGTCACCTGTTTCGAAGTCTTCGCCGCCACCGCCATATTTCTGCATACCCCAAACAACTTGAACTTCTGCTTCATCGAGTTCTGTTGCCTCTACGTATGCTACTGGAGTATAGACTTCAGTCATTATAATATCAATGACTGTTTCTTCAGCGTAAGCTACTTCAAATCTTACTTTTGCATTCTGATAATTTTCTGTAGTTGCTACAGCTTGATATTCACCTTCAAGGAGTTCTCCGCTGAATTTACCATTAGCGTCTATCTCAAAGTTATATGATTGAGCATTACCAAAAGCGTCAGCACCTGTTATTTCTACTGTTCCACCAACTATAGGTGTTACGCCATCAAGTTCAAACACATTACCATTAACGGTGCCATTACCTGTTACATATACTCTCGCCACATTACTTGCTACAGATTCACCTTCATCGTAAACAGCTGTAACTGTAAGTTCATGACCTTCCATGTTGTATTCAAGACCTTCTACAGTGTATGAAGTTTCAGTAATAATAGTGTTATTATCTTTCACTCCGTTTACATAAACGTTGTAACCTCTGTATGCACGATCCTGAACTGGATTCCAGCTAATTGTTACATTTTCACCTGGATAGAGCATATTTGATGTAATATCAACAATAGTAGGGACATTCAAAGGTGTTGTAAATGCCCAGATGTCACCTTCTGTCGTACCGCTTGTATTACGTACATTAACTTGCCAGAAGTAGTTCTTATTGTTATATAAATCTGTTACTGGATATACTGATGTAAGTTCATTTGTCCAATCGACGACAACATCTTTTGGAGGATATGCTGTTCCGAAGAGAACTTGATATTCTACTGTATAGTCACCGAATTCCCATGATAACAATTGATCTTCAATATCTTTAGATTTATCTTCTGGATTTGGATTAAATGGTTTTTCAGGAAGTGGAATAGCTACCTTATTAATATTGACAGTGAAGTCTTCTGTTGCTGAAGCAGCGATATAGTAAGTACCAGCAGGGACAACCATATCGTTGATTGCGTTATTACCACGACCTCTTGTGTTATCCATTGGCATTGCGCTTGCCAATTGACCGCCGGTAGCTTGTGGTTTAAATTCCAATGGCTTGTATGCTGTTTCACCTTTAGCGTTATCTTGTACATAACCACGGATCATCCATGTCAAAGGTTGACCTAACATTGTAGGATCTGCTACGTCTAACCAGCTCGTACCGTTTAATGAACACCAGCTGCCATTAGGATTTCCTGTAAATGTAGATGATGCTGCTGGGTAATCAACGCCTTGGTTATTAACTGCGATTATCCAAAGTGGTTGTGTAGCATCAATAGCAATAGGATATTCAAGTTCATAGTTTACAAATGTACTTGCACCTGTACCTACATAACTTTGGTAACCAACTTGTGTTTGAGGAGCCGACTCTCCACCTTTGTATATAAGGAAAGTTCCTGTATGAGCGGCATAGTCGTACATGGAGATTCTTGTTAAACTTGTTCCAGCATAATTTTGCAAATCTTCTGGAGTAAATTTCACTGCCCAGTAGAATGAATATGCAGCACCAACACCAATTGAAGTATAGAATGTTCCGTTATCATATTTTAACCATGCTGCAGATGGCATAGCTGGAGTATCACTAATTTCTATACCTGTGTACATATTTGTTGCGCCAGGGCCTGGTTCTCCACCGAAGTCTTCTGCATAAACAGCGACTTTACCATTTTCGCCATCTACTGAAGCTGTAAGAAGAACGTCTTCATTGAAAGTTACTTTATAAACAGCATCTTGACCGTCTTGTGTTTCGCCTGGTAACAAATAGTTGTCATAGATACCAGTTGGAGCATTTGTGAATGGATATGCATTGACTGTTGTTGCATTTTCCCAAACGTCACCTGCTACAGGATCGTAAGCATAAGCTGTCATATCAACGAACTCTACGCCTCTTTCATCTTTATAGAATATAGCCAATTGACCATTAATGTCACCTTCACCCTCACCGTGAGTGATTCCCATTGTTAATGGTTCATTATTGTAAATCGTACATGGCAACTCCACTTCAGACATTTCGAAGTATGAATTTGTTGTTTCTATTGCGTTGATATTAGAATAAGCACCTATTGGCTTAATTGTAACTTCTGCAGGGCGCATCCAAGCTCCGTTAGGACGTGCACCTAAGTCAATGACTTGAGGAGTTACTGCGACAGGACCTGAAGGAACTGATGTGTAGTTAATCTTAATGTCAGGAGAGTATGCATATTGCACACCTGATTGTGTTGGATATTCAGCGTATGATGCTGAACCATCTGATTGCAAATACATACATGGTTTGTTGCCATAGTCTGTATAGTACCATTTAAGACTACTATTATAGTTACTTGCTGACTTAGCAACTACAACAACCAAATTATTCACACCTGAATACACAAATGGTTGATCCAAAACAAACTCTTCCCATTCTGTATCACCTAATACAATATTGGAGCCTTCGTAAACCAATGTCAAATTTGATTCCGGTGTCCAACCTGATGATGATGCATACTCAGACTGTGTTGTTTCAGCCATGTAAATTTTGACAGATGTAGCATTCACCGTCTTACCTGTGGATGCACAATGGTAAGCAATCGAGCTAATTGAAGCCGACCCATCAAACTCACTAGCCTGATAGATTGTCTCGTTCCATGAATGCTTGTAATAATTGTTAAACGGGGAGTAGTATCCCGATCCCGTTCCTTCGCCAATGATAAGTTCATCAGCACGAGTTGCGAACGGTAGCATTAGCACCGCTAACAACATACTTAGGATAAATTTTTTCATAATACGAAAAATTTAGTTAATAATAGGTTATTTTATCGTTTATTTACAAGGAGCAAATATACTCAATAATTTATATACACACAAGTATTAAATGTATTTTTTTTATTAAGAAGACAAGGCATAATAAACAAAAAGGCGGTAACGTTACCAAATAAAAGAGGTTGCCAAACTTGTCTAGCAACCTCCTTAATAGTTTTAATAATATTTTTTAATGGATAAACCTAAGATTACAGCTTATCGTATGCTTCGATTAAATCTTTGGCGAAGCCATAAAACATCTGTGCTACAGCTGTAAAATCCATATTCAAATCCTTGCTTAGCCCTACCATTTCCTTGAACATTGCAACATTATACCATTGCAAACACTGGAATGCTCTATGGAAATGCAGACGCTTCAACTCTTCACTTGTTGGTTTGTGTTCGAGATATGCTTCCAATAAAGAAAGAGCCTTGTCAAAACCGGCATTGCCATAACAAGCAATGTCATAATACGGGTCATTCATACCTGCAAATTCCCAATCCAAAATATAAAGTTTATCTCCATCGATAACTAAATTTGTAGGTTGATAATCACAATGACAAGGAACAAGTTTTATATCCTTATATGTATCTCTCATCGCATCTAAACGATTACGCAAGTCAACGTATTCCTGAGGATGTTCAAAACCTAAATCACGACAATATTTCTCATAATTATCGAGACGACCGAAAGCGTCGTAATCTTTAAATTGCAAATCACTTTCATGCAGTCTTTTAAGAGCTTTTGCTGACATTTCATTGTAAGAAACAACGTCTGTATTTGACATGATAACACCTTCAACATAAAATGCAAGCTTTTCTCCTGTTCTCAGTTCTACATATTCTGTTTCATTGTTGACATTCAATTTTTCGACTTTTTGGATATTATCCCATTCTTCGTTTCTATCAACAAACTTCTCAGCATACTTACCAGGGACTCTATAGGTATATTGTTTACCTTGACATTCCACAACGTATGTATAATTACTCATACCACCTTCAAGACGTTTAACTATCTTAGCGTCTCCTGCATTCATCAACAAATTGACTCTCTTTACAATATAAGATTCTATTTCCATTATTTTAAGTTATTTTTTGATTAGTTTGTTTTTATAATTCATCAGCAAAAATATAAAAAAAATAATAGAAATTATTATAGTAAAATAATTTTTTTTAAGAAAGGAACTATGGTCGATTCCAAATCAAAGGAGAAGATTCTTCTATACTTCCGCCATTTCTTTCCAAATAGACTTGATTCCTAGATATCCCTTCATAGAATGTATAACTACCTTTGCCACACTCTAATGTCGCACATTCATTTGTTGGCAACAATGCAACAAACGATTTATCACCAGGATTCCCACTAACATCATAAGTTCCATTTGAGTCATATTCTATAAACTCTTCAAATTCAAGGCCGGTCCATTTAATAGTATAAGACTGCATTTTAGTTGCACTTCCTTCTAAAACCGTCTCATCTGTCAAATCCAACATTGCAATAGACATATTATTCTGCAATTTATTAGCATTCAACCTAAATTCCAAAATATTTCTATCTTCATCTCTAATTATTTTAATTGAAGATACCCTTACAGACGCCACATGATAATTACCAACATCTTCTATATTACCGCTTTGTTTGGAAAAGGACACGGTTTTTCCAATAACACAATCTGGATACTCATGATCATATATATTTGTAACATTAGTACCATCTTCTCCTCTGCCGTTATTTCCAAAATAGTACAAAACACACGGCTTTGTTGGGTATAATAGATTCTGAGGAATCATTCCTGAAAAGATAAGTTTGTCTGTAGCTTCATCCACTTCTGCATGCATTTCAAACAATTCTCCCACGCGAACCGTATAACTCAGCTGTGTATCATAGTACAAATACCTATCTCTAACAGCAAGATACAAATATTCTACATGATTAGAATTTCCCCAATTGATATCACCGTGTGGCAGGATATTGAAAAAATCGGATTTGTCTCCATCAAGAGGCAACTCGAAAGTTACTTTCACCATATCCGAAGATTCATTCTCCATAATATATTCATTTTCTTTCTTGCATCGGACAAACAATGTCACAATCATTACAATTGACAAGAATAATTTCATTTTCATCGTTTTTCCTCCTTTCTTCTTGAAAAAGCATATAACATCGACATCATTGACAGCATGAGGAATCCACCACCCACAGGTGTAGCATTAACATTCATATTATCGAACTCTTGCCATTCATTCATGTAAAACGGAACAGGCGTCATATTGATTGCTCTTTCCGAATCTTGGTATTCAAAAAAACCATCCGACTGAGCGTAGCTGTGTAACATAAAAGACAGACACAGCATTAGTGTTGCAATTTTTGTTTTCATAAATTTTTAATTTGGTTAATGATAATTTCACTTCGCAAAAATATAACATTTTTTTCTATTAGAAAAGAGAAAAAAAGTTAATCTTTTTGTGTAATAATGAGTGATTTACAATAAAAAAATCGACATTGTTTTTTTAACAAACAACATCGATTTTTGTACATTTTACGACTAATCAAATATTTATATAAACGTCTTAAAATCTTCGTAATTCTTCTGTAACAATGTCGGCGTATCTAATCCGTAAGGACATCTGCTTTTACATAAATTACAATGCAAACAGTTTTCGATTCGTTTCATTTTCTCTTTCCATTCGTCGGCGAGATAAACGCTGTGTGGAGCACGACGCAAAAAAAGACTCATTCTTGCACAATCATTTATCTGAATTCCAGCAGGACAGGGCATGCAATAACCGCATCCTCTGCAAAATTCTCCTGCAAGTTCCTCTCTGTCTTTCTTGACTTTAGCCCATCTTTCTTCTGTCATGACAGGTGGATTTTCCTGATATGAGATAAACTCGTCTAACTCAGACTCTCTCTGTATTCCCCAGATAGGAAGAACGTGTTCAAATTGATTGAGAAAAGCGTAAGCGCAAGCAGAGTCGGTAATCAATCCGCCTGATAATGCCTTCATACATACGAAACCTATCTCCCTCTCCTTGCACATCTGAACGAGTTCCAGCTCTTTTTCCGAACTGATATATGAGAACGGGAACTGTATTGTTTCATAAAGTCCCGATTCGATGGCTTCTTTAGCGACATGATGACGATGGTTTGTCAATCCGATATGGCGTATCATGCCTTTTTGTTTTGCTTCGAGCATCGCTTCATAAACGCCGCTTTCGTCACCTGGCTTAGGACAGAAACTAGGATTATGGAACTGATATAAATCTATATAGTCAGTCTTCAACAAAGCAAGACTTGTCTCCAAATCTTTCCAGAAAGCAGTCACATTAGCAGCTGCGGTTTTAGTTGCGATGATGACTTTGTCGCGAATATCACTCAGAGCATATCCAACTTTCTCTTCGCTGTCAGTATAAAAACGAGCGGTATCGAAATAAGTTATTCCGTTGTCGAAAGCCTTGCGAAGAAGATAAGCAGCGTCTTCTTTAGAGATACGTTGTATCGGTAATGCACCGAAACCGTTTTTATTTACCACAAATCCTGTCTTACCTAATGTAACCGTTTGCATACCCGTTTAAGTTGAAAATTGAAAGCTTAAAGTTAGAATATCATTGATAGAAGTACGTAGGCCCAATGAGCTGTGAAACCTGCTACAAGTCCGCCGACAGTATGAGCGAGGATTGCTTTTGATGTTAGGCTGCGGAATCCGAGTGAGTCGAGCATTGCGGTGTGAGTGCTGAGATATCCGCTCCAGCACATACCCATAGCTGTAAACACTGCGATAGCGTTACCGTCAATAATACCTTCTTGGATGAAACGAGGAATCAAACCGAGAGCTGCTCCTACTGCACCGAGAGCTGTGATTGGAAATGAAACCAACTGTGGATTTTCAAAGCCAAATAACCACTTGAACACAAAGTCAATCTTATCAGCAAGATAAGGCAATAAAGCGACACCTTCGTATGCGCCGCCTGTATAAGTACCGTCAGATGAAGGTCCGAATGTTAGCATCATAACTACTGTCGAGATAATAAGAACACCAGGAATAATGGCGAGACCAATCTCAACACCCGACTTACCACCATCGAGGATTGCATTCAAGAAACGTAAGAAAGCACTGCCTTCCGACTTGAAAGAAATCTTTTCTTCATCACCTTGTTCACTACTTATCTCAGCGTCAAGTTCTGGATTTGATTTCAAGATAAAACGCTGCATCAAGCGTGTCGACACAATACTTCCAGCGACAGCACCAAGCAAACCTACTAATGCTGCTGGAAGGAAGCCTTTACCCATCATGAACATAATCACGACGAGACCCATACCGAAAGCCGTACCGAAGTTAGTCAATGAAATAAGCTGATATTTCTTGAAGTAACGAGCGAAGTGAGCGTCTTTTGAAAGACTGATGATCGCTGGATTGTCTGACAAGAATGTCATCACGCCGCCGAGAGCAGCAACACCAGGAAGGTTGTAGAGAGGTTTCATAAGAGGACGAAGGACAACTTCTATCAATCGGACGACACCGAATTCTACGAGTAAGTTACCCAAAGCACCAGATACCACAGTAATCGCCATGATGTAGAAGACTGTCTCTAACAAAAGACCATACGCAGTCTGCATAATAGTGTTCATCATGTTAGGCAATCCCATCTTGCCTCCTAAGAATCCGAAGAAAGCAAAGAAGACGATTAAGAAAATCACGGCTTCAATACGTCGTTTTGCTAAAAATTTCATTCCTTTCATTTTTCTCTAATTTTATTTGTTGTTTTTTATTAATTATTTTGCGAAATCAATTCTCCAAGTTACGCCAAGATTAAATTGCAATGACAATGGAGATGATGAATTAGGATTCAACATATCATCTGATGGCTCGTTCAATGAATTCATTGCGAAGAATCCATGAAGTCTGACATTTTTATTTCCTTTGTAAGGATAAGCTTCAAAGCCCAAACCTGCAAATGTATATTCAACACCAGGTCTCACTGTCATATCGAATGGTATTGTCTGAGGAATATTATTTTCATAGTGTTTGTTTCTATCGTAGCCACCTTTTGCCATAAGAGTAAACTTATCTGTGAAAGCATATTTAACTTCACCGATGAGAGTGAAGTCGCCCAAGAAGAAATCTTTCTGGTTCAAGAAGCCTCTGTTCATGAAGTCGATATAGAAATCCAACTTATCGAAGTCGAAGGCATTTCCTAAAGCTATATAATTAATGTATTCACCTTTACTTTGACCTATCATATTGATGGAATAAGATGTTGAAAACGCACCCATTCTACCGTACCAAATAAGGTTATATGCATATATTCCCTGGAACTTTTCCTTTGTGAATGTTGAGTTTGTCACTTGGAAAATGATGTCGTGATTTCCGTCGCTTGTATGGATTCCGACTTGACCGCCCACGTCGTAGCAGTCGAAGGTGTTCCAGAAGTTAGAAGCGAAATACACGTCTATAGGAGCGAGGTCATATTCCCAACCGCCTACTGCGAGAGGCATCTTACCTGCTGTAAGAGAGAAGTTTTTGCTGGCATGGTAAGAAAGAATCATATAGTCGGTTTTTGAGCTTCCGTGATACATATCGATTCTCTGACGCACGCGATATGAGAAGTCTTGAAGGAAAGAGCCTTTCATCTCAAAATTAAAATATTTACCGTCAATACCTGAGGATGAAGCTCCATCTTCATTAAAATAATCGAAGTCGGCGCGACCTTCTATCGATAACTTATCGATTGTAAAGTTTTTTTCCTGCGAAAATGCGATGCCCGACAAAAGCATCATCGACAAAAACAAAAGTGTTAGATTTCTGTAATTTTTCATTTTTAATTATTTCTTTCTTTGCAATTAGTTAACTCTATTCATTCAATTTTGCTTCGCTGCGTAAGAGATGTCGCATCTCGGTGACAATCTCCGACGATTCTTGAATTATGTTGAGATACAACAAGGCGAGGTCGATGTTATCCTTATCGTGCTGTATTCTGTTCATTTGTTCATGAGTCATCTCTACGAGTTCGTCTTCTCTAATTTTGACACGTTCCATAACAGCGTCAATATCCTTGTATTCTGACGAATAGACCGTAATATCAGCGGCTTCAACCGACCAAACGACTTTTTCTTTCAGGTTTTCCACTTCTGGAAGATATTTCTTATCCAAAGGAGTGAAGCTGTTATCAACATATTCCTTACAAGGGTCGCAAATTCTTCGCAACGAATACAGAATTTGTTCAATACAGTTATATGAAAGATGGAACCAAGTGTTTTTGTTTATCATCTTATCGTCCATACGACGCATTATCATAATTTCTTTTCGTTTCAACTGTTTCATCTTATCTTTTGCCATTCTGCAGTCGTTAGAAGCTTTTCTAAGAGTCTTTATGTCTTCTTTCACAAAAGCATCTACAACGCCGACATAGATATTTTTAGCGACATTAAGAAGTTCGTTGATACTTTCTTTATTATGTTGTATAAGTGTCTCATAAATAACTTCTTGGTCTGTAGTATTCAAAGCCTTTTCGAAGAGGTCGTCATTATCTTCATTCTTGTTTGTCTTAGCTCTGTTTTTAATGATGATATATACTGCTAATGCTATCATTGCCAACATTGCCACCACGCCGCCATAGTAGAACAACAAGGCTATCATGAAACATATCAAGAAGGCGACTATTGCTGTGATGAACCATCCACCGATGACGGAGAACATACCTGTCACGCGATATACCGCGCTTTCTCTCGACCATGCGCGGTCCGCCAAAGAAGCACCCATAGTCACCATAAAAGTGACGTAAGTCGTTGACAAAGGAAGTTTTAATGATGTTCCGAGAGCGATGAGCATTGAGGCGAGTACTATACTCACGAGGCCTCTGATAAGGTCGAAAGCAGCGTTTTCTTCGAGAATCATCTCTCTGTTATCGAAACGTTTTTCAATCCATGCCTTAACCTTTGCTGGCAAGATATTATCGACTGCTGTAACCATGTTATTGGTAAATCTCACAAGACTTCTGGCTATTGCAGAAGAGCCAAAAGACTCGTTGCCGCCATTTTGTTTCGACAAATCCAAGGAAGTCTGCAAGACAATCTTTGCTTTTTTAGAAGTAAGGAGTGTGATTGCCATTATAAGACCTGCGATAATGATATATATTGTATTGGCAGCCGACATCGTATTAAGAGAACCCATTGAAAGAGAATCTATTGGGGTGCCACTATTTTTCACATCCAGATATGTATCAAGTCCGGCGAGAGGCACACCAATGAAGTTTACCAAGTCGTTTCCAGCGAATGCCATTGCAAGTGCGAATGTTCCGATAAGAACAACGAGTTTCAGAACATTGACTTTTAATAAGTAAAGTATCTGCATCAGCACTGTAAAGAATGCGAAGCATACGCCGAGCAACAATAAAGTGTTAGCGTCTATCCAAGCGTGCATCTCATCTGTTATGAATGCTGCGCCTTTCATACCTTTGATAAGCATGAAATAAACCAGGGCAGTTGTTGCCAAACCGCTGAAAATGCCTATCTTCCATTTAAGATTTTTTTCGTAATTGAAGGAAAATATCAAACGCGTTATATATTGCACTATGATACCGAAAATAAATGCAATAGCTACGGAAAGGAAGATACCGACAATCATTGTCAAGGCTTTATCTGTATTTATGAGCTCGGCGAGACCGGCAACGGCAGTTCCGTTATGCATTTTTATCATCGCGATAGCGACTGTTGCGCCTAGCAATTCAAAGACGAGAGAAACAGATGTTGATGTAGGCAAACCGAGCGTATTGAAAACATCGAGGAGAATCAGGTTAGCTATCATTACCGCTAAGTAAATATAAATGATTTCGTTAGCGAAAAAATATTGTGGAGAAAAGACGCCGTTTCTTGCAATTTCCATCATTCCGTTGCTCATCATAGAACCTATTATGATACCAAAAGCGGCAATAATAGTCACAGACCTATAAGACGCTGATTTTGTTCCGACAGCAGCAGACATGAAGTTTGTAGCGTCATTGCTAACACCAGCTACAATACCCAAAATTGCTAATACAAAAATAAACGCAATTACAACAGGCAGAAATGTTTCCATAAATAATATTAGTTAAAATTTAGTGTGACAAAGATACTTATTTTTTCAAGCGATTGACAAGTATTTTTCAAATAAAAAAAGGACATTCTTACATGGAATCTCCTTCTTTCATTTTGTAAATATCAATCTAATATATCAGCTATATCAAGAGGATTTGACACGAACACCTTTGCTCCGTTATCTGCCAGGAATTCTCTGTCGCGATAGCCCCACAGAACTGAAACGCAGTAAACCCCAGAGTTTTCCGCTGTCTTGATGTCCACTTCACTATCGCCGAAGTAAAGCACATCATCTTTCTCGGCAGCGAATTTCTCACATATCATATTTATTCCGTCGGGAGCTGGTTTGCGTCGACAGTTTTCGCTTTCACCGATTACTATATCATACAAACCTTGGAAATAATGCTCACACACTTCCTCGGCAGCAGATTGAAACTTATTAGACAAGACACCGACCTTTACACCTCTGTATTTCAAAATTTTAAGAGTTTCCATTATACCATCGTAAGGACGAGTCTTATCGCAGCAATGTTCCGAATAATGTTCCTTAAAGCACTGGTAGCATTTCTCGAAGTCGCTATCGCTCAAATCTTCAGGCAGCAACTTTTTAACGAGATGCTGAACGCCATTACCAACGTGCATCGAGACCTCATCGAGAGTCTTTGTTTCATAACCGAATGTCGATAATGTGTAATTTACACTATCCGTTAAATCTTCCAAGGTGTATAGCAAAGTGCCATCGAGATCAAATATGACTAAATTTCGCATCAGAATTTCATTATAAATTAAAACGCAAATATAATCATAAAAGAACTCTCTTTGATTTTTATTGAAAAAAATAAATCTTTTTGGCAAAAAAAGAGTAATTTCGCGGACCATATTCAAGGAAACGTGAAAGAAAAGATTATAGACATTTATCATAACAGTCAGATTGTCAACGAACTCATTGATAGCATCAAAGGGTTTAAGGATATATTATGCGTCGGATTATGTGCATCGGCGAAAGCTTATGTCATCGCTGCCAGCTCAGAAAAAATGAACGGACATAATTTCGTGATATGCAGCGACAAGGAAAAAGCTGCATATTTCTACAACGACCTGGAGAATATTTTCGGAGAAAAAGACTTGGATTACAGCAAGAAAAAAGTTCTGTTTTACCCGACTTCATACAAAAGACCATACGAGCCAGAAAAACCAGACAACACCTACATTTTGTCACGAACAGAAGTACTTCAGAGAATTTCTTCGAGCGAACGAAAGACAATAATTGTGACATACCCCGAAGCATTGAGCGAGAAAGTTATAACTCGTAAAACAATGTCAGACAATGTCTTTAAGATAAAAACCGGCGACAATATCTCCATGAACACATTGACTGACGTTCTGGCGAACTACAATTTTGAACACGTTGATTTCGTTGTCGAGCCAGGACAATTTGCGATAAGAGGCGGCATTGTTGACGTCTTTTCATTCTCAAACGACTATCCTTATAGAATAGAATTTTTTGGGGAAGAGATAGATTCCATAAGAAGTTTCAATCCTATCGACCAGCTTTCGATAGAGAATTTCAAAAACATAATTCTGATTCCAAACTTGCAAGACAACAGCGTCGGCAACGAGAAAGAAACTATATTTCAATATCTTAGAGACAAATCTATCGTATGGATTGACGAAGAGGATTCTCTCAAGGAAAGAGTTGACAAGGAATACGACAAAGCCCGCGATGTTTTCTTTGGCAAGACATCGGGTGACGAGAAGCAGAAGAATTCTGCAAATATCGAAAACCCAGAGAGCATTTTCACAACAGGAGAAGAAATAGTTTCTCATCTGAAAAATTTCAGGACAATATCATTTGGCAAGTTCCTGAACAGCAAAGATAAATACACAATAAAGTTCAACTCTTCGCCTCAACCTGCTTTTAACAAAAACTTCAATATGCTGCTTGACGACATCAATAAGCTGAAGGCAGAATACTATTCGGTTTATTGTTTTTCGGAAAGCAAAAAGCAGTTAGACAGAATACAAAGCATCTTAAACGATATTCAGAAACTCGATGAAGACCATCTCAACTTCACACCAATAAATCATTCAATACAAGGAGGTTTCATCGACAAGGACTTGAGAATCTGCTGTTATACCGACCATCAGATTTTTGAACGTTATCATCGTTTCCGTCTTCGCGAAAGCTTCGCATCAAGTCAAGCCATAACCATAAAAGAATTATATGATTTGAAACCTGGCGATTTCGTCACGCACATCAATCATGGAATTGGAAGATTCGACGGTTTGGAGACAATCGAAAACAATGGCAAGCAACAAGAAGCGATTCGTTTGATTTACAAAAACGGAGACATTCTTTACGTAAGCATTCACTCATTACATCGAATATCGAAATATTCGAGCAAAGACGGGCTGGAACCGACGCTCAGCAAACTAGGGTCAAATGCATGGAACAAACTGAAAGAAAAGACCAAGAGCCGCGTCAAAGACATAGCTCGCGAGCTTATCAAGCTTTACGCTCAACGCAAGAACAGCAAAGGATTCCAATATATGCCAGACACTTACCTTCAGACGGAACTCGAGGCTTCGTTCATGTATGAAGACACGGCAGACCAACTCAAAGCAACCGTTGATGTAAAACGCGACATGGAATCAGAAACGCCTATGGACCGCTTAATATGCGGCGACGTAGGTTTCGGCAAGACAGAAATCGCTATCCGCGCCGCTTTCAAAGCCGTCTGCGATTCAAAACAAGTAGCGGTTTTAGTTCCTACCACAGTGCTGGCTCTGCAACATTACCAGACTTTCATAAAAAGACTGAAAGGTTTTCCTGTCAACATCGATTATATCAACAGATTCAAGACAGCCAAAGAGCAGAAGAAAACCTTCGAAGATTTGAAAAATGGTCATATCGATATTCTCATCGGGACACATAGCATAATAGGTAAAAACGTAGTATTCAAAGACTTAGGATTACTTATCATCGACGAAGAACAAAAATTCGGAGTTTCTGCAAAAGAAAAACTGAAACAGCTTCAGACCAATGTTGACACACTTACTTTGACGGCGACTCCAATTCCAAGAACGCTGCAATTTTCCATGATGGGCGCGCGCGACATGAGCATCATCAAAACGCCACCACCGAACCGTCAACCTGTTGAAACAGAACTACATTCTTTCAATCCAGAGATTATCCGCGACGCCATACAATACGAACTCGCCCGCGATGGACAAGTGTTCTTCGTTCATAACAGAGTGCAGAACATACAGAACATCTGCGACATGATTATGAACTACGTTCCTGGCGTGAGAGTTGGAATTGCTCACGGACAGATGGACAGCAACAAACTTGAGCAGGTAATCCTAGATTTCATCGACGAGAAATACGATGTCCTTTTATCGACGACAATCATTGAGGCCGGACTCGACATTCCAAATGCCAACACCATAATTATCAACGAGGCACAAAACTTCGGTCTCAGCGACCTGCATCAGCTCAGAGGCAGAGTCGGGCGTTCTAACAAGAAAGCCTTCTGTTATCTATTGTCGCCACCACTTGCAGCCTTGTCCGACGAAGCTCAGAAACGACTCAGGGCTTTGGAAGACTTTTCTGATCTGGGCAGCGGTTTCAATATCGCTCTCCGCGACTTAGACATCAGAGGTGCTGGAAACCTTTTAGGAGCGGAGCAGAGCGGTTTTATCAACGACATCGGTTTCGAGACTTATCATAAAATATTGGACGAGGCAATTCTAGAACTTAAAGAAACCGAGTTCAAAGACATTTTCGAAGGCGAACTCAAAGAAAAGAAATTCGTAAGCGAATGCGTTTTCGAATCTGACCTGGAAATTTTGATTCCTATGGAATATGTAGAATCTTCTGCAGAACGCATTAGTCTTTATACAGAACTAGATCACATCAAAAACGAAGAAGGACTTAATCGATTTGCAAAAAACATAACCGACAGATTCGGCAAAATCCCAGTTCAGACCGAAGACCTGCTCAACACCATAAGACTGCGCTGGATCGCCAGAGACCTCGGATTCGAAAAAATATCGTTGAAAAACAAAACGATGACATCATATCTCATTTCTAATCAAGAATCTGAATATTATCAAACCGATACATTTATGAAAATAATAAGATATGCTGCATCGAATCAACGCCGATGCAAAGTCAAGGAATCGAACGGGAAAAACATACTTTACGTAGATGCCGTTACAAATGTGCGCGAAGCTCTGAATGTCTTGAACAATATAAGCCAAGGAAATTAATTAAAATCCTTAATATCAAGACTTTAAACTTTTTATAAGAAATTTGCTTATCTTATCGGTCGCACCGATACTCAGTTGTATGTAGTCTTGACAAATTCCTGACGACTTGTTGTAAAACATTTCGTCATTCATCAATTTATCAAAAATCTCATCAAATTCATGCTGATTTTCAACAGAAAACATTCCGCCTTGCTCAACCAAATCGACAGCTTCAACGAATTTATGATATTTCGGACCAACCACGACAGGACATCCGAAGACAAGAGCTTCCTGTGTATTATGAATGCTGCTCATAAAACCTCCGCCGACATACGCAAAACGAGCATACTTATATATTTTCTTCAACAGACCTATCGTGTTAATTATTAGCACTCTATTTCTCTTAGAAGAATCATCTTGCTGATTCTCAGCTTTTTGAATATATAATTTATAATCATCAAGTTGAGAAGTAATCTGATTGATATGAGATTCAGAAATATCGTGAGGTGCCAAAATAAGGCAGTAATCATCCGGCATTTTCTTTGAAAACGGTATAAGGAACTTCTCGTCAGACTGCCACGAGCTTCCCGCTATGATACATTTTCTTCCGTCAATAAATTCCTCTATTTCAGGGAATCTCTGCGATTTCTTAGCTATTTCAAAAACTCTGTCAAAACGAGTGTCTCCAGTAACAGTAACATCTTTAACACCAATGATATTCAGCAGATTTGCAGTATCTTCATTCTGAACAAAATAATGAGACACATTCTTCAATTGTTTTCTAAACCATGAAGCGTAGAATTTAAAGAAATAAGAATCAGGATAAAGCAGCGTTGAAATATAATATAAAGGTATATTATTTTTTTTAAGCACTTTCATATAGTTAAACCAGAAATCGTATTTAACGAAGAAAACTGCTTTTATGTTAAAATTACTTACGAGTTTTTTGGCATTATGCAAAGTATCGGAGGGCATATATGCCACTTTGTCAGCGAGTTGAAAATTCTTCTTAGGTTCATAACCAGAAGGAGAGAAAAAAGTGAGCAGAATCTTGTATTCGGGGAAATTATTTTTCACGCTTTCGATGACGGGCAGACCTTGCTCGAATTCACCGAGCGACGACACATGAAACCATATCCATTTGTCGTTTTTGTCAGATTTCAGTTTTTCCCATTGTTTTTTCCGACCTTTCCACCATAGTCGGGCTTTCTTGTTCCCGAAGAAAGAAGCAAGAGCTATTGCTCCGCTATAAAGTCTTATGGCAAGCGAATACAGCAAATTCATGATCAATAGTAATAATATTCTGCGGGCATTCTTTTATATGTAGGGATATAAATTGCAAAACGGATTCCGTAATACCTATCGATATATGATTTCAAGTCTGGGCCCATGAGATTGAAGTCCCATTCACGCATAGATTTTGTATGAGCCTGAACGAATTCGAGTGACAAGGAGAAGTTAAGCACTCTTGAATTGCTCATATACATATATCCGAGTTCCCCTGAATAAGCGAAGCCGCCGCGCATTCTGTCGTAACCGTAACGATAATCTTCTGCCAGATTATACGGCGTAGAAGCGTTTGATGAAAATTCAATTCTTATTCTGTTAAGAAGATAACCCAAACCGCCATTGACAAAGAAACCGCAGTTAGGATTCGGAGCCAACAGGCTAAACACCTTACCCACTTTCGCCTGAATATGATAACCGCGCTCAAACATCGCATAACTACCGCAAATACCGTCACCTGTTATCAATTCGCCGTTATTATCCAAAATAATTCCTAAAATATCCTCGCGTGAAGCATTCAATTGGTCGCCGAAAATAAAATTGGCGTTTGCTGTCCACAACCAATTCTTGTCTGTTTTATATAGAAAACTTGCGCCAATTGTAGAGTTGTCTCCATAAAGTATTTTGGTATCAGCACCAGGAAACTGATATGAATAAGTTGCGCTGAACATTGCTGTAGGCACACATTCTTTCGTAATATCTCTCTGAGCCGCAGCAACAAAAGGAATTACAAGAATTAACGTCAAGAAAAAATTTCTTATTTTCATCTCAAAAAAATTTATTTTGCAAATATACTAAACGTTTTTGTGATTCAGTTATTATGATGAAAAATAATTATAAAGAGAAATAAATGACAAATAAAAAATTCATATATTTGCAGAAATCTAAAATAATTCATCTATGAAACATTATTCATCTAAACTATTAAGTATTAGCGTATTGTTAGTCGTTGCAGTTCTTCTCATTTCCTGCCGCGGCAAAAATCGTTACGATGACTATTTCAAAGTTGGCGAAGATATATATCCTATTGACAACGGCAAGATAATCAATAATGGAGAAACTGAAGGCGGCTTTGACTTAGACCTGCGACTCTATTGCGAAAACGGCAAAGATTTTATTAATTTCAGCATCATATCTAGTGAAGCCGAGCGTATTCCAGATGGAAGTTATAAAGAATTCGAAGGATCATGGGTTATTGGATATAACAACGACGGCAGCTACACAAATATGGGCAACATCGAATCTGGATCTGTCGTAATAACAAGAACCAAAAACGGATACAGCATCCAAATCGACTGCATAGACCAATATAGCAACAAAGTCGAAGGCAAATTTGAAAAAGAATTAAACAAGCAAGACGAAGACAACAAGGTGCAAGTTTTACCTTCATACGTTCTTCCTGAAGAAATTTATGATGAAGTAACAACTTATATACCAATTTATTCGGGAATCAATCCTCCAGATATGGAAGGCGAATATGTATCTTCTCCTCACATTCTTATATATGAATCTTACGGAGCAAATCCAGACTCAGTCCAATATTACAGCGACCGTTATATGGGATTCATTTACAATAATAAACAAATGAATTTCTACGGAAAACAATATGACGCTGTTCAAAATGCCGACTTCGAAGAGATTCAATACGGCGTGAAAATAACTGGTGAAGACGACAATTTCACTTGTTATTATATAGTTGACGGCTATCCTGGCGGTTATTATGCGCAACAGTCCTTCATCTTCAGCGGCAAGAAAACTAGCGAAGGTCTTGAAGATTTCCATGTGGCAGTAATCTTGCTGGAAACCAGCGGCAATCCAGATTTGTTTGACAAACATTCGTTCCGCGTATTGAAAGACGAAGACGGATTGGCAGAAAATCACAGTTGGCTCTCAAAGAAAGGCAGCGAGAAAGCCATCAGAGGTAACGAAGATTTATTTAAAATGTGGATGAAATAATGTTTGAAGAAAGCAAGATTTCGGAATATACATTACCTAACGGTATAAAAATAATTCACAAACACAGATCTGGTTCCATCGCGCATCTCGCGCTGATGGTCAACACAGGAATGAGAGATGAGCTAACTGACGAAAACGGGTTAGCTCATTTCATTGAACACATGCTTTTTAAAGGAACAAAAAAACGTAAAGCTTATCATGTGCTAAGCTGCCTCGAAAACGTTGGCGGCGAGTTAAATGCATACACGACCAAAGAGGAAACCTGCATACACGCTTCTTTTCTGAAAGACTTCTACAACAAAACCATCGAACTCATCTCTGACGTGGCTTTCAACAGCACATATCCGGAAAATGAACTCGAAAAAGAAAAAGAAGTCATCCTCGATGAGATAAACTCATATCGCGACAATCCGGCAGAAGAGATTTTCGACGAGTTTGAAAACAAACTCTACAAAGGTCACGAAATGGGACGCAACATCTTAGGAACTACCGAATTAGTCGAAGGATTCAGTCGCGACGACTTAATCCGTTTCCTAAAGAACAATTATTCGACAGACAGAATGGTTATTGCAACAATAGGCGACATTTCGTTCGAAAAATTCAAGAACAAGATAACAGCACATTTTAGCGACTATCAAAGATTCAGTACCACATTTCACAGAACGAGATTCAATCCTCTACCTGTTTTTAACTTCTCAGAAGAAAGAAACAGTCATCTTTCACACTGCATGATCGGAGGTTTGTCGTATCACATCGACAGCATCAAAAAAATGCAGATGATACTGCTCAACAACATTTTAGGAGGACCTGGCATGAATTCCAGGCTCAACCTTAACATCAGGGAAAAGTACGGTTTTGCATATACCATTGAATCACAATACAATGCATATTCCGACACAGGCAACTTCTCAATTTATATGGGCGTTGACCCACATTCATTGGACAGAGCCATCGATTTGGTTTTCAAGGAACTTAATAAATTGAAAGACAATAGGCTTGGTTGCATACAACTTTCTAATGCGAAGAACCAGCTTATCGGGCAACTTGCACTCGGCAGCGAGTCGGGTCTTGGGGAACTCCTCTCGATGACGAGAGCCGCCTTCTCTAAAGAAGGTATCGAACCATTGTCTGAAACCATCAGAAAAATAAGGAATATATCTTCTGAAGACATCTTAGAGGCAGCAAACGAAAACTTCGATCCTAAAAATATCAATCTATTGATTTTTAAAGGATTATAAAAAAATTAAAAAAAAATATCATTATCCTTGTTTTTTTATTTTATTTATTATAAATTTGAAGTCTCTCAAAACTAATGCGTTATGCTGACACAGAAAGACTCCAAAAAATTACCAGTTATAGGCATCACACAAGGTGACATCAATGGTATCGGGTATGAAGTTATTTTAAAAACTTTATGCGACAACCGTATTTTCGACTCATTCATTCCTATCGTTTACGGGCAATCGAAGGTTTTCTCTTATTACAAGAAAAATTTTAATATGGAGGAACTTTCTTACGCATTGATTAGAGAGGCACGTCAGGCGCAACCTGGACGCATCAATTTCATAAACCATACCGACAACGAGTTAAAAATTGAGCCGGGCATCTCGACAGAAATAGCGGGAAAAGCTTCGTTCGAGGCGTTGAAATTAGCCGTCGAAGACTTGTATAAGAACAATATCGACGCATTGGTGACGGCACCAGTAAACAAAAACAACATACAATCAGAGCAATTCAAATTCTCAAGTCAGAAAAAATACATCAATTCATTCTGTCCTGAACTGACACCTCTCATGCTTATGGTATGGAACAACTTACGTATCGGCAGCGTCACAAATCATGTTTCATTAAAAGACGTACCTAATTCCATAACAAAAGAACTTGTCTTGAGTAAGATTGAGGTATTTTACAAAACACTGCAAAAAGATTTTAACATACAATATCCGCGCATAGCAGTGATGGGATTGAATCCACACCATGGCGACGGAGGTCTTTACGGAAAAGAAGAAATCGACGTAATAATTCCTGCTATAGAAGAAGCACGCGACAAAGACATATTGATTTTCGGACCATTCTCTGGCGACGGTTTCTTCGGTTCGGCGGCATGGTTGAAATACGACGGTATCTTGTGTATGTATCACGACCAAGCTATGATTCCTTTCAAGACACTTGCCATTGACGGAGGAGTCAACTTCACCGCGGGTTTGCCTGTCATCAGAACGGCGCCAGACCATGGAACTGGTTATGACATCGCAAATAAAAACATTGCTGACCCTGACTCTTTCAGACACGCAATTTATTTGGCTATTGACGTGCTCAAAAACAGAAATTCAAAACAAACACAATTTTGATGAACAATGTAGGGACGTATCACATACGCCTTTTAAGAAACATAAGATAATTTGACTACTGGCGTACACAATACGCCGCCACAAAAAATCTTTAGTCTTTAGTCTTTAGTCTTTCGACAATTTCGCTATCTTTGCAACATGACTTACACCATCGAAAATATAGCGTCAATAATAGAAGGCAGACCTGAAGGCAAAAGTATTAACCCAGTTGTCATCAAAGACTTGCTCTTCGACAGCCGACTTCTCATAAGTCCTGAAAACACGTTATTCTTCTCACTTAAAAGCAATCGAAACAACGGCAGCAAATACATTGACGAACTCTATAATAAAGGTGTAAGATGTTTTGCGATTGACGATGCGACATTTCAACAGACTATAACGTCCCAATTTCCTTTATCGACTTTCATCGTCGTCGATGACACCCTGAAGGCTCTACAGAGATTAGCGGCTCATCATCGTGGAAATTTCAACATACCAATTGTGGGCATCACCGGAAGCAACGGAAAGACAATCATAAAAGAATGGCTCTATCAAATCCTCAGTCCAGAGATGTCGGTGGCAAGAAGTCCTAGAAGTTACAACTCGCAGATTGGAGTGCCAATGTCGGTATGGCAACTCAATGGCTCACATCAGACCGCGATTTTCGAGGCTGGCATCTCACGTCCAAACGAAATGCAGAATCTCAAAGAGATAATAAGACCGACTATAGGAATCTTTGCCAACATCGGAGAAGCTCACGGAAAGAATTTCGAGAACATAAAGCAGAAAGTCGAAGAGAAATTGAAACTGTTCACTGATGTTGATACTCTGATTTACTGTTCCGATTACAAAGAAATAAAAGAAGCTGCTGAGAAACTGAATATCAACACTTTTTCATGGAGCAGAAAAGACAAGAACGCTGACGTACAGGTTTACTCAATTGAAAAAAAAGAAGAAGAAACCGTAATATCAGCTGTCAGCAGAAACTTTCAAACTCAAGACGACTCTCAGATTCTCAGATTCTCAGGTTCTCAGATTCAAAAGATCAGAATCCCTTTCACCGATGATGCTTCCATAGAGAACGCGATACATTGCTGGCTCGCTGCCATGAAATTCAACATCCCTGAAAATGTCATCGAGAAAAAAATGCGGCATCTGAGTCCTATCGCGATGCGTATGGAACTGAAATCAGGAATCAACGGTTGCAAAATTATCAACGACAGTTACAATTCCGACTTCAATTCGCTGACAATCGCATTGGACTTTATGAATCAGCAACATCACAACAAAGAAAGAGTCGTCATTCTTTCCGACATTCTGCAAAGCGAACTGAAAGAAGAGGATTTATACGAAAAGATTGCGCGGCTCATCAAGAACAAAGGAGTCAACCATATCATAGGGATAGGTGAAGCCATTTCGCGACAGCAAGATAAATTCGATATTGACAAAACATTCTATAAAGACACCAAAGACTTCCTTTCAAATCATAAGATTGAAGACTTTCATAACCAGATGATTTTGCTGAAAGGAGCCCGCGACTTCGGTTTTGAAAAGATTAGCAGACTCTTACAGGAAAAAGCCCATGAAACAATTCTTGAGATAAATCTTAACAATCTCGTCAGGAACATGAATTATTACCGTTCTAAGTTGAAAAGCGGCACCAAACTCATGGTGATGGTGAAAGCTTTCGCTTACGGCAGCGGCAATTTTGAAGTCTCCAACGTTCTCGAATTTCATCGCGCCGATTATCTTACGGTGGCTTACGCCGATGAAGGTATTGAACTCAGACGCAAGGGTATAAACCTTCCAATCATGGTTATGACGCCAGAAATCAACACTTTCGAGAGTATCATCAAAAACAATCTGGAACCAGACATCTATAGTTTCAGAAGTCTTTCATTGCTTGAAGATGCAATTGAAAAGTTAGACTCGCCTTTGAATTTCCCTATCGGGATTCACATAAAATTAGATACAGGAATGCATCGTCTCGGATTCCTGAAAGAAGACATCGACGAGCTTTTGTCGAGATTGAAAAATAACAAGAACATCGTCGTCAAGAGTGTCTTTTCTCATCTCGCAGGCAGCGACAGCCCTGATTTCAACGATTTCACCACGCTTCAAATCAACAACTTTGAAGAAATGAGTTCGAAGATTATCGCTGCATTTCCATACAAGATTATACGTCATATCTTAAACAGCGCGGGCATAAGCAGATTTACAGATTATCAATACGATATGGTACGCCTAGGCATCGGTATTTATGGTGTGGCACCTTGTGAAGAAGACAGAGGAAAACTGAAAAACGTCGTTTCTTTGAAGACCACTATCGTTCAGATAAAAGAATACGAAATCGGAGAGACGATAGGTTACAGCAGAAAAGGCGTGATTGAAAAAAAGTCGCGGATTGGCGTTGTACCGGTAGGTTATGCCGACGGATTGAAGCGACAGCTCGGTAACGGAGCAGCTTGTTTCTATGTCAATGGAAAAGCAGCCCCGATAATAGGCAATATCTGCATGGATATGTGCATGATCGATTTGACAGGAATTGACTGCAAAGAAAACGATACCGCCATCTTGTTCGATGAAAATCATAGTATTGAAAGATTAGCAGAAACCTGTAACACAATAACATACGAAATACTAACAAGCATCTCACAAAGAGTGAAACGAATTTATTATCAAGAATAATATTAGCGGTAATATTTCGTTAAAACAAAGGAATTTATTCTTAACTTTGTAGCGATAACATTTTAAATAAAAACAAATTAACATATACATATATGTCAGAAAATCTTGTCATTATACCGACATATAACGAGAAGGAAAATATTGAGAGGATAATACGTTATGTTTTCCAGATGCCTATGTCGTTCAACATTCTTATTATTGAAGACAATAGTCCTGACGGTACAGCCGACATCGTCAAGCGTTTGATGCAGGAATTCCCTGAAAGACTTTTCATTGAAGAAAGAAAAGGAAAGTTAGGTCTTGGCACGGCATATATACACGGATTCAAATGGGCATTAGCACGTGACTACAAGTACGTTTTTGAGATGGATGCCGACTTCTCGCACAATCCAGACGACCTTATCAAGTTGCACGATGCCTGTGCCAACGGAGCTGACGTCTCTGTCGGTTCGCGTTACATCACAGGTGTTAATGTCGTCAACTGGCCGATGGGACGTGTTTTGATGTCGTATTACGCTTCTGCCTACGTACGTTTCATCACAAGAATGAAGACAAGAGACACCACAGCAGGTTTCGTATGTTATACAAGAAAAGTATTAGAAACCATTGACTTAGACAAAGTCAAATTCATAGGATACGCTTTCCAGATTGAAATGAAATACACAGCATGGAAACTCGGATTCAACATCAAGGAAGTTCCTATTATTTTCACCGACCGTGCAGAAGGAACATCGAAGATGTCGAAAGGTATTTTCAAAGAAGCCATTTTCGGTGTCATCAATCTAAGATGGAGAGGAATGATTGGCAAAATTAAACCTAAGAAATCATGAATTACGTAATAAAAAACGCGACACTTGTCAACGAAGGCAAATCTTTCATGGCAAGTGTTGTCATTTCAGAAGGCATTATAAAAGAGATTATTTCGGATGATTGTCAACAGACATTTGACAATTACGAAATTATTGACGCGAAAGGACTTTTGTTGTTACCAGGAGCTATAGACGATCAAGTCCATTTCCGCGACCCAGGTCTGACACATAAAGGCTGCATCGCAACAGAAAGCCGCGCAGCAATAGCCGGCGGCGTGACTTCATTTATGGATATGCCGAATACAATCCCTAACACACTGACGCAACAACTTCTTCAAGACAAATACGACATAGCAGCAGAAAATTCGATGGCAAACTATTCCTTCTATATGGGCGCATCGAACGACAACATAGAGGAAGTCTTGAAGACAAATCCTAAAGACGTATGCGGAATTAAAGTCTTTATGGGTTCGAGCACTGGCAATATGTTAGTTAACAACAGTCAGACTTTGCAGCGACTTTTCCAAGAGGCACCATGTCTGATTGCGACACATTGCGAAGACGAGGAAATTATACGTAACAACATTGAATTCTATAAGGAAAAATACGGCGATAACGCACCTGCTTCCATTCATCCGCTCGTTCGCAACGCAGAAGCTTGTTACAAGACATCGTTGCAGGCAGCAGAACTCGCAGCGAAATACGGAACCCAACTTCACATCCTACATCTTTCTACAGAAAAGGAAATCAGACTCTTCAGAAACGACATTCCATTAAAAGACAAGAAGATAACAGCAGAAACCTGTCTCCACTATCTTTTATTCGATGACAGAGATTATGAGAAAAAAGGCAACTTCTTGAAATGCAATCCTGCCGTCAAGACAGAAAACGACAGACTTGCATTGATACAAGCCTGCATTGACAACCGCATCGACATATTGGCGACGGACCACGCGCCTCATACATTCGAAGAGAAAAACAAACCTTATTTTTCGGCACCTTCTGGAGGCACATCGGTGCAGCACCTTCTTTTAGGATCTCTAGAACTCGCACAAAAAGGTGTTATGAAAATAGAGAAAGTAGTTGAATTGCTGTCGCACAATCCTGCTATCTTATACAAAATCAACAAGAGAGGTTTCATCAGAGAAGGTTATCACGCCGATTTGGTTTTGATAGATCCGAACAAGAAACAGATTATCAGCAACGAAAACGTCTATTATAAGTGCGGATGGACAGGATATGCAGGAATGCAATTAAGTTGCAGCGTAACTCACACTTTCGTCAATGGAGAACTGGTTTATCACAACGGAACTTTCAATGAAAATTACAGAGGTAAACGCTTGATATTTAACAGATAAAACCATGAGAAAAATATTATCGACACTTATTATAGCATTCTCTTTGCTATCATGTTCGGATAGCAAAATCTACGAAGACGTTCTTACACAATATGAAGACGGCAACCACAGAGAAGTTAAATATTACAAGATAAGCAAAGACGGAAGCAGAAACTATATAAAAGAAAGCTGGTTTTATCAAGAAGGAACGTTACACCTCGAAGGGCCAATAGTCGATGGCAAAAGAAACGGAGAATTCAAAACATATCATAAATCAGGCAGTTTGATGAGCCGAGGCAACTTCGTCGATGGCATCAGAGAAGGCAAAGCCACCACATACCATGAAAACGGCAAGATAAAATACGAAGGATTCTACAAGAACGGCAAGGAATGCGGCATCTGGAAGTTTTATGATGAGGACGGCAAACTTATTAAAGAAATAAACCGCGATTTATGATAAAACTGTCTGTCTTTTCTGACGAATATTATATGCAACAGGCACTTAACGAAGCTCTTATAGCAGAAGAAAATAATGAAGTACCTGTGGGAGCGGTCATTGTTTGCAACGACAAGATTATATCGCGCGCTCACAATCAGGTGGAGCAGTTGAATGATGTCACAGCACATGCCGAGATGCTTGCCTTGACGGCAGCCTTTAACAATATGGGGGCAAAATATCTCGACGACTGCACGCTTTATGTCACGCTGGAACCATGCGTCATGTGTGCAGGTGCATTGGCACACGCTCATATCAGCAGAGTAGTTTGGGCTTGCGACGACAAGAAAAACGGTTTCAGCAAACACGGCAACCTGCTTCATCCAAAGACAAAAACACAAAGCGGCGTGCTTCAAGAAGAATGTCTTAAATTGCTGAAAGGATTCTTTGAAAAAAAACGATGAGACAAGAGTGACTACAACTCATAATCAAACAATTATGAATTACTAAAGGGAGCCGCTTCATACCCAGCAGACTCCCTTTATTTTAACCGTCAATCGTTAATTTTTTATTACCTTAACAACTTCTCCGTTAATATTGAAGAAATAGATTCCTGGATTATAATCAGAAATATTGATTTCCATATTGTTAACATCCATTTCGATTTCATCAACCAACATTCCAAGCATATTGTAAATCTTCAAAACTGAAAGCTGACCGTTGACAACAGAAAGTTTCACAACATCTTTTGCTGGATTTGGATAAACATTAATTTCTGTTTCTTCAACTTCTTCAATATCAACGACAACTGCTGTTGGAGGGAATTTAATATTATCAACCCAAGCACAATCGGATCCGTCGCCTACATAAACGTCCTTAGAATAAGTCCATTTCAAAGTATGAAGACCTTCGCTCAACACGTAAGTCTCGTTAGACCAATCTACTTCACCAGACCAAGTTCCCTTTTCCTGATCGTCGATATAGAATTTAAACAAGTCGTAACCTGATTCTGACGACACTTTCTTATAGAAACTAACTTCTGCTACAGCTTTAACATCAATAGTTATTTTAAGAGTTGTAGAAGACTGATCGCCAATAGGTCCAGATTTCGCGCTATATTGTCCGTCATAGACATCATTTGTTGTGATTTCCCAATTTTCCGCGCCTTCAAATTCCCAATCGAATTTAGAGAAATCGCCTGTTTCAAAGTCTTCCGTAACGCTTCCCACAATAATTGCATAACTGCTATTGGCAGAATAACTGCCCGAATAAGCAGCAAGAGGCATCTCATAAGCATAACCGAAGTCGGCATCTTCTGCAACTGTCAGGGTGACTTCTATTTCGTGCTCCTCTCCTACTCCAATACTTGGAATATTGAACATATTTTGACTTATGCCAATCTCTTCCGGGACAAAAATAGAGAATGTCACATTATTAATGTCGCTTCCACCCGAATTTTTCACCTTGAATTCTAACGTAGCGTTGTCACCAGGATTGAGTTCCAATCCATTAGGTTTGACGATTTCCAAAACAGGAGCATAAACCTGAACATTGAACTTACTTTCCCAAACATCAGTGCCGTCGGTGCAAGACACAAAAAACCTTATATTAGAATTATTTGGAACGCTGTCACATACAGTAAAAGCAAAAGCATTTTCTAATGTAATATCAGAATTTGCCGTCACATTTCCAACATTTACAGTAGAAGTAGTGATATTGATGTAATCAGGTTTGTCACAACTTAAAGTTGCGGTAACATTAGAAGCATTAACGCTGCCCACATTTTTCAAGATCATATCTAAAGTGAGTGATTCGCTGTATTCTATATTGCCATTTTCGTCATTTATGGTGTAGTTGTCAAAGACAACATAGGCAGAATTGTTAGGGACAACAGCTACTTCCAAAGTCTGAGGATAAGCATTAAGACCTGTCACGTAAAGTTTCATTTCACCGACATTTGTTATGCCACCTTCGAATTCGATTTCAGCGATGCCGTTTTCGTCTGTCACAGCATAGCCAATACGTTCATCATCAATAACAAAACTACAACAAAAGCCTTTCTGACCGACTCCATTCTGATTTTTAACAACAACTTCTGTCGATTGTGCTCCGATAAAAATCTGCTCGTTATATTCTATGACAGCATCAAAAGGTTCGTCGAGCCAAGGACGCACTGCCACGTCACCTAACACGTTCAAGTCGTAAAAGTTCCAGCGAAGCGCGCCTTCTTCCCACTGTCCTGGAGCATTAACAAAAGGAGCTGTCTGACATTTACCTTCCGACAGATGCATTCCCAAGAATGGAATGCGTTCATAATATTGAGCATCAGTCATTTCACGATGTAAGTGAGGAGCAGGACCTTCTGTCTGACCTTCATTAAACCATCCGTAACGCGAATTTCCTATTGCAGCGACAGCGAAATTCTGGATTGTCACCATTCTTTCCATGATACAATCATCTTCAAAAGAACCACATACGCAGCCGTGAGAATGGAAGAATGTATAATTATGATCTACGCCATTGGCTCCACTAAAATTGTTGTCTGTGATATCGCTGTTATACCATTCAGCAACAGTGTTTGTATTGGCATGACCGACATGATGAACATATTGAGTTCCATTGTTGATGGTGTTTCTCAACTGACTTGGGCCCCAAGTTCCATCTTCAGCATAATGACGTATGAAGTCGTAGTTTTCAGGGATTCCTATTGTTGTATAACCATTGTCATTACGTTCACCTATAAGCAGTTCCATGTAATCGCTGCCCCATGTTTCAGGATTGTCGTAAAGCCATTCTCCAGCGAGAGTTACTTTTCTGAATTCGCCGAGGACAGGTTCGCGTTGATATTTCAAAGTCTTGTTAATCATATTTGCTTGTTTGTTAGCATTATTGAACGACATACGAGCGATTCCTATCTCAGGAAGGAGGTCGTCTTCCCCTATTTCACCCCATTTATTATTGCCATTGTCGTTCCAAGTTCCGTCCAAAGCCGAGAAATAAAGGTCAGCAGGAATGTTGTTGTCTTCCTGGTCGGTGCTAGAGTCAACATAGCAATAGAATCCGCGATAAGGAACGATATTGACATCACCGCCAAGAAGCACCATGATGATGCCGTTGTTGGTGTATTCGTTGATGATGTAGTTACGCATCTTCTCCTGGATGTCTGCCCCTTCTGATGAAGCGTCAATATCATCGATGGTGACAATTCTGTTACGAACGCCTATTCCGTTATAATATTCGCAATACTCATTAAAACCAACAACATATTCTTCACCAGTGATGATAAGCATATCGTAAGAAGGCACATTTTTACCTCTTGTCACGTAAGAATCAATCATTCCAGGATTGTCCGCCAGACTTTGAATTCTGCCGTTAATATAAGGTGTATTCCATAACATTGAAGAATTATCGTTCTTTGCGGAAGCAAGCTTAACGCGAACAGTGGCAGTCTTTGCATAACTTACTTTTCCTGAAGAAGGTTCGTATTCAACAGGAGAAAAAGAGGTGAAAGCAAAAGCGTGTCCGTTAAGATAATGTGTCGTCAGTTCGCCGTAACATTTTGAAGGATAGACGTTTTTCGAAGAATATACATCATCATTCTTAAAGAAAGTCTTACGTTCTGGTTTAGAATAAGGACGAGCAGGTTGGTAAGGAAAAAGCTGCGACTTCACAGAAATCTCTTCAAAATCTGAAAGGATGACTTCCACCGACTCAGCCTCAGTTCCATAAGGAAGTAAGAGACTTACAGACTTATACGGCAACGAAGGATTGCCAGCGATAGCTGTCTGCATACAATTTTCAAACTGAACTTGATTATAAGACTGAATCTCAGTAACTACAGGATTCTCGAAATAATATGTCTGTTCTACGACTTGAGCCGAGACGAACAAACTAATCATTAACATTAGCAATAAGATAGGAACTTTCTTCATAACTAAAAATATTAATTTATTGACATTTTTCTTACAAATAAAAATCTGTCAAATTTAATATTTTTTTCAATTATAAATCTGTTCATAACGAGAAAAGTTTACAGAATAAAAAAAGGTGCGACGGAAATTCACACACCGTTGCACCTCAACAACTTAACAGTTATTCACTCTCTTCAACTTTCATCCATAATATGATGTATAGACTTGAGGCGGAAAGCAGAAACTATTTCCGACAAACCGTAGATAATAAAGGATAGTGAGATGTAGATTGCAACAGTCATCATTCCGACGGCAATAGGACGAAGGAGGATAAGAACTGCCAAGACAAGAAGAACGATGCCACAGAACAGAGTAAGTCCGTAACCTTTCACTTTAAAACCTTTGAGGTCGCCAGCATAACTGATTGTCATAAAACTTTGATAAAGCATCCACATTCCGAGGATAAGCGGAAGTGTAAGGGCAGCGATTCCTGGGTTAGCAGCGAGAAGGACACCTAACACGATGTTAAGCACGGCTCCTATTATAACAGCTGTCCGTGAGACAAAGATATTCCTGCTGAAAATGCCAACTATCATCTCGATAGTTCCAAAAACGACCAACGCCAATCCTAAAAGCAAGGTCATCATCTCGTAAGTAATAGCTGGATTCGTCAGCATAAACACACCTAAAGCAAATGCCAAAACGCCTATTATCAGATACATCCACCAATGTCTGACAGGTTCCATGGCACGTTCGTATAAATCGTAAGTTTTCATAAATATTATTTTTTCTCGATAAACAACATGCAAATAACAATGTTCAGTTACTATGCATTTTTAACAATTTTTAACTTTACAATAAAAGATTTATGTCTTAAATTTGCAGATGAATTAACAGTCCCGAAAAAAAGAGAGTCTATGGAAATGCTGATATTAGTGCCCAAGATAACCAACAGGTTATATTACATATTTGAATTATTGCTGAAGGAAGAGCTTGGTATAAACATTAAGTTCACCGTCGATAGCAACGTTTATCTTGCTCACGAAGGATTTAAGTTTCATTACGGAAAATATCCTTTGGATGAAGAACCTGCGCTATTTCAGCAGGCTGCCAATCTGCTTTTTGAACGCGACATCGCTGAGCAAAACATTAAGATTTGTAACTATAACGATTCCAAGGCAATATATCCTGTCTTCAACGACAAGTCATTATTTCCATTCGATATTTTCTCTGCTTCCTTTTATATAATAAGCCGTTACGAAGAATATCTGCCTCACGTCAGCGACCAATACAACCGTTTCCAACCTAAAGACTCCATCCTTCACAAGATGGAACTCATGGAGAAACCTATTATAAATATCTGGGCAAAAAAATTAGGCGAACACCTTATGTCTTTTTATCCAGAGCTGAAGATAAAGAAAAAAACTTTCAAATTCATACCGACATACGACATCGACGCAGCTTGGGCTTATAAAAACAAAGGACTTTTCAGGACAGCAGCAGCTTTTGCAAGAGATTTCCTTCGCTTCGATAAAAAAGAAATAAAGACTCGCTGGGACGTGTTGCGCAACAAAGGAATCGACCCGTTCTACACTTTCGAATATCAGATCGAATTACAGAAAGAACTTAAAATCAAACCGTTATATTTCATCCTCTGCGGAGATTACGACACTAACGACAAGAATATTTCTATTAGAAACAAAGAATTTCAGAAACTTATAAAACATCTTGGCGATTACGCTTATGTAGGAATACATCCTTCTTTCTCTTCTTATCTCAAGAAAAACGTCATCAAAGAAGAAATCAGCCGTTTGTCGGAAGTTCTTAACAGAGAAGTCACGATGAGCCGACAACATTTCCTGCGATTGTCTCTTCCATCAAGTTATCAGATTCTCATAGAGTTAGATATCACAGACGACTATACTATGGGATACGCTTCGCAAGCAGGATTTAGAGCAGGTTACGCTGACACATTCCAATTCTTTGACTTGGAAAACGATATGAAGACAAAGCTAAACATTCATCCTTTTGCCTTGATGGACGGAACGATGCGCGACTATCTCGACTTAGACGTACACGAATCGTATGAAAAAGCAAAGAAACTTATCGACGAGGTGAAAAATGTTAATGGAACATTCATTCTTTTATGGCATAATGAAACATTATCGGGAGAAAAACGTTGGGAAGGTTGGATAACATTATACAGAAAAATTCTTGACTACGTCTTAAATTGATATGATAAAACATCTGACACATAATATGATTGATAAGAAATGCTGGGACGATTGCATTGCAAAATCGTTCAACGGCAGCGTTTATGCCTGGTCATGGTATCTCGACATCGTTCATCCTCAGTGGGATGCATTGATAGAGAACGACTATGAACGTGTTATGCCTTTGACAGGAAAAACGAAATTCGGGATTTCATATATGTTTCAGCCTTTTTTCGTGCAGCAACTTGGAATATATTCGCAGTCTGTTTTATCGGAAACAGAAGTCGGAAATTTCATTTACGCCATACCTGAGAAATACAAACTGATAGAATATCGTCTGAACGAATATAATAAGGTAAGCAACGATTGGGATTTCATAAGAAACCATCGCAACGTCGAACTAGATCTGATTTACGATTATCAATATATTTACAATAACTATAATAAGAACACCAAAAGAAACCTTGCCAAGGCCGAATCTGCCGGACTTTGTCTTGACAGGAATATCTATCCAGAAGAAATCATCAGACTTTTCCGCGACAACAGAGGCAAAGATGTAAAGCATTGGAACGATGAAGAATACACACGACTTCTCGAACTGATAGAGACCGCCATTTACCATGAATGCTGTTTCTTGGCAGGAGCCAAAAACATTGACGGAGAACTTATTGCAGGAGCGGTGTTTATGTGCAGTCACGACAGAATAATTTTCCTTTTCTCTGGCAGCGACGAGAAACATAAAGACAAGCACGCGCTTACGTTCTTATTAGATAACATGATAAGAGATTTTAGCGAGACACAATACATTTTCGACTTTGAAGGCTCTGATAATGAAGGTCTTGCACGTTTCTACAAAGGTTTTGGAGGAAAAGAAATTTTTTATCCTGAGATAAAGTGCAACAATCTCAAGGGAATATTTAAATTTGCAAGTAAAATAATGGGGAAAACATAAGATTGTTTCTCATTGAATAGTAGTAAGTTTTAAAATAATTAAGATATGAATGAAAAAAGAGATGGCTTTGGTTCAAAATTAGGTGCCATTGCAGCAGCTGCAGGTTCAGCAATCGGTTTAGGTAACATCTATCGTTTTCCATGTCTGGCAGGCGAAAACGGAGGTGGTGCATTCTTATTGATTTATGTTTTGATTGTGTTATGTCTCGGCATTCCTATTATGATGGCTGAGTTTTACATCGGACGTCGTGGCGGCAAGAACCCTGTCGGATCCATCAAAGTCTTATCGCCAAAAACACATTGGAACTTAATTGGTTATATCGGAATTTTAGCAGCGTTCGTTGTTCTCGCTTTCTACAGCACAGTTTCCGGATGGACTTTGGAATACATTTACAAAGCCGCAACCAATTACTTCGCAGGTAAAGACATAGCGACAATAGAACAAGGTTTCGTTGACTTCAACAACAACCCGTTCCGACCGTTCTTATGGCAATTCCTTTTTATGGGATTGACAGCTTTCATTATTTTCAAAGGAATTAAAGAGGGTGTCGAGAAATATACCAAAGTTCTGATGCCAGCATTATTCGTGATACTTATAATATTGTGCATCAAATCATTGACAATGGAAGGCGCCAAAGATGGCTTGAGATTCTTATTCAAACCTGACTTTTCAAAAGTCAACGGCACTGTACTTCTCGCAGCATTGGGACAAGCATTCTTCTCGCTCAGTCTGGGTATGGGCGCGTTAATCACATACGGTTCCTACATCAATAAAAAAGACAACCTCGCAACAACGTCATTGTCAGTTGTCGTCGCGGACACATTGGTAGCAATATTAGCAGGTATCATCATCTTCCCTGCCGCATTCAGTTTTGGAATACAACCAGAAGCTGGCGCAGGACTAGCATTCAACACATTACCTATGATTTTCGACAAAATGGTCGGCGGATATTTCTTCTGCATAATATTCTTCATTTTATTGGCAATTGCAGCACTGACATCAACAATTTCATTGCTTGAAGTTATCGTTACCTTCTTGTCAGAAGAACACGGCATCAACCGTAACACAGCGACATGGGCAGGAACACTTGTAACATTATTTTTCGGAGTATTCTGCACATTAAGTCTCCGTCAGGATTCAATTTTCGTTTTCGGTAACATGACATTCTTCGATTTCATGGACAAATTCTCAGCCAACATTTTGTTACCAATAGGCGCGTTGTTCATAGTTGTTTTCGTTGCATGGAAGATGGGGAAAGAAAGCTTCTACGACGAGATAACAAATCAAAACACACTGAAGATGAGCGTAAAGAACTTCATTTACTTCATAATAAAATACATTGCACCTATAGTTATTGTCGCAATATTTATCAATCAATTATTCTTCAGTTAAAATAATTTATGAACCAACAGAACCAAAATTTATAATGATATGAGCGATTTTATGACGTTCAGCAAAGGTGAACGAGCAGCAATCATAGTTTTAGCAGCGGTGATACTTTTCATCATCGCTGCTAATTTTTTTATGATAAACCATAAACCAAATGTTAATAAATCTTTACATAATCTGGATTCCATCATGGCTCTTCACGAAAAAGCCATCGACGATATGAATGCAAGGAAACTCGCAGAACAGATGGAACGTGAAGCAAGACATGAAAAAATCAGAGAAGAACGCGAAAAGAAAAAAATTAAAAAGCCAAACAAACCAGACTTTAAGAAAAAAGAATATAAAGAAAATATTGTGAAAAAGAAAGAAATTGCAGCAATAAATCTTAACAAGGCAGACACTTCAGGATTGCTGCAAATTCCAGAAATAGGACCTTTTTTCGCAAAAAACATCATTAATTACAGAGAGAGACTCGGCGGTTTCATCGACAAAGAGCAGCTGCTCGAAGTCTATGGTTTCGATTCTTCTCGACTCGCGATTATTACACCACATATTAACATTTACGACAATTTAGAGTTAAGAAAAATCAATGTAAATAACGATGATTTCAAGACTATCTTACGACATCCCTACATAGAATACGAAGATGTTAAGAAGATTGTGAATTATAGAGAAAGCAAAGGCTTCATCAAAGACTGGGAGACATACCTAAAGGTCGTTGACAGAGACAGCATTAACTTGAGACTGAGATTATATCTTGAGTTTTGATATAACATTATTATCTCACGATCAGAATTCTTTCCTTCTCAACTCAAAATTGGTTCCCAGATAATGAGAACGTACCACCTCGTCATTGGCGAGTTCTTCTGGCGTACCTGCTTTAAGCACCTGACCTTCAAAGACGAGATAAGCTCTGTCGGTGATTGACAAAGTTTCGTTTGCATTATGGTCAGTGATGAGAACACCGATATTTTTGTTCTTTAACTTTGCTACGATACGCTGAATATCTTCTACGGCGATTGGGTCAACGCCTGCAAAAGGTTCGTCCAACAAAATGAATTTAGGATCTACAGCCAAAGCGCGCGCAATCTCTGTCCTACGTCGCTCGCCTCCAGAAAGTTGTATTCCTTTACTTTTTCTAATATGTTGTAAACCAAACTCATCTAACAAAGATTCCAATTTTTCCTTCTGCTGTTCTTTGCTCATATTTTTCTTAAACTGCATCACAGAAGAAATATTGTCTTCAACGCTTAATTGACGGAAGACAGATGCTTCTTGCGCCAGATAACCGATTCCGAGCTGCGCTCTTTTATACATCGGGAATTGTGTAATATCTTCGTCGTCTAAATATACATTGCCAGAATATGGTTTGATAAGTCCGACTGTCATGTAAAAGGTTGTTGTCTTGCCAGCACCGTTAGGTCCAAGTAATCCCACGATTTCGCCTTGTCTTACTTCAACGCTAACACCTTTAACCACAGTGCGGTTGTTATATTTTTTCACCAAATTGTCGGTCCTTAATATCATATTTTTAGAGCTTTATATTTATTTTCAATTTTTAACTTTCAATATCTAAACAATCTAAAAGACTTCTATCCTCATTTTCTCGTAATGAAATTCTTACTCACCACACAATTGTAAATTGTTAACTGTAAATTTTCACAATATTCCTTCCTTTATAATATCGTGAATATGAATCATTCCAACATAATTGCCATCTTCCATCACAGGAAGTTGTGTAATTGACTTGTTTTGCATAAGTTCCAAAGCATTTACGACGAGGTCATTCTTGTCAATCGTCTTAGGATTTCGAGTCATAATATCGACGGCTTTCACTTCTTCTATATTAGGATGTTTCATAAGCATTCTTCGGAGGTCGCCATCGGTGATGATTCCGATGAGTTTGTCGTCGTTCATCACTGCTGTCGCGCCGAGAAGTTTTTCTGTTATTTCCATAATGACCTTTGTCATAATGTCGTATTCTGCCACTTTCGGCACTGCGTTTTTCACGCACACGTCACCTACTCTAAGATAAAGTCTCTTTCCCAAGGCACCACCAGGATGAAATTTTGCGAAATCCTGAGAGCTGAATCTGCGACATTTCAAGAGAGCTATTGCGAGCGCATCGCCCATGACGAGTTGCGCTGTCGTGCTTGCAGTAGGAGCCAGATTATTAGGACAAGCCTCGTGAGGCACCGTGGTGTCTAAGACATAATCCGCTTCTGCCGCGAGGAACGACTTCGTGTTGCCGACGATAGCGACAAGTTTGTTATTCCTAATTTTTATTAAGGGAGTGAGAACTTTTATCTCTGGGGTCTCTCCACTTTTAGAAATTATAATGACGACATCTTCATCTCTGATTATGCCGAGGTCGCCGTGAATGGCATCAGCGGCGTGCATAAAAACAGCCGTAGTCCCCGTGGAATTTAAGGTCGCAACGATTTTTTGTGCGATATTCGCACTCTTACCAATACCAGAAACGATAACATTACCCTTAGAATTCAAGATTAATTCTACAACTTTAGTAAAATTATCCGTTAAAAGTTCCTTTAATCCCAATATAGAATTAGCTTCTGTATCAATAACTTGAATTGCGATATCCTTAATATTTTCCATCATATCAAAAAAAAATTATTTTTTTCTTGCTTCTTTAAAATTAAAAATCATAACTTTGTCAAAGAGACTTGATATAAAATTTAACTTAGAATAAAACTTTGCAAATATAATTAAAATTTCATTGAACTAGGTTATGGCAAAAATTGATGAAAAGAATTTGCACAAATTGTTGAAACAGGTTTTTGGTTTCGAATCTTTCAAAGGGAACCAAGAAGCTATTATAAAAAGCATATTGTCGGGCAACAACACTTTCGTGTTGATGCCTACAGGAGGTGGAAAATCTTTATGCTATCAGTTGCCAGCACTTTTATGTGAAGGCACCACTATAGTCGTATCACCTTTGATTGCTCTGATGAAGAATCAAGTTGACATGATTCGTAATTTCGGAGCCGACTCTGGCATAGCTCACGTTATGAACTCGTCATTATCGAAGGCAGAACTTCAACAGGTGAAGCAAGATCTCACAAGCGGAAAGACAAAATTATTGTACGTCGCTCCAGAATCTCTCACCAAAGACGAGACATTGGAACTGCTACGCGGATTGAAGATTTCCTTCGTCGCTATCGACGAGGCGCATTGCATTTCTGAATGGGGACACGATTTCCGCCCAGAATACAGACGACTAAGACCTATCATTAATGCTATAAATCCAAAACTGCCAGTAATCGCTCTTACAGCTACAGCTACCGTAAAGGTGCAGAAAGACATTATGAAAAACCTTGAAATTTCAGATGCCAAGATTTTCAAGTCTTCTTTCGACAGATCCAATCTTTATTACGAGGTAAGATCTAAAACAAAAGATGTAGTAAAAGACATCATAAAATACGTAAAAAGCAATCCAGGCAAATCTGGAATCGTATATTGCCTCAGCCGCAAGAAAGTGGAAGAACTGGCAGAAGTGCTGGTGGCTAATGGAATACGTGCTTTGCCTTATCACGCCGGTCTCGACAGTCAGACTCGCCGCAATAATCAAGACAAATTCCTCATGGAAGAAGTCGACATCATAGTGGCAACGATAGCTTTCGGTATGGGAATCGACAAACCTGACATCCGTTTCGTCATTCACCACGATATCCCAAAGAGTCTCGAAGGTTATTATCAAGAGACAGGCAGAGCAGGACGCGACGGCGGCGAAGGTAAATGTATCGCTTTCTACGACTACGAAGACATCCATAAACTGGAAAAATTCAACAAAGGTAAAGATGTCGCTGAACAAGAAATAGCAAGAGAATTGCTCAACGAGACAGTGACATACGCCGAGTCATCAGTATGCCGTCATAAGCTTCTACTACATTATTTCGGTGAAGTCTATGAAAAGGAAAACTGCGGTGCTTGTGATAACTGCGTCAATCCTAAAGTGCGCTTCGACGGAAAAGAAGACATCAAACTCGTTATAGAAGCTATTATCGCAACAAAACAATTGTTCAAGACAAAACATATCGCAGAACTGCTGACGGGAAAAGAAACAGGCGACATCATAACCGCTAAGCATAATACAAGCGAATTCTTCGGCGCAGGCGATGATAACGATGAAAAATATTGGACTTCAATAATTCGCCAAGCAATCGTCAATGGTCTTTTAAGCAAAGACATCGAAGAATACGGAATCCTTAAAGTCACTAAAGAAGGTAAAGACTTCCTCAAAAAACCTTATCCTATTATGGTCGCAAAAGACCATGACTACGAGCATCCTGAAGAGGATGAATTTGATGAAGAAAAAATAGCCTTCAGTAAAGATAGTGGAACCGACAAGACTTTGTTCTCAATGCTGAAAGACCTTCGCAAGACAATGGCTAAGAAAATGAATCTGCCTCCATTCGTGATTTTCCAAGATCCTTCATTGGAAGATATGACAATTCAATATCCTATCACGATGGAAGAGATGACGCAGATTGCCGGCGTTGGCCAAGGAAAAGCTCAGAAATTTGGACAGCCGTTCCTCGACCTCATCAAAGAATATGTTGAAGAAAATGAAATCACTCGTCCTAACGACATGGTGATAAAATCTTCTGTCAACAGGTCTGCTTTAAAAATCAGCATCATACAAAATATCGACAGAAAGATTCCGTTAGAAGACATCGCTCATTCAAAGAACATTGGTTTCGACGAACTTCTTACCGAGATAGAAAGCATAGTGGCTAGCGGAACTCGCCTCGACATCAACTATTACATCGAAGACAACATCGATGAATATCATCAAGAAGACATCCTTGAATATTTCCGCGAAGCTGATTCCGATACCGTTGAAGACGCCTTAGATGCACTCGGCGTCAATGACTACGAAGAAGAAGAAGTTCGATTGATGAGAATTAAATTCATCTCTGAAGTTGGCAACTAAATACTTGAAAATAGCAATATTGTCGGTGACGTTACTTATGGCATCTTGTGAAGAGAAAACAGAAGTAACGCCACCTTCTGTTTTATTATCGGAACAGCAGATGACAGAAGTTATGACTGATGTCCAGATTCTGGAAAATGCAATTAACTACAGACGCGGAAAAAACATCAAGGTGAATAACTTGAAGTCAAGAGGTTTCGATGCTGTATTCTCTCATTATGGCATAACAGATTCCATTTTCTTGGAAAATCTGGATTATTACAACAGTAATCCAGAAAAAATGAAAACCATCATGGATTCCGTCAACGCCTTTTTCGTAAGAGAGAAAAATAAGAAACCTTGAATCGTGTGCCAGCAAAAACGCATCCACAACAATCCAAGGTCAATTTGCAATGTAAGTTTTATAGAGTTTGTTATTAATGTATTAGAACTTCATAATGACATTTATTTTGCATTCGCTGCTTAATGTTTTCTTCACAGGACATGTCTCTGCTGCTCTTTGCAATAATGTCTTTTCCTTATCGGTATATTCTTGAGCAAAACTGACAATTATGTTAATTTCGCCTATTCTACGAGGTGCGTCAGCCATGACTTTATCGACTTCTATCGTCATTCCTTCCAAATTGATGCCTTTGCTTTCGGCTGTATAACCCATCATCGCCATCATACAGGCTGCCAAAGAAGTTGCTGTCAAATCGACAGGAGAAAAACCTTTGCCATTTCCGTCAACACTGATTTTAACTCCTGATAAATTATGTGTGAATTCGCTACGTAAATTTCCTAAATATTTTCCTGAAATTGTTGCCATTTTTTTGTTTTTTTAGTTAATAATAGTTATTTGTTGTCATTTATAATATAACATAAGAAAACGACAAATGTTGTGCCAGAAATATTTTTTTTGTAAATATATTTTCTTTTGAATAAAAATAGTAATTTTACAGAATAAATTAAATTTACAATTATGAAGAGATTTTTTAGAAGATTACAATTCGTAATCATTGCCATGTTTGCAGTTTCTTTTGCATCATGCGACGGCGGCGAATATCCAAGCGAAGGTTATTTCAACGTAGGAGAAACGTCATATAGCATTAACGAAGCAAAACTTTTCGATGTTGGTTATGATTCAGAAAGCGAAATGTACCAACTTCGTCTTACTATGAGGAACACCTCCCACAACGACACCCGTTCCATCAATATCTTGTTTTACACTGAAATTAACAACTATCTTCCCAGTGGCATTTACACACCATATCTCTATGACAATCATTTCAAAAACAGATTCAAACGCGGTGCTTGGCTGATTGGCAACGAGGAATGCGGAGTATTTTTGACGGGCAGAGTGCATGTCACCAAGACAAACGACATTTATAAAATTGACATTAATTGCAAAGATGTCAACGGCGTTGAAATCGTAGGAGAATATGACGGAGAAATCCAAGTCTTAAAATAAATCAAGATCTTCCCGAATTTCTGACCATAACAGAAATCATTTCGTTAAAGCCTTGTCTTTCGTTAAGAGATTCAAGGCTTTGATGCATTTTATAGCACCAGTGATGATGAGGATTTGCAGGAACATTAATTTGTTCTCTCTGTGTTTCATCCCATCTAAATTCGCCGTCCATAGCAATGAAATCCTGAATTGGAAGTATTACCAACATTGAAGAAGAATTCAGATGCTGCTCAACGATTTCCTTACAGACCCAAGGCTCTGCAAAATAAGGAGCTCCTTCGTTATGACCGAGCATCTCTCTGTAGAAACGGTTTGTCAATTCGCCGTTTTCTTCCCACCAGCCTCTTAATGTAGAAGTGTCATGCGTAGAAGTAGTATCGACGCTAAGATATGGATTATGAGCAGGATTAACAAAAGTATCGCCATATTTCTTTGGCATCCGCTGTACTTCAAGACTTAAAATATTCAGTTTCTGCATCACTTCCGGAACGCAAGCTGGAACCATTCCAAGATCTTCGCCACAGACTAACATATCGCTGGATTCAATAATCTTGGGCAGTTTTTTCAGAGATTCAGACTTCCATAATTCTTCATTCCTACGATAGAAATATTCATCGTATAATTTGTTCATTTCGTTCTTTTGCGAATCGGTCAACTCGGCATACGACTTTGTTTGGTGAAGATTAATTCTTGGGTGAAATTTGTTGTGTTCTTTCTTGTCTCTCAGAAACATATCATCAATCTGATTTTCACTGAGAGGAAAAGAGACACACGAAAAGTCATCCCCTAAATTTAACGGCAAGGCCGGACTGAAATGTCCCATTGTTCCTTGTGAATATTCTATTGGAATTTCCCAGATACGGAAAAAACCGAGTATGTGGTCGATACGATAAGCATCGAAATACTGACTCATTTGCGTCAGACGTTCGCGCCACCATTTGTAGCCGTCTTTTGCCATTGCAATCCAATTGTAAGTAGGGAAACCCCAATTCTGCCCTTCTGTAGCGAAGGCGTCGGGCGGCGCGCCGGCTTGAGAATCCATATTGAAAAGTTCAGGATTTGTCCAAGTCTCAACGCTGAATCTTCCGACTCCGATAGGAATGTCACCTTTCAACGCGATACCTCTATCGTGCATGAAACCAACGACTTCGTTAAGTTGCTTATCTAAATGATATTGCAGGAAATAATAAATCTCGACTGTTTCAGGATGTCGGGTAATAAGATTAGTTACGTTGTCATTATCGTAAGAAGAATATTCTTCCCAACAAGAAAAATCGCTGGTTTTATATTTTGAAGTAAGATAGCAGAAAACCGCGTAAGGAATAAGCCAATCTTTATTTTTATCAAAAAAACTCTGATAATCAGGGTCGTTTTTTGTATCATCCCAAATCTGCGAGAATATTTTCACGAAATATTCATCTTTTATCTTCATCACTTCAGGATAATCGACGTAATCTTTGTTGTTCAGGATATTTCTTTGTTGTTCGAAATAATTTCTGTCATTTTCATCATCCAACAATCCTATCTTATAGGGATTCAGACAAATAGGATGAAGAGCCTTTGTTGAGATAGCTTTATAAGGATACGAGTTATCCCAAGAATTGTCGGTACGAGTATCATTAATTGGCAGAATCTGAATCATTTTCAGTCCAACTTTACTGCACCATTCCGCCAGCAGTTTAATGTCGGAGAAATCGCCTATGCCGAAACTGCATTTACTTTTCAGGGAAAACACAGGAACAGCGACACCCGCGCCTTTCCATCCTTCACGGATGTCGCTCTTGTTTTTACATACGACTTTAAAAAACTTTGTGTCAAATATGTTCTGCATTATGGAGAATCGACAGTTTTATGTTATATTTTATCGATTTCGCGACAAATGTTTTCGAATATCTCTTCTATTGTGCCAACTCCGTTGATTGGATGGAGGCAATTCTTTTCCTGATAGAAATCGAGTACAGGTTTTGTTTTGCTTTCGTATTCAACAAAACGATGGCGGATGGAGTCGATGTTGTCGTCGGCGCGTCCGCTTGTCTTGCCGCGTTCAAGCATTCTTTCAACTAAAATATTTTCCGGCACTTCGAGACTTAAAACGCCGCTGAGTTTCAATCCATATTCATTGAATAACTCATCTAGAATCTCAGCTTGTTTAACGGTACGAGGAAATCCGTCGAAGAGGAATCCGTTTGTATTTGGATGATTTTCAATGAAATTTCTTATTATTTCAGCGACTATTTCATCTGAAGCAAATCCACCATGATTAATGATGTCTTTTACCTTTAAACCTATTTCGGTTCCAGCAGCCATTTCTGCACGAAGAACTTGACCTGTAGAGATATATGTCAAACCATATTTTTCCTTAATATAATCTGATTGAGTTCCTTTTCCTGCGCCTGGAGGTCCGAAAATAATGATATTTAACATGATAATATGTTTTAAAATTAAAATTTTTCCAAATAGAATTATTCAATGACTTTATATATTGAACCGTAGTTTCTTCCATGCTGGTTGTAGTCGAGTCCGTAGCCGACTATGAATTCGTTGCCGATATTCATTCCGATATAATCTATTTTATAATCGAATTTGAATGCGTTAGGTTTGAAAAGCATGGTAGCGATTTTCACACTCGAAACATTCATCGACTTGAGTTTTTGAAGAAGGCATTTCATGGTGTAACCTGAATCTATAATGTCTTCAACGATAACGACATCGCGACCTTCCAATGAAGAATTAAGACCAATGAGTTCTTTCACTTCGCAAGTGCTTTGTGTTCCGCTATAGGATGAATATTTCACGAAAGAAGTTTCACAATCGATATTAAGTTCTTTGAATAACTGGGAAGCAAACATAAATGCGCCGTTAAGCATCACAAGGAACAAAGGACTCTTATCCTTATATTCTTCGTTTATTTGATTTGCCATATCTTTAATGACACTCTCGATATCTTCTTGAGGTATATAAAGTTTGAACTCCTTATCAAGCACTTTTATAGTGTCCATATATATTCCTATTGATGATTAAATTTAATTTATCGAACGCAAATATACAAATTTAATCTATTAATAGATAAAAAAATATCGAGTATTTTTAATAAATTGACAATTAGAAATTTACAGTTTATATCAAATAAATATCTGATTATGAATTATGCGTGATGAATTATGAATTGCAATAATGATTCGTGAACTTTTTTTATTCGAGCTTGTTTCTGTGAAAAAAACATAAAGACTATGGATTCAAACAAAACAAAATCTATCGCTAAGCTAAGTGTTTTCACTATAGCAATTATGAACGTCACGGCAGTTGTTTCTTTGCGTGGACTTCCTGCCGAAGCCGAATATGGATTGAGTTCGGCATTTTACTATTTGTTTGCTGCCATTGTGTTTTTAATACCAACTGCCTTGGTAGCAGCCGAGTTGGCATCAATGTTCGCCAATAAGGAAGGCGGCGTTTTTCGTTGGGTCGGCGAGGCTTTCGGCAAACGTCTTGGTTTTCTCGCCATTTGGCTTCAATGGTTTCAAAACACAATCTGGTATCCCACTGTTCTGACTTTCGGCGCAGTATCGCTGGCCTTCATAGGCATGAATCCTACCAGCGATATGACACTCGCCGACAACAAAATCTACACTCTTGTCGTGGTTCTCGTCATTTATTGGTTAGCGACTTTCATCTCATTAAAAGGTCTCGGCTGGGTCGGCAAGATTTCTAAAATCGGCGGTCTGGTCGGCACCATCATTCCTGCGGGACTTCTCATTTTGTTGGGAATATATTACGTCGCGACAGGCGGACCTATACAGATGAATCTCAGCGGAAGTTTCCTCCCCGACCTAGCAAAATTAGACAATCTCGTCCTTGCTTCAAGCATTTTCCTCTTCTATGCAGGTATGGAAATGACAGGTATTCACGTCAAAGACATGGACAACCCGAGCAAGAGCTATCCTCGCGCAGTTTTTATCGGTGCTCTTATCACTGTGCTTATCTTTGTCTTAGGAACCTATGCCCTTGGCTTCATCATTCCTAAAGACAACATCAACCTCACTCAAAGTCTGCTGATCGGTTTCGACAATTATTTCAAATATATCCACGCCTCATGGTTATCGCCTGTCATTGCTGTCGCGTTGGCATTCGGCGTTCTCGCTGGCGTTTTGACCTGGGTTTCAGGACCTTCAAAAGGTCTGCTCGTTGTTGGCAAAGCTGGCTATCTTCCTCCATTCTTCCAAAAGACAAACAAACTCGGCGTACAAAGCAACATCTTGATAATACAAGGATGCATCGTCACGATTCTCAGTCTTCTGTTCGTCGTAATGCCTTCGGTACAAAGTTTCTATCAGATACTTTCTCAAATGACAGTGCTCTTGTATTTGATAATGTACCTCTTGATGTTTGCCGCTGCTATCTATTTGCGTTACAGCATGAAAGACGCTCCCCGTGATTTCAGAATCGGCAAGAAAGGCAATTTGCTTATGTGGATAATCGGCGGTCTCGGTTTCTTAGGTTCCTTGTTCGCTTTCGTATTGAGTTTCATCCCTCCAGGACAAATCTCGACAGGCAGCAATGCAGTTTGGTTCGGTGTTATGTTCGGCGGATGCATCATCTTTGTCGCTATACCTTTCATAATATACGCGATGAGAAAACCATCTTGGAAAGACAAAAACTCTGAGATTCAACCATTCCACTGGGAGAAATAATAAAACCTGAAAAGTATAGAATCTGAAAACCTGAAAAGTTTTATAGAATTTGAGAATTTACTGATTCTCAAGCTCTCAGGTTTTCAGATTCTCAATTTCTCAGATTTAATAAAATTACTGTTTGTCGTATTGTTGTACCTCTTCGTATATGTATTCTAATTGTATTCCTGCTTTCTTGAACATATCTTCCGA
>JAZNSO010000024.1:0-2555 GCA_045591245.1 Bacteroidales bacterium
AATTAAAATTCAGACAATTTTGGAGAACATAGATACTCGTTTCACTCGTATGAGATAAGGCAAACCGTTTGAAAGCCACACGAACACTAGGGTTTTCTCTGATTTTTGTCCAACTCAATTTGCACAAAATCCGGTCAAAATCGGTTTTCGGCGATTTTAGAAAGGAGGAGAATGCATTCTAATTTGCGTCAGAAATACATAGATCAGAGAAGCTTAAAACTAAATATTCAAACTGTCACAAACAAAGCCGGATGAGATTATATTCTATCCGGCTTTTGCTTGTTTTTCTGATAAATTCATTTATAAAGAGAATTAACCAAATTCCGTTAATGTATATTGCAATTGTCGATTAATGGTGCTATAATATACTTTACCATTATGTTGTCGTAAAATGAAGAAAGGCAGGGATTTCTTTTGGATGACATTACACAACTTATCAAATCAGAAATAATAAAACAATACAAAAGTGTACGTAAGTTTTCCGAAAAAAGCGGTATTCCGTATAGTACGCTTTCTAATGCGTTGTCTAAAGGGATTGGCGGAACATCCTACGAAACGGTTATAAAGATTTGTAATTTGCTTAACCTAAAGCAGGCGTATGATGCGGATCTTACGGTGTTTAATGAGCATTGTTATGAGATTTGTTCTATGCTTTCAGCTCTCGATGATCATGCAATACATACTCTCAAGACCGTTTTAAGTGTTGAGTATGAACGATGCACTAATGGTAAGAAGATACATAGACCATATGAAAAATTATCGATAGCCGGTCCAGCCCTCGAAAGTCAGAAAGACACCAAGGAGGGTACTGTATGATTAGCAAAGAATTAAAGCGTTTAAGTCGACGTGAGCTTGTAGATATTATCTATCAGTTAAAGAAAAATGAGCAGGAAATGCAGGAAGAAATAGAGTCACTAAAAACCGAACTTCAGGATAAACGAATTCGTATTTCTACAGCAGGCTCAATTGCCGATGCGGCTATGTCAGTGACAAATGTATTTTCTGCCGCACAAATGACTGCGGATCTCTATTTGCGTGAAATCTCATGTATGAGAGAAGATACGGAGAAAGAGTGCGCCAAAAAGGTTGAAGAAGCTGAAAAGAAGGTCAGAGACATTCTCGCCGATGGTGAGAAAAAATTTGACACCTTGAAAGCGGCTTATAAAAAAGAATATGCGAGATGGCAACAACTTAAATCAGAGGCTGCAGCGCTTGAAGAAAAAAACCAGTTATTGCGTGAGGGGATAAATGATGGCCAATAAACATGCAAAAAAAGTTTCTGTTCCCTCTTTAACGGAAATTCAAAGTGAGCGCAAGCGTATACGAAGGGGTACATACTATCGCCAAGCTCTTCGAGGCACGGTTTCTGTGCTTTTGGTAGTAGCTGCAGTCGCGGTTTTAATTACAACCTTGTTTTTGCCAATTCTTCAAATTTCGGGTGATAGTATGTCACCTACGCTAGAACATGATGAGATCGTTGTCCTTTTAAAAACAAAAAAGTTTGAGAGAGGCGATTTAATCGGCTTCTATTATCAGGGAAAAATTCTGCTAAAAAGAGTCATAGCGTTGCCCGAGGATGAGGTGGCAATTGATGCCGATGGCAATGTATACGTAAATGGCGAATTATTAGAAGAACCTTACGTTACAGATAAGGGACTTGGAGATTGCGACTTAGAATTTCCATATAAGGTACCGGGAACAAGTTACTTTGTATTAGGTGATAGACGCTCCAATTCGGTAGATAGTCGAAACTCGGTAGTTGGGGCAATTTCAAGAGATGATATTATCGGAAAGGTCTTTATAAGAGTCTGGCCGCTTCCCGAATTTGGATTCGTTTACTAAAAACATTTAAAACTACTTAAACGAAAGGAGGGAGAGACGTGCAGGATATCTTGAGTGAAAGCCTAATGAAACTAAAGAAAAAGCGAGTTAGAAGAACGCGGATGCTTGCAATTCTGCTTGTTCTCTCCCTCGTAGTTTCATTAGATGTTTTCTGGTCTTTACGACAACCGGGTCTGACGTTAGCAGGAAATGCAGATTGTGGTATAACTGAGCATACTCATGATAAATCATGCCAAAACGGAGAAACATCCTGTAAGCTAATAGAACATGTTCATACCGTTGAATGTTATTCTGATGAAACGGCGGATGTAGAATCACAGCTCGATTGGCGGAAAATGTTTGAAGATTATCCATTTACAGGAAATCTTAGTAAGGACTTAGTCGGTATTGCCAAAACACAGGTTGGATATTCTGAAAGCAAATTGAATTTTAAAGTGAACCAAGATGGCATACGACACGGTTACACACGATACGGTGAATGGTACGGAATTCCATATAGTAGTTGGTCTGCAACATTCGTATCGTTCTGTTTACATTATTCCGGTGCTCCTCCTGATGAGTTCCCGATAAATACCGGCGCCACATCTATGGCAGAACAGTGGAGACGATTGGGTAAATACGCATCCTTTGGTCGATATACACCTGTTAGTGGCGATTTAGTGTTCTTTAAAGATAACACGGTGGGAATTGTCTCTGAAGTACATAGTGCCACA
>JAZNSO010000025.1:0-6400 GCA_045591245.1 Bacteroidales bacterium
GAACACTTAGACATACCTCAAGTGTCATACGTCATCGACGCTGAACGCGCTGCTAACGGCAACCTCATCGTGAAGAAAGAAAACGAAGACAGCGTACAGACTTTCGAAGTAGAAGGCAAATGCGTCCTCACAGTATTGGCATCAGCATTCGACGCTCGTTACATGACAGTGTCAGGCATCGTTGACGCTTACAACAAAGAAGTAGAGATCTGGAGCGCAGATAAAATCGATGTCGATGAAACCAAGTTAGGTCTCAAAGGCTCTCCAACAAAAGTGTTCCAATCATTCCCTAAAGCCATGAAGGCTCCAGGTGAAGTACACGAAGTCAGCGAAGAAGAAGCTGTAGAAATCATCGTTAACAAACTTAAAGAAAAACACATTATCTAAAAGGAGAAGTTATGAATATTCAAGATTATAAAAACGTATTCGTATTCGCCGAACAACGTAACGGCGCGATTCAACCTGTCGCTTTCGAACTTTTAGGTAAGGCACGCGACTTAGCTGACGCCCTCGGCGAGAAAGTAGTTGCATTATTACTCGGCTATAACGTGAAAGACGAAGCACAGAAACTCATCGAGATGGGAGCTGACGAAGTCATAGTAGCCGACTGCGCAGAGTTGAAAGACTATATCACAGAACAATACTCACAAGCAGCATATCAAGTCATCACAGAACGCAAACCTACTATCGTTCTCTACGGTGCAACAACAATAGGTCGTGACCTCGCTCCACGTATCGCAGCAAGATTAAACACAGGTCTAACAGCCGACTGTACAAAATTAGAAATCGCTGATACAGAAGCAGGCGACAAACAATTCCGCATGACACGTCCAGCATTCGGTGGCAACTTGATGGCAACAATCGTATGTCCAAACAACCGTCCACAGATGTCGACAGTACGTCCAGGCGTTATGCAGAAACGTCAGCGTGAAGAAGGCAGAGCAGGCGAAGTAACCATGTTCGCACCTAAGTTCGACACAGCACGTTTCAAAGTCAAGCTCGTCAACACAGAGATGAAATGCTCATGCAACGACGACATCGCCGACGCTAAGATCTTAGTCTCAGGCGGACGTGGCGTGAAGAACACAGAAGGCTTCAACAAGTTACAAGCCTTAGCCGACACACTCGGTGGCATGGTAGCATCATCACGCGCCATGGTCGATGCCGGTGTCGTTGACCACTGCATCCAAGTAGGACAGACAGGTAAGACCGTACGTCCAGAGTTATATGTAGCATGCGGTATCTCTGGCGCTATCCAACACTTAGCAGGTATGGAAGAGTCAGGCTACATCATCGCCATCAACAAAGACAAATACGCCCCGATCTTTAGCGCCGCCGACTTAGGCATAGTTGGAGATTTACATAAGATTGTTCCAATGTTGAACGAAAGAATCAAGAAGGAGATGTAAATAGCCTTCGGCTGACAACGGACAACAGACTTTGTCCAAGAATAATGCTTCGAGCTGTGAGCAGTGAGCAACGGGCAAAAGTTCATAGCTCAAAGCTTATAAAAACCGCTTCGATGGTAATACGTCGAGGCGGTCTGTTATTATAATACTTTCTAAAGTAGTCGAATTCGACTATTTTAATAATTTTTTGCTTTCAATTTTTTCTAAAACAGACATCTGTTGAATTGCAATTTTATTAAGTTCTTTCAATCTTTCTGATTGAGATAAACCATTGCTAATAAACACAGCGTTTAAATTTTCCATATTCGATAGACAAATTAATTGGTTGATAGTGGCATGATCTCGTATATTACCAGCCAGTTCTGGATTTTCATCTCTCCATTGTTTTGCTGTCATTCCAAATAATGCAATATTCAACACATCAGCTTCATTTGCGTAAATTGTACTCGTTTGATTAGATGAGAGTCTTCGAGGAATAAGATTCTTGCTGACAGCATGAGTATGGATATGGTAGTTGATTTTTGATAATTCACGTTTTGCGGTCCAACCAAGATGTTTTTGTTCCTCTTCCTTAAGTCGTTGAAATTCTCTTAATAAATAAAGTTTAAATTGAGGTGAAACCCAAGACGCAAATTCAAAAGCAATGTCTTTGTGAGCGAAAGTCCCTCCATAACGTCCTGCTTTTGCGATGATGCCAATAGAATTTGTCTTTTCTATCCATTGTTTTACAGACATTATGAAACGGTTAAGACCGGCCATGTTTTTAATTCCCTCGAATTCGGGGGAATTAAAATCAGGATTATATATTTCTTCCCAAATGCCTAAAAACTCAATGGTGTTTTTGTTTCGCAACCATTTTTCTATTAGTGCAAGTCCATTCTCGATGCCTTTCACCATGTCTGTAAGTGAAATATAATCTTTTTCGTCAATTTCAAGAATTGTAATCTCAGTTTCATTTACTATTATCTTTGCCATAGCTTATATAATTTTATTTTAAATAACTAAATATATATTGAATTCCATATATGTATAAATTATGAAGTCAAAGCAATGGATATTGTTTGCTTTTTTGATTCTATTCCACAAATTAATTAAAGAAGATTTTATCTTTTTCCCATACAAACATAAATTTCGGTCATTAAAATTTTTACATTCTCATCCTAAAAACTACAACCATCTCACTCTTTTGTCAAGCATTTGCAAAGGAAATGTTTCGGTTTTATATGATTTCATCAAATATTTCTCGTAATTTAAGTTGTAATATCTTCTTATCGGGAAGATATAATTGATATTCAGCGACCATTGTTGGAGACAGACTTCTATTTAAAGCATATTCAACGACTTCGTCATCTTTGTCTTTACATAACAAAATACCTATACTTGGATTTTCATTTGCTTTTTTAACATTCCTATCTAATGCTTCCAAATAAAAATCCAACTGTCCTAAATACTCGGGCTTGAATTTGTCTGTTTTTAATTCAAAAGCAACAAGACATTGTAATTCACGATGATAAAATAAAAGATCTATTCTAAAGTCACTATGCCCGACTTCTAAACGATATTCTTGATCAATGAAAATGAAATCCTTGCCAAGTTCTAATATAAAGTCTTTCATCTGTTTGACTAAAGCGGACTTAATTCTTTTTCTTCAATGCTTTTGGTTCTACTCAATATTATCATATTATTTGTCCAGTTGATTTCTCTCACCAGTGGTGAGAGTTTTGTATCGTGTAATGAATAATTCTCATAAAACTGTTTCATTCTCCATAAATTCTTATTCGAGAATCCTTTTATTTCAGGATATTTTTTAGTTATATACTCTGATAATTGATTGACAACCCCAGAACCCCATTCGGAAGTGGAAAGTTTGTAGTATAAATATTCTCCGACATTCCAGTAGAGATCGATTAATGCAGTGTTTGTTATATGAATGATATTATTTCTGGAACTCTTGATAAGTGTAACGATTTCGTCAAATTGTTCTACCAATTGCATTGATAGTGAAGTATCTTTTTTATTTTCCATGATTTCTAAATTTTGGCTCTACAAAACTACAACTATCACATCCCTTTGTCAAGCGTTTGCAAAGGAAATATTTAGCTTTTAACAATTTTTAACATAATGTTAATGGAAGTAGAAGGGAAGTGTTAAAAGTTTTTAAGAATGACTACGGAATGTCTCTGCGTATTGTAATTATCACTATGATTTATTTTACCACAGATATACACAGATATCACAGATTGAGATGGTGCTATTTTGCAACCATGTATACCTTCGACCTTGCAACTTTGTGACCTTATCTGTGATATTTTCCCTCCCTATCAGTATTTATTTTCAGAAGATTGTTTTACATTTTGAATTATGTTGTTTTATAACTACTCGATTATTAAATAATTACCCCCTCCGTTACGATAATTTATTTTCTGTGATTTTGATATTGTATTGAAATAATTCGTAAACTTGCATGCTTGGATTGGCGAAAGACAAAAGGAAACACATTATTAATTAAAATTATCAGTTATGAAAAGAATCTTATTAATTTTGGCTATTATTACGGGAGCGATGATGGTGTCATGCAACCCGGATGATGATGACAATAACAACAATGGTGGCAACAACGGCGACGGCGACCCAGACGGCTATATTGCCGGTCATGGCTACGTTGACCTCGGCTTGCCGTCTGGCGTTAAATGGGCTACCTGCAACGTTGGAGCATCTTCACCTGAAGACTACGGCGACTACTTTGCATGGGGAGAGACAAGCCCTAAGGCGGAATATACACGGGAAAATAGTGTAACATACGGAGAACAAATGAGTGACATCTCAGGCAATGCACAATATGATGCTGCTACAGCGAACTGGGGCGGAAGCTGGAGGATGCCAAAAAAAGACGAGATGCAGGAATTGGTAAACCATTGTGAGTGGGAATGGACAGAGGTTAACGGAGTAAACGGTGCAAAGTTTATAGGTCCTAACGGTAACAGCATCTTCCTCCCTGCTGCGGGCAACAGTACTGGGTCATCGCTCTACGACGTCGGTGGCTACGGCTACTATTGGAGTTCTACTCCGCACGACACCGACGGCGGCAACGGCGCGTACTTCCTCTACTTCAGCAATGGTAGCGAGTACGTGAATTGGGACAACGATCGTTACTATGGCTTGACTGTACGCCCTATCACAGAATAAAGCGAAGCGTATCCGATTTATTAATTCATTGATTCATTTCCGCACGGCATTTAAATGCCCGACGGTAATTTTAGGCACCATCCATAATTTCATCTAAACAAAAATTACAGGGTTAGAAATGAACTCTGTAATTTTTTTATAGAAGTTAAAACTCAAAAGGGGAGAGGTTCCTACCATCTTCCTACCATCTTCTTGTCAACTTCCTATCAAGTTCCTGTCAAGTTCGGAAAAGATACGTGCCGATACTCGCGATACATGGAGATAAAATAAACAGTAGCGCAAATTTCGCACCCATTCGTGGATAAATAATCTGCGTCAGTCCGTATGAACTTTCTCCGTACACGCTCCGTACCAAGTCCGTACCAACTCCACTAATTCAATTGAAAGTTGAAAATTGAAAGTTGAAAATGGAAAATTGATGTCGGACCGTAACATTGTCGTCAACTTTCACAAAAACAATCGTGAAATAATTTCGGCTAAAGACAAAAGTCTAAAGATAGTAGAGCTGTCATGAAAAGTGGCGGCTCTATTTTTATTGAAAATTATGCTTTTTTGTAATCTATAAATGTATTATTGTCTATTTTTTTAATGGATTTCATATAGTCATAATGACTTAATAATTCTCTTTGGTCTTTAGCAGTTTCGGAAAGAATTAGGAAGCGGTCTTTTTTGCTTATGCCTCTTTTGATAAGAGTCGCATTTAATGATTCTAAATTAGATAAAATATTCAAATCGTTGATACTAGCCATATCCCTGATATTTTCACCAGAGAGAGAACGTTCCTTATTTAAATCTCTCCACTCTTTTGCTGTACAATTGAACATTATTAGATTTAGCATATCAGCCTCGTCTGCATATATCCATTCATCTTTTTGTGAATTATTCTTTTTAGGTAATACATAATTTTTAATGGCAGATGTTTGTATTTGATAGTTGGCTTTTGACAATATACGTTTTACATTCCATTCTAAATTGTATTGGTTATTCTCGATTTCTTTAAGTCTTTGAAATTCTTTTATCAAATACAATTTAAAAACAGGACTTATAGCACTACCAAATTCAAAAGCAATATCTTTGTGGGCATAAGTGCCACCATAACGACCTTGTTTAGAGAATATTCCGATGGCATTCGTTTTCTCAACCCAATTGTTAACACTCATTGTAAATGTTGGTAAACCAGATTCTTTTCTAAAGTGGTCAAATTCGACCACTTTAAAATTAGGATTATAAAATGATTCCCATGTGCCTAAAAATTCTATAGTGCCTCTATTCCTAATCCAATTTTTAATGATGTCAGCAGCTCTACTTTCACCATCTTTTGCTTTTATCATATCAGTGAGACAAATATAATCGTCTTGATTATGCTTTGTTATGGCAATGTCAACGCCTTGGACGTTAATAATGGAAGTTTTATTCATGTAACATAAATTTTGGTTCTACAAAACTACAACCATCTCATCCTTTTGTCAAGCGTTTGCAAAGGAAATATTTCAGTTTTTAACAATTTTTAACGTACAATCAGGGAAATATTAAGAAATGATGTTAAGGATTTTTAACCATTGAGCTAAGACTATTGGCTGTTGAACTTTTTTTTAATAGCTCGCAGTTCACAGCAAAAAAAAAACTCTATTCCGTGATATTTTTTCTCTGTTTTATACTTTTTAATGATATTAAATAAATGCTTAAAGTGCTTGTGTTTTTTTTAACTATTTGATACTTATGATTTTACCCCCCCCCCGTTTGCATAAAAATATTTCGTAAGTATTGTAATATGATTTGAATAATTTCGTAATATTGTGATATTA
>JAZNSO010000026.1:0-8755 GCA_045591245.1 Bacteroidales bacterium
TAGTTGTTTGTCACTGCCACCGAATAAAATTCTGCTGATGAGTTGTCGCCTTTCAAGATGCAACTTCCGTATTTCCAAGTGATTGCGGAACCCGTCTCGACTTGCGTCCATGAAATCTTTGAGTTGTTGCCACGACAGATACCACGTTTTGTTACGAAATTATAAATACCGCCTTTGCCGTCTTTATCGCCCGGATACCAATTTTGTACAGTAGAATATTTTACCTCGGCGTCAGTCTCTGCTATAATCTCCACGATAGCTGCATGGAGCTGATTTTCATCACGTTGAGGTGCGGTGCAGCCTTCCATATAACTTACGTAAGCACCTTCGTCAGCGACTATTAATGTACGTTCAAATTGTCCTGTGTTTGCGGCATTAATTCTGAAATATGTCGATAATTCCAAAGGACAACGCACGCCTTTAGGAATGTAACAGAATGAACCATCGCTAAATACAGCGGAATTTAATGCTGCGAAAAAGTTGTCGGTATGAGGCACGACAGTTCCTAAATATTTTTTAACTAAATCGGGATGTTGTTTCACAGCCTCGCTGAACGACATGAAGATAATTCCATGTTTCGACAAAGTATCTTGAAATGTAGTCTTTACGGAAGTGCTATCCATGACAGCATCGACGGCGACACCAGTAAGGCGTTTTTGCTCATCTAAAGAAATTCCTAATTTGTTAAAAGTATCTAACAATTCCGGATCGACTTCGTCGAGACTTTGCAGCTCTTTTCTTTTCTTAGGAGCAGCGTAATAAATAATGTCTTGATAGTCAATTGGAGGTATGTTTAAGTGCGCCCATTCAGGTTGTTTCATCGTCAACCATTTTCTGTACGCTTTCAAGCGAAACTCAAGCAACCATTCCGGTTCTTCTTTTTTTGCGGAAATGAGTCTGATAATATCTTCATTAAGACCTTTAGGCGCGAAATCCGTCTCAATATCAGTCACGAATCCAAATTCATATTCTTTATTGGTTACTTGTTCAATTATATTTTCATTAGGATTTGAATCCATATAATCACTTAAATTTTAATAATAATTGTGCTATATTTATTTTTTTACAAAGATACGAAAAATTATGATACGAAAATTTCCATTTTTAGCATATATTTGCAGTGTTGAACACTGTTTGTAAAAAACAAAAAAAATACGCAGTTGGTTTAAAAAATAAGATACTTGTCAGATATTTATGAAGATAAAAGAAAATCAAATTAAGAAATATTTATTCATATTATTAAGTGTAAGTGCTTTGATAAGAGGCTTTTTAGCAGCTTTTGTAGAGTTCGGCAATGATGAAGTTTATTATTGGACTTACGCTATGTTTCCTGATTTGAGTCATTTTGACCATCCTCCAATGGTCGGTTTTTTTATACAGCTGTTTAGCGGGAATCTTCTGTTTACGAGCGAGTTTTTTCTCAGACTTTCGTCTGTTATTGGTATGACAGTCAATACATATTTGATATATCTGATAGGAAAAGAGGTTAAAAATGCGCAGACAGGGTTTTATTCAGCGTTGCTTTATACAGCTTCTGTTTATGCTTTCGTGATAACGGGAATTTTTATTTTGCCCGACACGCCATTGTCCATTTTTACTTTCTTGTCTGTTCTGTTTTTCGTTAAATATTTTAAAGAAGAAACGCCTAGATATTTAATTTTCGCAGGATTATTCGCGGGACTTGCGATGTTGTCGAAATATTCTGGAGCGTTCATTTGGATAGGAGTAGGTTTGTATGTGATTTTTTATTCGAGAAAAGAATTTAAAAATCCGTATATGTACCTATCTTTAATAATATCAGCGCTTTGTCTGTCTCCTATTTTGGTTTGGAACATCAACAATGAATTTATAAGTTTTACTTTTCATGGAAATCGCGTAGGATTTTTTGGCGAATTTCGTCCTGAATGTTTCTTGGCAGAATTGCTGGGTGAATTAGGATATAATAATCCAGTGAATTACGTATTGATAATCATTGCTTTAATTGCTTTGATAAAAGGCGAGAAGTATATTGATGATATGCCGAGACGACTTTTTCTATGCATGAGTTTACCTCTTCTATTGTTGTTTTGGTTGTTTTCACTGACGAAACCGATTCTGCCACATTGGACATCACCGTCTTTCGTCTTAATGCTGATTTTTGTCGCAGCACGATTGACGTATAAATATGAAATAAAAAATGGTGATTTGTTTATTCCTAAGTCTGTAATTGCTTCATTATCAGTGTTGATTTTTGTATTGTTTTTTGGAGTTGTTGAAATTAAAACAGGTTTTGTTCCGTTGAATTTTTCTGAAAGATCTAAAACTGTCCAGCGTTATGGAGAAGGTGATTTTACTTTAGATATGTATGGATGGCGTATGATAAAACCTGAATTTGAGGATATTAGAGAAGAAATGATTGATGGCGGAATTATGAAAGAGTCAGATGGAATGGTGGCATTGAAATGGTATCCGCTCGCCAATCTGGATTATTATGTTGCATATCCGTTAGGCATTGATATGTATGGATTTAGAGATCCTGCAGAGATTCATAAGTACGCTTGGATTAACAAGGAAAGAGGCGGTTTGAAATTAGGCGATGATTATTGGTTTTTGACAGAAAGTTTTGATTATTATGAGCCTGATAAATATCTGAAACCTTATTTTAAAAATATTATTCCGCTTGACACCATTAATATAGAGCGTTGTGGCAAGACTGCAAAATATGTTTTTGTCTATAAACTCGATGATTTGAAGAAAATTCCGCAGACTTGGTTCGATGAATAAGTTGATTTTTTTAACTTTTAAATATTGTTTTCAATTAAAATCCTCTTTTTAGGTATGATTCTTAATGGAAATTAAGTAAATAATTAATTTTCAGCTTCAAAAAGTTAAAAAGTGTTAAAAAGCAAAATTTTCCTTCGAAAATATTTGACAAACGCCTTTCTGGTTTATTATTTTTGCATTACAAAATTTATGAACCAGTTTTATGAAAGAGCAATTTATATATTACCTGTGGGAAAATCGTTTGTTGTATGTGGATCTGAAAACTACGGAGGGAGAAGAAGTTACGATATATTCTGTTGGGAATCGTAATTTTGACTCGGGAGCTGATTTCATTAATGCACGAATAAAGATAGGTGAAGTCTTTTGGGTAGGGCAAGTTGAAATTCATGTGCGAAGTTCTGATTGGTTTAGGCATAATCATCAGAATGATGATAATTACAAGAATGTGATTTTACATGTCGTTTATGAAAATGACATTGATACTATTAAAATTCCGACTCTAGAAATAAAAGGTAAGTTTGATGTGTCTTTGTTCCATAATTACAATAGTTTTTTGCTTTCGAAGAGTTGGATTCCTTGTGGCGAATTTGTTGGCGGAGTCCAGAATCTTACTTTGGTTTCATGGTTCGATAGGATGCTGATAGAACATCTTGAACGTGAATGTAAGGACTTGGATTTCAAGTTGAAGAACAACTGCTATGATTGGGAACAGACTTATTATCAAAGATTGATGCGTTATTTTGGATTGAAGGTTAACAACGATTCTTTCGAGTATTTGTCAAGAATATTGCCTTTGCATATTATTTTAAAGCATCTTGATAATGAACTATATGTAGATGCTATGTTTTTTGGTTGCGCTGGTTTTCTTGAAAATGATTTCGAAGATGGTTATCCTAATCTTCTGAAAAGAGAGTTCCGTATGCTTAAATCTAAATTTGATTTGAGAGTCATGCCTCTGTCTAACTGGAAGTTCTTGCGGCTTAGACCGCCAAATTTTCCCACTATTAGAATCGCACAAATGTCAAGAATAATTACAAGAAATGGCAATATGTTCTCTAGAATAAGAGATTCTAACAATATAGAAGATCTTTATGATATATTCAATGTTGAATTGTGTGATTATTGGGATAATCATTTTCAGTTTGATAAGGTTTCTAAAGTGAAAAGGAAGAAAATTTTGGGTAAGACTGCTGTTGATTCGGTAATGATAAATGCCATTGTGCCAATGTTGTTTCATTATGGTTATACACATTCGATGGATTGTTACAAGGAGAAAGCGATGTGTTTCTTGGAAAATATAGAAGCTGAGGATAATCTGATAATAAGAAATTTTAAGAAATGTGGCTTGTATTTTCAAAACGCCTTTCAAACACAAGCGGCTTTGTATATGTACAAATATTATTGCAGAAGAAGGAGGTGCCTTGAGTGTAGAATATATTTTATGCTATTCAAGAAATGCTGAGAATTAATTTTATATCAATGACGGTGCTGTATAAAAATAGTTTGTGTATAATGTTTTTCTTAATGAAATAATAGTTACTTTTGCGTACTATGAATTTGTATGTTTCTAATGATATTCAAATTCAGTATAAGATAAAGTCATTTTTTGTTAATTTTAAACCACGTTAGATGAAGAAATTATTATTTGCTTTTGCTTTTGTAGTAATGATGTTTGTTGCAGATGCTCAATTGTTTGTTGCAGGTTCGATTAGTGCTTATCATAAGGATGGAAGTGTATCGTATAAGTTGCCTTTTCACACTACAGAATATAATCCTGTCGAAAATGGTTTCGTGATTACACCTGCTGTAGGTTATATGATTCCAGGGAAGAGTTATGGATTCGGTCTTAGTTTGGGATATGCATACGCTTCGGTAAAAGACAATGATAAGTATATTCCAGAAAATGGTGATGTAATTGTTAATGAATATGTTAAAAATTATTCTCATACTTATGACATTGCTCCTTTTTTCCGTTATGCATACGCAAAATTTGAAAAGATTACGTTATATGTAGATGCAAAACTGCCAATAGGTATCGTTAATAAACACACAAAAATAAGTGATGTGATTAATCCTATGGATGATGCTAAGACATTGGCAATTGGAGCTCGTCTGATTCCTGGTTTGACATATAAATTCAATAATCATATTTTGTTTACAACTGAAATTGGTTTGTTGAGTATTAACTATATGCACACAAGGACTACAACTTTCAACGATGTTGTTACAAAGTCTAATGAATTTAAGTTGGGAGCGAACACTCGCACAATTGCATCTTTTGGTTTTGTATATCTGTTCTAAGATATGAATGTAAAATGTTTTTTTAGTAAGATGTTGTTGGCGATTTGCGCTCTGATGATTATCTTTCTCTAAAAGCGCATAGTAACTTTTGGACACCCGATCCGTATTCTTTCCTACAAATATAACAATGGTTGCTGTCGTGCAAATCGACGATATCGAATAAACTTCTATTAGGTGCGTTCTGCGGTGATGAGGTTCGAGGTTCCATAGATAGATACTTGTTTTTTTATGATGATTTATGGTAATACAAATGATGTTATCTGATTCAAAGTATATGATTATGAGGTAGAAACGGTGTTGACAACGCGTTTGGTTACAACATATATTGGGCTGGAACATATATCGGTAATGCTGAAGAATCGAACTATACAGATGTTTGTCAGGAATATAACAAGGAATATTGCTATACTGTAACAAGTTGTCGCAATGAAATTGAATCGGAACGTTCTGATGAGGTATGTGCAGAGATTGTTGTTGAAAGTGTTGCTGACTATGAAAATGACTTTGATATTTATCCGAATCCTGTGGAAAATAACATGATTGTTGCTTCGGATGAAAATATAGATGAGATAATAATTTACAATACAATCGGCGATGACATTTATATAGAAACTGTGTTTGTCACGGGTAATGTTGATATTTCTGGCTTAAGCAGCGGTGTGTATTTTTATTAGATAATTAACAAACAATGGCGGTTATGTGAGACGTTTTATTAAGAAATGATTTTATATTTGAATAAAAAGAGAGGTTGTTAGATTCTAACAACCTCTCTTTTAATATTTTAAATTATAATTATTCACCGCATCCGCCGCCGCAGCTGTCGCAGCAGCTTTGATTGTGACAATGTCCGCCGCCGCATCCGCCACCGAAGTCGGATTCGTTGAGTTCGCGAACGTCTAAGATTTCTCCTGTGAAATACAATGGAACGCCTGCTAATTCAGGGTTGAAATCAACTTTTACTGTTGTCTCGCCAATTTCTAAAATCTTACCAGGAAATGGCTGATTGTTGTTGTCTGTAAACCACACTTGTGCTCCGACTTGACAGATTGTCTCGTTGAAAACACCGTCTTGTACGAAGATGTCTTTGTTAACATCTAACACGTTTTCAGCTTTGTGTTCGCCATAGCCTTCTTGTGGAGTCAAAGCGAATCCGAATGTTGCGCCTGGTTCTAAACCGTCCAAGTTTTCTTCAAATTTAGGCAATAACATTCCTTGTCCAAATATCGCTTGGAATGGGTTTTCTTTTGTTGTTTCTTGGATGATTTCTCCGTCAGCTGTTTCGCGATGCAAAACGTATGTCATTGTGACAACTGTGTTTTTTGCTACTTTCATTTCTAAATTTTTTTAATTGTTATTATTATTTTGTCTATATTTTTATTTACAATACAAGTTGTAATTTGTTTATTTTCAATTTAATAAGTTCCGAATGCTTTTCTCAGAAACCACTCGACTGAGATGAGTGATAAAATTATAAAAAATAATGATTTTAAATTAATTAAATCTTTATAATTTGTCACTTCTCTCATTATTGATGTGATTCTTTCGTCTTCCTCTATTGATTCCGCAAGTTGACTTAATTCTTTTGCATTAAAGTTTTTGCCGCCTGTCAGCGATGATAGTAATTGCATTCTTTGTGAGTTTGCGACTAAATCTTGTGCTTCTGCGCCTATGCTTACAACCGTGAAACTGCCGTTTTCCCAATATATTTTACCACCAAATTCTGCTTGCGCTGTGAATTCATATATTCCTTCTGGCAGACTGTTGATATTCAGAAGGTATGATTTGTTTTTCTTGGAAAAATCGTATTCGTAAAAGTTTTTGGTATGCTTGTTTGTGATTTTTATTCTCAAATTCGGTTCGTTAGTTAATTCCTGACTCGGATTTTTTAAATCCGCAGTGAAAACTATAGCTTCGTTATTTAAATAACTATCTTCATGATTAATAATGAGTTCTTTGTCTTTTTCAGTCAAAAGATATTTTATAGATTTCGTTAATAGCTCTTCGAAATTATCGTTGTTGTCGTTTTTGTAATAATTGTTTAATTTCCAACGCCATAAGCCCGTTCCAAGAAGGTAAGCACATTTGCGGCCTTCAGGGTCTGTTGTAAAACTTAACATTGGAGCCTGTGTTAAAACATTATTAATGCTCATTTGCAACAATATGTCGTGGTTGGTATTTAAGGAAAATTCGACATGAGGCAAAACTAACGGCGGAAAACCGTTAATTGCTTCAATTACTTCATTGTCAATGTTGAAAAGTCCGAAATGTGGATTGTAATGCGGTTTTATGTCAAGGAGGCTATTTACAGCACCTTTACTGATTTTCATTGATTTCTGAAGATTGTTAAATGCCTTGAAGTCAGTGGATTCCCCAATAATATAGAAAGTGGGAATATCTTTGTTCTTATTTAATTCATCTTCAAAATTTTTGTAGTTGCTCATGCCAAAAAAAGGAATCTGATGCAGGAAAATCATGTCGTAATTCTTCAAATCAGGGATTTCAGCGTCGTGGAAGATTGTCTCAATTTCAAAATGGTCGCCAATAATATTTTTCAAACTTCCTAAATCGGGGTGCGGCGACTTGGCGAAAAACAAAACTTTGTATTGCTTGTCAATAACTTCAATGAAAAAACGCTTGCTGTTATTGCTTGTAATCGATTCGTTGTCAGTTGGATTTATCTTGATGTCAATTTGCTTGACACCTTCAGATTCGGAATTGATGTTAAAATCGATGTTTTGTGAGAAACGGTTGGAATTTACATTTATCTCTTTTTCTTCAATGAGTTCGTTATTGACAAAAATGCTGATATTCATGTTTTTATCTCTGCAATTGCTTGCGCTTGCCACGATTCTCATCGGTATTATCGTGTTTGAAGGCGATGTTCTGTTATAATAAACGTTTTTTATATAGAAATCAGGATAACTTGTTGTGTCTCCTAGGGTTACGGTGTATATTGGGAATGGATATGATTCGATGGTTTGTTCTGGTAAATATGATTTGTTGCAAATGCCATCAGATAAAAGAATGACGGCACCGACATTTTTTTTGTAATAATCCTTTTTTAGATTATCTAAAATATCGCTGAAATCTGTATAATAATCTTGATAATTAATAGAATCAAATTCCTTTGTTTTGTTGCCGAAAAGATATTTGTCAACGATGAATTTTTTTTCTAACCTGTTAGTCAATGAGTCAAGTGATGGAGGATAATCGTTTTTGTAGAAAGTGGAATCTTTTGTCAATACCAATGATGTGGAATTGTCTTGCGCAATGATTATTGTAGCCGGTTCAACTTTGTTGACCTTGCTTTTGAAATGAGGGTTGAATAAAAGCAATACCAACAAACTCACAGCGATGCTACGTAATATGCAAAGTGTTGCGTTTGTAACTTTGCCGTAATGCTGTTTCTTGTTCCGAGAATACAGTAACAAACCATAGCAAAGCCCTGTAAATATTGCAATTATAAATATCAACATAGATGTGTATAATAAGTTGCAAATTTAATAAAAAAAAGTGCTTTTGTGTAAAATTTTTATGAATAAAACTATAAGGGTAGATTCAACGAGCAAGTGCAAAATTAATAAAAATGATCGAAGAAAGCTTTCTTTGGAGAAGAGAAATTAAGTTTTAGTCGAGGTCTTTGATTTATTTTATACTGTACATATTTGATATAATCATCGGATACTGTATT
>JAZNSO010000027.1:0-11265 GCA_045591245.1 Bacteroidales bacterium
GGGCGTCTTGACGCAATATATCATCGAGGATAATTTAGAGAAATTACGTGTCGTTGAGATTGACACAGAGTCGATAGAATATCTGAAGAACGCTTTTCCTCAGTTGGGCGAGCATCTTATCCATGGCGATTTTCTGAAAACCGATTTGAGTAGATTCGCTTCAGAGAAGATAGGCGTCATCGGTAATTTCCCATACAATATCAGCAGTCAGATTTTCTTTCAGGTCTTGAAATACAGAAACCAAGTTGATGAGGTTGTCGGCATGATACAGAAGGAAGTCGCTGAGCGTCTTGCCGCCGGACCGGGAAGTAAGACTTACGGAATATTAAGTGTTTTGTTGCAGGCTTGGTATGATATTGAATATCTGTTTACTGTTCATGAGAATGTCTTCAATCCTCCGCCAAAAGTGAAGTCGGCTGTGATAAGGATGCGACGCAACGATGTGACGCAGTTGGATTGCGATGAAAAATTGTTTGTAACTGTCGTGAAGCAGGCTTTCAACCAGAGAAGAAAAACGATGCGAAATTCATTGAGAAGTCTGATATCTCAGGAAATCATTGCTAACGAGATATTTAACAAACGACCAGAGCAGTTGTCGGTGCAGGAGTTTGTCGAGTTGACGAAGATGTTGCAAAGTTGACTTCTTATTTAGGTGATCCCAGTAAAAAGCATAAATCAGGGAAAAGCTTATATCTCTATTGCCTAAATGATTTCAAGCGTGAAATTTATAGAAGTTACTTCTAGTATCAAAGTTAAGAAAGAATAAATATTTCAAATTATTAACAATAAAATTTAAAAATCATGAAAAAATTAAAATTGTTTGCATTATTGCTTTTGATGGCAACATGTACATTTTTCGCAAGCTGTGATGGTAACGACAAAGAAGACATCGATCCAGCAGAACTCAACTCTGTAATTGTTAACTATTCATTCATCCAATCTGATGACGTTGTTGATTTCTATGATGTTATCGTAAGTTATGGAATAGATGAAGAAGAAGCTAATTGTGATACTGTTGGCTTTGATGGTTGGACAATGGAAATTAATTATGGTGTAGGCGAGCCTACTGTGCCTAATAAAGTTTACTGCAAGGCTGTTATGACACCTAAAGCACAATTGCCAACAATAGACTTGGAGAAGAAATATTCATTTAAAGTTGATTATAATATGAATGTTATAGGATGCCGTAATGATGGACAAACAACAATTTTAAAAATGGTGTCTAACACGAATCCTAATATTGCTAATATGCCAGGCAATAAGGTGCAAGAATACTTGGACAAAGGAGAACAAATTATTGTTGATTTCAGCCATGAGATCAAATAATCCCCTTAAATAAATAGGCATAGATACCATAAATTAATGTCGCAAGTTATCTTGTGACATTAATTTTTTTTAAGAAACAAAATCTCATCTCGCATTCAATGAAACATCTTCCATTTTTTCTATCGACTTGTTAGCTGTGAAGAATGAGGCGATGCTTCCAATTACCGTTATCGTGACGAAAACTAAAACTACATCTGCCATTTCTAATGCAACCGGATAAGCGTCGATGATATAATTGCCTTCTCCATTGCCAAGTCTGATGATGCCAAAATATTGTTGTAATAAAACCGCTGCTATCCCTAACAAAAATCCCAATATGCCGCCGACAACAGAAACCAAAAGTCCTTCGTTGATAAAGATTTTCTTTACCAAACTGGTGTCGGCTCCCATAGCCTTGAGCAAACTGATGTCTTTCCTCTTGTCGATTATCAGCATGCTCAACGCTCCAATCATATTGAAAGTCGCCATAATTAAAATAAATGTAAGTATAAGATAAACAGCAAGTTTCTCGGCTTTCATCATCTTATACAATGTCTCCTGCTGTTCATACTGGTCCTGAACCTTAAACTCGTCTCCAAGAATGTTCTTTATCTCTTTCTTAATTCTTTTTAAGTCCTTGTTTACTATCGATTCCTGATTCTTTATAAATATTTCAACGTCAGTGGCAAGTCCTTGATATTCCATTAGTTCTGAAAGCCAATCGAAGGGTGCAAGCACAAGTCGCTCGTCAACTTCCTGCTGGGTGGAAAAAATCTTTCTGACGACAAGACTTGAGCTACTGAAACTATTTTCAAGACTGAAAGATGAAGCGTTGCCTCGTTTGGGAATATATACCTGTACGGAAGAATATGGTTGGTAAATATTGATTCCCAGGAAGTAAGCTATGCCGACACCTGGAATTCCAAAGTTAATTTCGTTATTGCTGACAGTGAATATCGAATCGTTTAAAATGGTTCCCCTCACTCTTTTGATCTCGTTGTATTCGTTGGGGACTCCTTTAATCTGACCGATTTGCTGTTTGCTGGAATTCTTAAACAACACGTCTTCTGTTATCGTCGGGAAGACAAACTCGACACCATCGATTCCTTTTATCTTTTCGATAGGGAACTCGTTGAGATTTATAGTTTTCCCTTTTACAGATTTGACGTTTAAGTCGGGGGAGAATTGGTGAATCATGTCGGAAATCACCACATTGAAACCGTTGAAGACAGACAAGACGAATATCATAGCGAAAGTAGCCACACAAATGCTTATTATTGAAATCCATGTTATAATGTTAATAAGATTGTGACTTTTCTTCGCTAAAAGATAACGCTGCGCTATGAATGCCGGAAGTTTCAATTTAATTTACGGTTGACAATTAACAATTAAAAGCTAAAAGTCTAAAGACAAAAGTCAAAGTATTTTTGTCTTTAGACTTAGACATTAATCCTTCAGCAGGTGATCGATGTTTTCGATATAATCCAATGAGTCGTCTTCAAAGAATTGGAGTTCTGGGATTATTCTGAGTTGGTGTCTCACTCTGTCGCCTAACATCTTGCGTAATCCATATTTCATACTGTTGACTTCTTCGACCACTTTCTTCTTGTCTTCTATTTTCGGTCCGAAGATGCTGAGATAAACGCGTGCGTACGACATATCTGTTGTGACGTTAACTTTTGTAACGGAAATCATCACATTACCTTTAGGTTTTATTTCTCTTTGAAAGATTTCGCTCAACTCTTTCATGAGGAGCTTTGATATTTTTTGTTGTCTTTTTGTTTCCATACTGCAAAAGTAATAAATTATTAAAATCTGAGAATCTGAAACTTTGAAAAATTGAAAAAGTTTAATTATGATTTCTGAACAAATGCCTTTGAACTTTAAACTTCTGGTAATATTCAATATTAATTTCAGATTCTCAATTTCTCAGATTCTCAATTTCTCAGATCTTATCTTTCGTATCCATAATTATCGTCACAGGTCCGTCGTTGACTAGAGCCACTTCCATCATGGCACCGAACTCGCCGCATTGTACAGGACGGCCCGAGATGAACGAGAGTTGTTTTAAGAAAGTTTCGTACAAAGGAATTGCCTTTTCGGGACGAGCAGCCTTGATGAAACTCGGGCGGGTGCCTTTCTTTGTCATGGCGTGAAGCGTGAACTGACTCACGACCAGAAATGAACCTTCAATCTGGTTGATGTCGAGGTTCATTGCATCGTTTTCATCAGAGAAGATGCGAAGTTTCGTCAGTTTGTTGCAAAGCCATTCGACATCTTCTTCGGTGTCGGCGTCTTCAATGCCTAACAAAACCAACATTCCTTCTTCAATCTTCGAAATTACTTCTCCCGCGACACTCACTGAAGCCTCTGAAACTCTTTGTATAACGATTCTCATTGTGTATTTTTTGTTTAAAAAATTGTCTTGCAAAAGTAATATTTATAATCATCATAATGAACAAAAAATATTTTTAATTGGTAAAAAATCGTTAAGATTGTATGATGGAAATAACTATGATTGACCAATCAAATTAACAACAAAATGAAAAAAGTATTTTTACAATCATTGCTATAGGTGATTTCTATAAATTGTGCGGCAGCGTCAAGATAAGCGTATTATATTTTTGATATAGTCAATCAAGAAGTCAGAAAAAATGTTATCTTTGCCAAAAAGATTTTGCAATGTACGAAAGTGATATTTTGATAGATTTTCGTATATTGTGTATTTTCAATTGTAACAATTAAAATTTATGCAATTATTTTATAGAAAGTACGGCGACCCAAAAAATAAACCTATTGTGGTGATTTTCGGCTTGTTGGGTGTTTCTGAGAACTGGGATTTTTTTGGAAAACGCTTTGCTGAATTGGGATATTATGTTTTGGTTCCTGACGTGAGAAATCACGGACAGTCGCCTCATTCCGATGTCTTCAATTATGACGTGTTGGCAGGTGATATCAAGCAGATGATAGATGAAGAGAATATTACAAAATGTTATCTTTTAGGTCATAGCATGGGCGGGAAAATAGCAATGCGACTTGCGTTCGATTATCCTGATATGGTTGAGAAACTGGAAGTTTTGGATATAAGTCCCCGCGCCTTTGACCATCCTATGGAACACGTGGGATTCATTTCTGCAATGTCAAGAATAGATCTTTCAAAAGTTGAACATCGCTCCGATGTAGAAGCAGAATTAGCTAAGGAAAACTATGAAAGACGTCTTCTTCTTTTCTTGCTGAAGAATTTGTCGTATAGTCACGAAAATGGTTACAGATGGAAACCATATTTGGACGGCATCGCCAAAAACATCGCTGAGATTGGAAAAGGCTTTGACGAAAAATATCATTACGACGGACCGACCTTGTTCGTTAGAGGCGGTCAGTCTGATTATATAATCGACAAGGATTATGAAGTGATAAAGCATCATTTCCCGAATTATGAAATGGTTACTTTGCCAGAATCGGGACATTGGATTCATGTTGATGATCCTGAAGGATTTAACAAGGCGACTGAAGAATTCTTTTGTGAAAAATAAATTTAAAAATTAGATATGGTACCGGAAAAAGTAAAACTTATTGAAGTCTTGAAGGAAGTCGTATATTTTCCTAAAGGCGACAATATCATCAATTTAAAGATGGTTGACGATATTGAGATAAAAGAAAACTTGATTCGTTTTCGTCTTTTGTTTGAGAAAGTCGATGACGAGAAGAATCAGATTCTTATTGATACAGCAACACAAATGCTTAAAGGTGCTTTTGGTGATATAGAAATTGATATCATTGCAGCATCTCAAGAGAATGCGTTGTCTAAAGTGAAACATATTATAGGTGTGGCATCAGGCAAAGGCGGTGTTGGCAAATCGACAGTGGCAGTAAACCTCGCAATAGGTCTTGCTCTCCAAGGCATGAAAGTCGGTCTTCTTGACGCTGACATCTACGGACCTTCGATTCCGGTGTTGTTCGGAAACGAGGAAACTCGTCCGTTAGGTTATGATCGCGACGGTAAATCATATATGATTCCTATTGAGAAATATGGTGTTAAGATGCTTTCTATCGGACATCTTGTCGATAAGGAAATGCCTCTCATTTGGCGCGGACCTATGGCATCAAATGCATTAAGTCAGCTTCTTCTTGACACAGACTGGGGCGAACTCGATTTCTTGGTCGTCGATATGCCTCCAGGAACAGGCGACATCCAACTTTGTCTTGCTCAGAACTTTACATTGTCAGGTTCAGTCATCGTGACAACACCTCAGAGAGTTGCTCTCGCCGATGTTCGTCGTGCAGCCAATATGTTCCGCCATGAAGGTGTCAATGTTCCAATCTTGGGATTAGTTGAAAATATGGCCTATTTCACACCATCAGATATGCCAGAAAAGAAATATTATATCTTCGGAAAAAATACAGGCAACGTCTTCGCTAAGGAATTGGATCTCCCGCTTTTGGCACAGATTCCTATAGATGAAAATATCTCTGAAGCCAACGACAAAGGAACTCCGTTCTCATTCAATGGATTATCACCTGTGGCAGCAGCATTTGAGAAATTAGCAAGGAAAATCGTTGAAATGTTCTGATTATGGAAAAACAAGAATTAATACAGAAAATAAAGAATATACTTGTTCAAGTTAAACCATATCTCGCAGCAGATGGAGGCGGCGTAGAATTCGTTGACCTGACAGATGATATGGTTGTTCTGGTGGAACTTACGGGTGCTTGCGGCAATTGTCCTCATAGTTCAAGAACGCTTAAAAACGGAATAGAGAAGACTATCAAGAGCATTCTTCCGGAGATTAAGGCCGTAGAAAACGTGAAATAATTAACAATTAACAATGCACAATTTACAATTATGATTTAATTTCTTGTAAAGACATACGGACGTATGTCTAAACGAGGAATATTGTACACTGTTAATTCTACATTGTAAATTGTTAATTGTACATTATTAATATGATTTTTTCCTACATAAAATATAGATTAAAGGCGCAAGGGAAATTCAGATTGCATTCTCCTTTCGTCTTTAATTTTTATGAAGAAGTATTGGATAAGATGACTCATGAAAACTGGAGAGATGAGTTGAACAATAAATTGAATTCTTTTTTGTTGTCAAAGAAAGATGTTTTTCTTGAAGATGATGAGTGTATTATAAAATATGATATTCATCGTTCAAAAAGAAATGAAAGAGAATGGAACAAGATGGTAAATGGCAATGAGATAACATTAAGTATCGACTGCTATCGTTTCGGACTTCTTTTTAGGATGAAAAGAAAAGAGATTCAACACTTTATATTAAAATTTTAGAACTTTGGAACTTTGGGATTTTGAATAAAGATAGTTGAACTTTAATAAACTTAAAACTCTCGACTTTAAACTTTGAAACTACTATACACTATTAACTTTAAACAATAAACTAAAGATGAAAACATATACAAAAACAGGAGATAAAGGCACGACCTCATTGATAGGTGGAACGCGTGTCAGCAAAAACGATGTCCGTTTGGAGGCATACGGCACTTTTGACGAACTGAGTGCGTTTGTAGCAGTGTTAAGTGATTCAGATGGTGTTGATCCGCATCAGATTGAAGTTATGGACAGGATACAGAGCTGTCTTTTGATTTTGGAATCATGTCTCGCATTGGAGACAACAGCCAATAGCCAACAGCCAATAGTCAAATATATTCCTCATCTGACAGACGACGATGTTTTGTTCTTAGAGTCGGAAATTGACGCGATCAATGCGCAATTGGAGCCTCTGAAGAGTCTGATCGTACCAGGAGGTAACATCTTGGCATCAAGGTCGCATGTGTGCCGAACAGTGTGTCGCAGAGCTGAACGCCGACTTGTGGAAATGGGTGTGGAATATGAGGTTGACGATATTTTGAGAAGGTTCGTCAATCGACTTTCCGACTATTTTTTCGTCTTGTCGAGGTATTTTATGAAAAAAGCTGGTATTGTTGAAAAACCTTGGAAACCAATTAGATAATTTTTTTAAAAATATTTTGCAAAAAACACTTGACTTTTTATATATAAATAGTAATTTTGCGCCCGAATTTTAAAACCATAAAGATATGTATTGGACATTAGAATTAGCATCAAAGATGGAAGACGCACCATGGCCAGCAACGAAGGATGAATTGTTGGAATGGGCAACGAGAGTGGGACTGCCACAAGAAGTAGTGGAAAATCTTAACGAGATAGAAGACGAAGGCGAAATATATGAAAGAATAGAAGATATTTGGCCAGACTATCCAACAAAAGACGATTTCTTCTTCCACGAAGATGAATATTAAGAAGACGAAAGCAGCTGACGAGGCTGCTTTTTTTGTTTTGGTGTTCACTTCAGATCTCTTTATAAACCAAACTTAATCAGATTCCTTTCAGAATCTCCCGATTTCTCTGCTTTGTTCTGTTTGTAAGAATTGAAGTTGTACGAAATTCCTAACCATAACATCCTGCTTTTCTGCTTGCTTGTATTTGTCAAATCGTATAATCTGTTGAAAGAATGTACTTCCCATTTGTAGGTGTCAAAAACATCGGTGACAAGCATCGATAATGTCAAGGTTCCTTTCAGTAGTTTCTGCTTCACCCCAACATTCATCTTATGCGTAAACGATGTGGTGAGTTGAGGATAATATTGAGGTGTCATGATGAAATATTGTACCTGCAAACTCGTCGTCTTCCTCGGAATAAAATCAAGCATGATGTTGGAGCTGTTCGACCAGCCTTCATTATCAATGTCTATTATGTTGAAGTCGTAGTCGCTTTCTTTTAATTGTCCGCAGGTCTTTACATAAAAGGTGTTAGAACTCAATGTTGCTGTCATCCATTTCGATGGTAAAACTTTTATTGAGACATCAAATCCGCTCTTAATATCGTAAGCCGAATTTATGTAAGTCGTTAAAAGCAAACCATCAACCACTTTTGTTATTTGTGAAATATAGTCGGTGGTATAATTCAGATATGCGTCAGCAAAGATATTGAATCTCTCTCCTTTAACATTATAGGTAAGATCTAATTTCGATGTCTTTTCGGGATGCAGATACATATTGCCTTGTTCGTATGTCATGGCATCTATCATGCTCATATAAGGGTTCAGCTGCGGATAAGTCGGACGTCCTATTCTTCGAGAGAAGGCAAGTGACAAATCTTGTTTGTCTGATAACTTATATGTTCCTGAAAGACTTGGCGCAACAAAGATGTCGTCATCTTCGCTTTTAATATTTTCATGTCGGCTGTCTAAAGTCACGATGCTGTATTCGCCTCTCAATCCTGCCTTAAAACTGAACTTCCCGATATTTTTTGAAGAAAACATAATATATGCGGCAGGTATCATCTCCGTATGCAAAAGGTCGTTACTGAATGATTGTGAGTAAATCCATTCTCCATTTTCCCATGAATAAAAATCGTGATAAATGTCATTGCTGCGATAGGTTATCTTCAATCCCGCACTCAATGAACCTTTGTCGAGTTTTTGTTTGTAGTCTGCCTGAAAGTTTGTTATGAAAGGACTTCCGCCTGAGTTAGAATAATTTTGAAGAATATCGCCAACATGATAATAGGAAGGTCGTCTTCCCCATATCTTTGAAACAGAACCTCTGAATGAAATGTCGGAGACATCCGGTTTTATGATATGACGGAACATTATAACAGCTTCAATGTTATCCCTGTTCCATGTCACGTCATTGTGCCGATTTTCCTCTTCGACGACATCGCTTATCTCTATTATGTTATGTAAATTTTGTTTTACATTAAGCTTGGGCGACATATATCTAAAATCCAAAGTCAACGTGTTTTTCTTGTTGATTCTGAAATCGGCGCCAAGACTTACGTTATTGTTAAAGGTATATCTGTCAGAAATCATCTGCTGTTTAATGATATTTCCCGATTCTTTCATGAAACGATAAAGTGAGCTGTTTATGACATCGTCTTCATATTTTGTGTTGTAGTTGAAACGATAAGAAGTCTTTCTGCCGTTATATGAAAAGGCGGCGTTTCCGGTAACGAAATGGTTGAAACCGTAGTTTGCCGCTGCCGCTCCGCTGAATCCTTTCGCGCTTTCCTTCTTCATTATGATATTGATAATCCCACCTGTTCCTTCAGAGTTGTAAGAAGCATCAGGGTTTGTGATGACATCGATGCTTTTGATATTGGCGGCTGGTATTGTCGATAAATCGGTGATGGTCGTAGGTATTCCGTCCATCAGCACAAGTATGTTTTTGTTGCCACGGATTGAAATTTCTTCGTTTTGTATAGATACGGAAGAAGAAGTGCTGAGGATGTCAAGAGCGCTGCCTTTAGATGAAGCCATGTTTGCAGATGCATTGATCGTTGTATGTTCTACAGTAGATTTATGCGAGACAGCCGTCGATGAAACTACAACGTCGTCGAGCATAACGACATTCTCTTTCAATATAATATCTCCGATGTCGAAAGTCGCTTTGTCGGGAATCAGTCTCATCTCTTCTTTGACATAACCGACGAAATCAAAAGTGAGAAATATTTCTTTATCAGACCGCTGTACTTTCAAGGTAAAAACACCGTCATCATTGGTAATTGTTCCTGTTATAATCTTATTGTCATGATAAACAGCCACTGAGACGTAAGGTAAAGCAAGATCATTTTCATCAGAGACTTTCCCTTTTATTAAGGAGATGTTGTTTTGAGCAAAGATGTTTATATTAAGAATCAATAATATAAAAGATAGTAGCAGATATTTCTTCATATAGTTTATCGTTATATTTCACACTTCAAAGTTTGTAATTTAATTTCAAAAATCCAAATGTTTTTTTTAATTATCATCATTTGTATATCAAAGTAAAAGAGTATTTTTGTAGTATTCTAATTATATGGAATTTAAGTTATTGTAAAGAGGAACAGGGAACTATGTCAAAGATTAATGTTTGTTATTTCAGTCCAACTGGAGGGACGTTGCAAGTGGCGAAACATCTTGCTGAATCGATGTCAAAAAAATTATGTGCCGAAGTGGAATATCATTCGTATACATTGCCGAGGGAACGCGAGGTGATGCCGGTATTTGATGCGGGAGATGTTGTTGTTTGGGCGACACCTGTCTATGCGGGACGTATACCAAACAAGACGTTAGATTATGTACGTAATGCTTTACATGGTAATGGAAATCTTTCTGTTGCGCTTGTTACTTTTGGAAATCGAGCCTACGATAATGCTTTGGCGGAATTGGTTGGTTTGATGGAAGATGGTGGAATGAGACCTATTGGTGCTGCCGCTATGGTGACACGTCATGTGTTCAGCGACACTCTCGGAGCGTCGCGGCCTAATGAAGATGATGTCTCTGCTCTTGAAGACTTTGCGACTAAGGTCTCTGAAAAAATATTGTCGTCTTCTGATGATAAAATTTCGTCTCTTAAAGTTCCTGGTGAGTCTCATCCCGACAAATACTATACTCCGCTTAAAACTACAAACGCTCCTGCTAGTTTTCTTAAAGCGAAACCATCTTGCGATTCAGAGCGTTGCACTCGCTGCGGTAAATGTTTGGAACTATGCCCAATGGGAAGCATCGAACTCGACGGAGGAGTTCCTGTGTTTAGTGGCATCTGTATCAAATGCCAAGCCTGCCGTCTGAGTTGTCCAACGGAAGCTATCGCTTTCATCGACCCTGATTATCACTCACATATAGCAATGATAGAGCAGACTTTTGCTTCTCCAAAACAACCGGAGTTCTTTATTGCGGAGGAATGAAATCAAGATATTGATGGTTGCACGAGGTTAATGATTTTCTCTAGCCATTCCTTATCGATATTATCAAAGGTAGCGAACTTTTCGCTGTCGATGTCTAAAACGGCAACAACTTGATTGTCTTTGAATATCGGCACGACTATCTCGCTTTTTGATGCACTGCTGCAAGCTATATGTCCTGGAAATTCATGTACGTCATCAACAACTATAGTCTTGCCTTCTTTCCATGCAGTGCCGCAAACTCCTTTGCCA
>JAZNSO010000028.1:0-19349 GCA_045591245.1 Bacteroidales bacterium
GTATTTCTTGAAAGAGCATAGCGAGCTATGTGATTGAAAGAAAGACGAAAAGATTCCAAAGAGAAACATAAATCTCGAAAAAGTTTATCTTGTATTAAACAAAAATATTTGATACGTGGAATTTATAGATGTCCCCTTAAAGAAAACCAAGATGGAAGATAAAGTTGTCGGCGCTTATAAGAAAATTGAAGACGGTGTCGTCAATACGTATAAAACTATCGAGGATGGTGTTGTGAATACTTATAAGAATATTGAAGATAAATTCGTCGAGAAATTTTTAGATAAAGAAGAATAAATTAACAATTAACAATTAACAATTAACAATTAACAGTTAACAATTAACAATGAAGAATATAAATAAGATTATAGGTGTTGCTACATTATTGATAGGCAGTAGCGTTGCGTTGAATGCGCAAGAAGTCAATGAAGAGAAGAAAGACAATTTCTTAAAAAGAGCTTTCCGCGATATGAAGGAAAGTGCTAAGCTCCAACGTCAGATTGATAAAGCTAATTATCAAGCTACTAAGTTAGAAACCAAGGCTTTTTATCAGGAACAGAAACGACTTTCGAAGCCGTCGGTCAGAACAGCTGAGATGAGAAAAGAACAGGAACAAGAACTTGAAGCAGCCAACAAAAGACTTGAAGCAGCCAGGACTAAATTAGAATCCGCTAAAGAGAAATAAAATTCGAGTAGAAAAACATTTTAAATCCCGGGATTAACGAAGTCTCGGGATTTTTTTATGCAGATTTGTAATCTTATGCCATGATTACATAAAAATCAATGCGATATTCTACATAATTAAAATAATATTTGATTTTAGTTATAAGACAATTAAATCTTATTTTTATATTTGCAGGGTAAAAGTGCGGATAACCGCAAAAATACCCTTTATGATATGAGAATAGAACGAAAAAGGTATCTTCAGAGACTCGTCAATAGTCGCAAAAATGGTCAGATAAAAATAATCACAGGAGTTAGACGTTGTGGCAAATCGTACTTGCTTGGTGTGCTTTATCGAGATTATCTTTTGCAAGATGGCATTCTTCCTGAACAGATTATAACTCTTGAATTGGACAACGATATCAATGCACGTTATCGTAATCCATTGGAGTTGGGAACCTATCTTCGAGAAAAAGTAGCCGATACTGGAACTGATTATTACATCATGTTGGATGAAATTCAGATGGTTGAGCCTATAGATAATCCTTATCTGCCAAAAGAATCTGGTTCTAAAATAACTTTTGTTGATGTTCTCTTAGGTTTGAAGAGCTTGTCAAATGTTGATGTCTATGTTACAGGTAGTAATTCTAAAATGCTTTCGTCTGATGTTGCAACGGCTTTTCGAGACCGAGGTGAGGAAATTCACATCACGCCTCTCACGTACGATGAGTTTTATGCAGCATATCATAATGACAAACGTAATGCTTGGCGCGAGTTTATGACCTACGGAGGAATGCCATACGTTTTGTATAAAAATACGCATGAAGAGAAATCGAAGTATTTGCAGGATTTATTCCGTCTGACATATATAAAAGATGTGATAGAACGAAATAAGTTACGAGCTAATGTTGAGGTTCTCGACGAATTGCTTAATGTGGTTGCATCTGCTGTAGGTTCGTTGTCAAACCCGACACGATTGTCAAATACATTCAAGTCTGTAAAAGGATTGAAGGTGAAAAATGAAACAATTTCCTCCTATTTGGATTGTTTTATCGACGCTTATATTATAAGTAAATCATATCGTTATGATATAAAAGGTCGTTCATATATCGATACTCCGCTGAAATATTATTTTACTGACATCGGTTTAAGAAATGCACGTTTGAACTTCCGTCAACAAGAAGAAAATCATATTATGGAGAATATTATTTATAACGAACTCATTGCTAGAGGATTTAATGTTGATGTCGGTGTCGTTGAATATAACCATAAAGATGATAGTGGCAAAAAGGTACGAACACAATTGGAAGTTGATTTTGTCGTAAATAAAACGGAAAAACGATATTATATACAGTCTGCTCTTACAGTTTCTGACGAAGATAAACGTAGGCAGGAAGTTAATTCTTTGAATAAGATTGACGATTCGTATGCAAAAATTGTTGTGGTTCGTGACAATATTTTGCCTTGGCGTGATGAGAAAGGAGTATTGTATATAAATATAGAAGATTTTCTCTTGGAAAGGATAAATGAGCTTTGACATTTGATTTTGGAATCCGATGCCATGATTACATAAAAATCCGCAAGAGTAATAATTTCTTGCGGATTTATTAATGTGTTTATTTATCAGCTGTTATCTTCAAAGTAAAGACTGTTTCCCCGTCATTGATGTTATGGTTGGTATATGACAGATTGCCGTTTTTAATGACAATGCGTGAGTTGCTGCCTTTCTGTTTTAGAACATATTGATTATCTTGTCTATTGACGGAATATATCATTTCTTCATCAAAATATGAATATCCGTCAGAAGCTAAGACTTCAACGCTCACAGTGTTCTCGCTTTTCTTTTTTATGACGATACTTAAATCTGTGTATTCTTCAATAACATCACTTCCGTCTAACAATTCGCCTTTGCCAGAATATCTTCCTGTAATTACCGACATCGGGTCGTTATTGTTGTGGGAACTGCCGCTGCTGAATCTGCGTCTTTCGGTGTTTGCCTTTGATTTAGAAATGTTTTGGGAGGACTTATCCAATGTCTTATATTCCGCTGTCTGCTTGAGAGGCGTGAATACAATGTCTTGGTTTGTTGCTTGTTCTGGAAGGTATTGAAATTCATGCCTGCTTTGCGTATCTTGAAATATAACCATCCAGTAAAACGGACTTAAAAAGGTTAGAGGTAAAGTACATAAAAACCCTATCGCACGTTTGTTCTCGCCAAATTTATGTTCTTCAAAATTTAAGGCGAATGGGATATATAAGTCACTGTCTTTTTCGTGTGAAAACATTATGCGATTGACATTACTTTCTCTTGGTAATGATACAGAAGCTTTTCCATCACTTGCTATCTCGGCGATTTTTTCCATATATTGGGAATAAATCTCAACTTCAGGCTTTCCTGTAATACAAATCTCTTTTGTGCTGCTACAACTACTTGCTGTAATAACTATTATCGCAATAAAAAATATCTTAATAATTCTTTTCATAATACTCCAATTTTAATTTATTGAAAATCGAATAATACACCAGATGTATGGATTCGGCCAAATTTTACATTATCATCAAATATAAGTTGCCAGAAAGGTTCATAAATAGCATCGGTTTTCATTTTATAGATTTCTCTTAAAGCGTTATTAAGCTCTTCGTTTTTAGAAACTGGCACTACGATGCTGGAATTTGAGTAGAAGTCAGTCACTAATTTTTTGTAATTATCGCCACCGTCAACAGAATATGTTATGCAGAAACTGAATTTGCAGTGCGAGTCTTTTTCTGTCATCTCTAATTTGGTGCTTGTCACGTCTCTTCCAATCTTTGGCTCGTTGAATGTCTTCGACATGGCTGCATAGCTTTTCGGTGCTATGTCAACAGTTGGTTGGTCAGCCACTTGCGTTATTTCAGTTACGGATGTGCCACCTGTTGTTGATCCTCCGACATTGACGCCGGAGAGTAAAGAACCGGCTGCACCTCCAACGCCTAAAGACTTTGCAACAGAGCCTAAATTGACAGAAACACCACCAGTTGTGGTTGAGATGTTTGTCTGTGAAATTGTCTTGACAACAGGGTCGAAATAAGACTGTGATTTGCCGCTTGAAGACACGAAGAATGATTTTGTCTGGTCGATGGTCATTATTTCATCGGTTTTGTTATAGACAATGACGTTGATATCTCCTTTGTCGGAAATATCATACATAAGAACAATTTCCGCCTCTTCAGGAATTGGGTGCTCTTTGTCGGGTTGAGCGAATGTCGTCCTGATGGATTGGTAACTGATTCTTGACACATTCCTTACGGGTACGCACGATGCCATAGACAAACATAACGCTATGGCTGTTAGTAAAATTACATTTCTGATTTTCATCTTTTTTTATTTTTAAAGTTAGACGTTTGAATTCTTGGTGATATAAAAAAAACAGCGTGGAACCTATTCCTTGCCTGACTCTCGGGTTTCCACGCCCACACATCTAAACAAGTTATTCCACGCCGTAATAGATACGGCATTTGGTAACTTGGCCTTGATGTGTTTGTCCTCATAACGAGGACGATTGTGGAAATTGAGAGTCAAGGACAGCTACAAATGCTATCAATTATAATATGTCAGTTCTTACGTTATTTCTGTTTCGTGATTATATTTTGATTACTACTAATTTCGATGATGCAAATATAATTATTAAAACATTCAATCGTAAAAATAAAATATAATTATTTTTTATCTTATAAAATATCTCCTAAATGATTATAATTAAGTAATTTGATGTCGGAGCTTGTATTCTCGAAATCACCAGAGTAGATGACTGCTACAGATTTAATAACAATCTTTATTAAGTTAAATTTTTTATGCAGATTTGTAATCTTATGCCATGATTATATAAAAATCCGCAAAATGCTTTGCAAATGATTTATGAATTTTTATTGAGAAGTTTTAACTGTCATTTTCAAAATTTATTAAAACGTGGAATTTATAGAAGTCCCCATGTATTTTTAGATGTTTATTTGTGCATTTAGGAGTGTTATATTTTGTAATTTTGTGCAGTTTGGTGGATGTTTTTATGTAATTTTGTGCAGTTGGAAGAATTGTTTGTTTATCTTTGTAGTGAATTTTGCTAAAATAAAAGAATATGTTAGATTTATTAACGATATTGTCAGATCAGAAAGAAGAACTTCAAAATACGGATGTTTCTTTGTTGATAACTCGTAGAGAAGAGTCTCTGTTTAATTTGAAAAGTAAACGTGCACAGGTGGTTATCGGAGTGAGACGTTGTGGGAAATCAACAATATGTAAGAAAGTGCTGATTGAAAGCAATATCAATTTTGCTTATGTAAACTTCGATGATGAACGGCTAATGCATTTTAAAATAGATGAAATGAATAGTGTGATGGAGACATTATATCGTATCTATGGTGATTTTGATTGTCTTCTGTTAGATGAGATACAGAATGTTGAAGGCTGGCATCTGTTTGTTAATCGTATTATGCGGGGTGGAATGAAAGTGGTGCTTACGGGTTCGAACGCTAATTTGTTAAGCGGTGAGTTGGCGACTCATCTGACAGGTCGTTACAATCAAATATCCTTATATCCATTCTCGTTCGTTGATTTTTGTGTGGCTAAAGGTGTGGATGTCAGTTCTGCAAGTACAAAGTCGAAAGCGTTGAGACAAAGAGCTTTAGACGAATATTTGTCGTGTGGAGGATTTCCGGAAATTATCGATGGTGAAGAAAAGAAAGAATATGTCATGTCACTCTTGTCCGCAATCATACAGAAAGATATATGCAGAAGATATAAGATAAATCGTACTCAAACGTTGTGGGAAATCGCAAATAATCTGATAGATAAGAATTGTCAGGAAATTTCCTATAATGTGATTCAAAGGCAATTTGATATAGGTTCGGTGCATACGGTCAAGAATTATGTGTCATATTTGAATGAAGCCTTTCTGTTACGTACAGTCTCAAAGTTTTCTACAAAATCGTCGGACAGATTGCTAAGTAAAAAGAGTTATGTGACTGATATGGCGTTTATTTCGGATAGGGAAGATGTTGTTATGTCGCAGAATTTGGGGTGGAGATTGGAAAATGCGGTCTATCTTGAATTGCTGCGTCGTATAAATTCGGAATATCAGCAGATATATTATCTGCGTAAGACAAATCTTTTTGAAGTAGATTTCGTAATTTATGAAGGCTCGCGTATATTGGAATTGATACAGGTTACTTATATGATGGATAAAAGTAATAAGAAATTGTATAAAAGAGAGATAGATGGTCTTATTAAAGGTGCTCAACTGACAAAGTGTGAGCGTCTTACATTAGTATGTTTAGAAGGTGAGAATGAAATATTGGATGTTGGAGAACATAAGATTAAAGTCGTTAAAGCATCGGAGTGGCTTTGTAATTATACAGAATAAATGATGGCTACAGATTTGATAACAATCTTTATTAAGGGGATTTCTATAAATTGCTTTGCAAATGATTTATGAATTTTTTTGCGCTAAATTCTGTCAATTATAAAAATATCTTATCTTTGAAAATAAAAAATGGCTATTCATTTTGGAATGACATGGTGGGGAGAACAATGGCTTAACTCTTTGTCTAATATAGATTTTGATAATAGACTTCCTCGTGGAAGAAACTATGCGGCAAAAGGTGCTGTCAGTAAGATTGAGATAAATGACAATATAATAAGAGCTAAGGTCAAAGGCTCGAGAGTGACACCGTATAAGGTTGTGGTGGCGATTCAGAAATTCACTCAGCAACAGATAGATTCTTTGATTGATAAAATCCTTGAATATCCTGTGATTCTGTCGCAACTGCTTAATCGTGAGCTGAATCCTCAGATAATGGATATATGTAGAACTCTTGAAATGCAGATTTTTCCAAAGACATGGAAAGATTTGGATATGGATTGTTCATGTCCCGACTGGGCAGTGCCTTGTAAACATTTAGCCGCTGTCATATATATGATGAGTCTTCAGATTGATAACAATCCGTTTATTATCTTTGAATTGCATGGAGTTGATTTTAAAAAGGAACTCGCTAAGAGAGGAGTGAGCTTTGATTCTGATAGCATGAATGAGATACCGGAGTTTTTTTCTCTGCTGTTGGAAAAAGAAGATAAGTCAGATGATGTGTCTTGTTTCCAACGTATTGATATGTCCGGTATTAGAGATAACGGCGATATGCTTTGTGGTCTTCTGTCCAAAAATCCTCCTTTCTATCCATTTAAAGATTTCCAGAAACTCTATCAGCAGAATATCAATACAATATCTCGCAAGATAGGAAGAGTATTGAACGGTAAATGTACGTTGGGCGAAATACTTAAAGTAAGTCCGAAGAATATTTTTAAAAGCGATAAGATACAGTTTTGTATAGACTCAAATTTTGAACTTGGTTACTCTCTGACTTATAACGAAGAAGATGATGAAAGAGATTTCTGTTGTTTTGAGGAACTTGTGGCTGCTGTCATGAATATCAATCCTGATTATCTGTCGGATTACGATAATTCTGTTTCAGCTTTTTATCAATTGGTGAGCGTCGCCTTGCATCTTTTGTGTAATTCATGCGTAGTGCCGCAAATCATTATGTTGCAGAAAAATAAATATGCTGTTAGATGGCTGCCGTCTGTTTTGAATCAAGAGGTGAGAAGTGTACTTAATTGTTTGGAAAAGACAGTCCCGTCCGATTTGCTTTTGTCGAAGTTCTCGAGAAAAAAGAGTTTCTTTCCGGTAGAAAAATCAGGTGAGCACCTTTTGTCATGTATAATTACGTGTATAATTCCTTATCTTTTAGAGAAGTATAACGACAAGGTTACGGCTCTTTTCTTTAATGGAAAGTCATTTAAATTTGATGATGTTTCTGAAAATGAGATCCCAGCCAATATCAAAGTGTGGCTTGAGAAGTTCTTCATCACAGCATCTCGATATAAACCTACCCTGCGAATATCGGAACATGACGAGATATTTAGTCTTGACTTGGCAATAGATTATGATGGTGAGACAGTCATGTTGAAAAATGTTTTTGACGAAAAAAGATATGAGATTGAGCGTTTTTCGATATTGAAAGAGTTTTCTTTGCTTTCATCGATGGTCGCAGGTTTGGATAAATATATCAATGAAAAGGGTAAGAATCCTATCAGTTATGATTTGAAATCTTTTGCACCATTTCTCGTTGATGTGATTCCTATAGTACGTCTCTTAGGTGTTAAGGTGATGTTGCCTAATTCGTTGCAAAATCTGTTGCGACCACGACCGAGTGTGAAGATTTCCAAGAAGAAAACGAGTTCGAAGAGTTTCATTCGTCTCGATGATCTGTTCGATTTCGACTGGCAGGTTGCGCTTGGTGATGAACTTATGTCGGAAGAAGATTTTATTAAATTACTCGACAAAGCTGAAGGTCTCATTCGTTTCAGAAACAGTTATATATATGTTGATGAAAACGATTTGGAACGTCTGCGCAAGATGTTCTCTTCAGATAAAGGTCTCAGCAAAAGTCAGATTATGATGGCTGCTTTGTCTGAGAGTTACGATAGAAATAGAGTCGAACTTACCGATGAAGTGCGTTCGATGATTGAGGTGATGAGTAAGCAAGAAGAAGTTGCTGTTCCTGATTCTATAAACGCTATCTTACGACCTTACCAGAAACGAGGTTATTCGTGGATGTATAAGAATATGAAGATCGGTTTCGGAAGCATTATTGCAGATGATATGGGATTGGGAAAGACATTGCAAGTCATAACTTTGTTACAGAAGATAAAAGATGATGGATTGTTGGAAAACAAATCCGTCATCATCGTAGTGCCGACGGGACTGATTATGAATTGGAAGTCGGAATTGGAACGTTTCGCGCCAAAACTGACGTGTTTTGTTTACCACGGACCACAGCGCGACATAAAGTCTTTTGAGTCAGATATTTTATTGACGACATACGGCGTTGTCCGTTCAGATATAGATGTTCTGAAAAAGAAGAAATGGGAACTCGCCGTCATTGACGAGGCACAGAATATCAAGAATGCTGATACTGCGCAAAGTAAGGCTGTTAAAAGTCTGCCATCAGCAATGCGTATAGCGATGAGCGGTACGCCTGTAGAAAACAGACTCTCGGAATTCTGGTCGATAATGGACTTCGTAAATAAAGGTTATCTGGGAAATATCGGTTATTTTCAACAGAATTTCTCAAAACCTATTCAAGACAACGGAGATAAGTATGTAGCTGAGCAGTTTCGTAAGATTACGGCTCCTTTCATGATGAGACGTTTAAAGACTGATAAGAGTATCATCAGTGACCTTCCTGATAAGATAGAACAGAATGTGTCGGCTATATTGAGTGAACGACAACTTTCCTTGTATGAACAGACTCTTAACGAAGCTATGAAAGAGATAGAAGGCGTTGTTGAGACTGATAACCAGTCAATGTTCAAACGTCAAGGACTTGTCTTGCAGATGATATTGGCATTGAAACAGATTTGTAATCATCCGGCTTTGTTTCTTAAGAATGGAGATCTGACACCAGAACATTCTGGCAAGATGTTGCTCGTGCTTGATATGTTGCGCAGTATTGTGGAAAGTGAACAGAAAGTGTTGGTCTTTACTCAATTTAAGGAGATGGGAGATATATTGCAGCGTGTTGTTGCTAATGTTATTGGAGAGAAACCTTTGTTTCTGCATGGAGGATGTTCGGTGAAGCAGCGTCAGAATATGGTTGACCGTTTTCAAAATGAGAGACATGAAAGGATATTTATACTTTCGTTGAAAGCAGCAGGTACTGGCCTTAACCTTACAGCCGCAACTCATGTGATTCACTACGATTTGTGGTGGAATCCTGCTGTCGAGGCGCAAGCTACAGACAGAGCATATCGTATAGGTCAACATCAGAATGTGATGGTTCATCGTTTCATAACGAGAAATACTTTCGAAGAACGTATCAACGCAATGATACAAGACAAGAAAGAACTTGCTGAGATGACGGTTTCGTCGGGAGAAAACTGGATAGGGAAGTTGAGTAATAAAGAACTGAGAGACATTTTCACTATAAAGAAGTGATTATATTTTTTTATGCAGATTTGGAATCCGATGCCATGATTACATAAAAAAATGATGCAAATAATATTGAGAATGATTTTTTTGTTTAAAATTTGTCAGAGAAGAATTTTCTCGGATTTTTTTATTTGCGTATTGATGAATTAATATAGTTTTGTTACCTTTGTAGGTGAATTGATATAACATAAAAGATTATGAAAACTATAATTAATTATCCTAATGGTGATTGTTACGAAGGCGAAGTGAATGAGCAAGGATTACCTCATGGTACTGGCGTAATGAAGTTCAAGGAACAAGCATATAGCCAATGGCAGGAATATCTGGTATCGTATAAGCGATATAGAGGTCATTGGAAGAATGGCGTGAAATCGGGACAAGGTAAGATGGAATATTATCAAAATGGTAATGGTGTGATGGAGTATTGTGGCGACTGGGAGAATGACTTGCCAAACGGAAAAGGAAAGCTGACGAATTATAGTAATGTTACATATATGACTTATAATGGCGAATGGAAAGATGGTCAGCGTCATGGCTTTGGTGAATATACCTTGAGTTGGGATAAAGGAACATTTCCTCCGGAGAGATACGAAGGCGAGTGGAAAGATGACAAACGTTGTGGTAAGGGAATTTGCTGGTATGGAAGAAATAAAGATAAGATGTACGAAGGAGATTGGTTGAACGATAAGCGTGAGGGTTATGGCATTTGGAAATACGAAAATGGTGATGTGCTGGAATGTCAATGGAAATCTGGAGATAGAAACGGTGAAGGAATATTTACTTTTGCCGATGGCGGAAGTTTTAAAGCAGAATGGAAAGATAACAATCTACTGATGGATACCATCAGAAAGGTGAATATCTCAATACCGTTACTCCTTATCAAGATAGAAATGAGCGGATTCGATTATAATAATCAAGTCATCAGCCTGATGAAAGCTAAAATCGGAGAATATATAGTTTCAGATAAGACCTTGGTGAAATTCGATAAAGCAAATTACAAGTATCCAACTTTACCTATGTTTACGATAAAGTCTGTCGATGCAAAAAAGATTGAATATCTTGTCTCGAGCGAATTCGTCGAAGGCAATTCATCGGTGCTTGACACTATCACTCCAGGAGAAAAGAAGAAATACTCTTACAGCAGAGATTGTGTTGCAACGATTTACGATGAAGACTACGATTATACTATAAATAATGAAATTGTGATAGAGTGTAAATGATGTCTAAAGTTAAAAGTCTAATGTCTAAAAGTGCTATAAACCACAATTTTCAATTGTTAATTCTACATTGTACATTGTTAATTCTTCTTTTCTCCTCTTGCGGAAGAGATAATTCTCATGATGAAGACTTAAAAATTTTTAAATATAACGAGTCGGCGGGAATATTGACATTAGACCCGATCTATGCCAAAGACCTTCCTCACATCTGGGCGTGTAATCAGATTTTCAACGGGCTTGTCGCCTTCGATGACGAGATGAATGTAGTGCCTGCAATAGCTAAGTCGTGGAATATCAGCGACGACGGAATGACCTACACCTTTGTGTTAAGAGACGATGTTTATTTCCATGAAGACGAATGTTTTTTAAAGACAACAGACATTGGGCATGCGTCTACTCGAAAAGTCACTGCTCAGGATTTCGTGTATTCTTTCAATCGTGTTTTGGATAGGAAACTCAACTCGTCTGGCAGCTGGATCTTTGCTAATGTCGATAAGAGCCAACAGCCAACAGCCAATAGCCAACAGCCAAATTATGCATTTGAAGCAATTAACGATACAATATTAAAGATAGAACTTGCACAGCCTTTTCCCGCTTTTCTCGGAATATTGTCGATGACATACGCTTCTGTCGTTCCTCATGAAGCCGTCGATTTCTACGGAACTGAGTTTGGGCGACATCCTGTAGGCACCGGACCTTTCAAATATCAATATTGGAAAGAAGGCGTGAAGTTAGTTTTTAGGAAAAATCCTAATTATTTTGAGAAGATAGGAGAGGAGCGACTTCCATACTTAGATGCGGTCTCAATAAGTTTCATCATCGACAAGCAGGTTGCGTTCATGGAGTTCGTGAAAGGTAAGTTTGATTTTATGTCGGGAATCGACGCTCGTTATAAAGATGAATTGTTGACGCGAGACGGACAGCTTCGTCAGGAATATGAAGACGACATTTACCTTATAAGAGAGCCTTATCTCAATACCGAATATCTCGCTTTCTTCCTTGGTGAGAACGACACTTTGGGTAAGGAAAGAAGTCTTGCCTTGCGACAAGCTGTCAGCTATTCCATCGACAGAGAGAAGATGCTGCGATATTTACGTAACGGAATCGGTACGCCTGGAAATTACGGAATCATTCCTGTGGGACTTCCTGGAAGTTTAGAAACTGAGAATCTGAGAAATTCAGAATCTGAGAATCATGGTGACTCGACTTCCATCGGTTATCCGTATAATCCTAAAAAGGCGGAGCGGCTTCTGAAAGACAACGACTTGCTTGGTTATGAGTTGAAACTTTATACCACACAGGATTATATCGACATTGCGAAGTTTGTGCAGTCGGCGCTGACTGAGATAGGTTTGAACTGTAGGGTGGAGGAGATGATGCCGGCGGCTTTGCGCGAGAAGAGAGCTAATGGCAATCTGCCGTTTTTCCGTTCTTCATGGGTGGCGGATTATCCCGATGCAGAGAATTATCTCTCGCTTTTTACGACTAACAACTTCACTCCGCAGGGTCCTAACTACACACATTATTCCAATGCGAAATTCGATGAGCTTTATCAGAAATCGCTGACTTGTAACGATATTGAAGAGAGAGCGAGAATATATCATGCGATGGACAGTCTGATGATGACAGAAGCTCCTGTCGTGATTTTGTTTTATGATGAAGTCTTGAGATTTGTCAATAAGAATGTTGAAGGCTTAGGATCTAATCCTACTAATATGCTTAATCTGAAGAAAGTGAAAATCAATTGACAATTGACAATTAACAATTAACAGTTAACAATTGACAATTGATAGTTGAGTTAGAGATTCGGTGACTTAAAAAAGACAATAATTTCCCACGGATTGACACGGATTTTCACGGATTTAGCTACATGTTATCTGTGTTCATTTGTGCCATCAGTGGGGAATATTTTTTTTCTCCCACGGATTTCACAGATTTGCACGGATTTAGTTACATGTTATCCGTGCCCATTTGTGTTATCAGTGGGAATATCATTCTCTCACGGATTTGTTTTCTTGGCAGACTCTCTGCGTTAGGGATTGAAGCGGCATCCTTTTGTAGCGCAGCGGAAAAAGATATAGCGGAAAGCCCGACGGCGACAGCCGGAACGCCCAAATTAATTCATAATTCATAGTTCATAATTCATAATTTATAATTGATGTGAGATAATTGGAAATTTAGAGATGGAGAAGATAAAAGGGGATTTCTGTAAATCATTCGTGGAGCAATTTATAGAAATCCCGTTAACATTATTTGTTTCTTTTTCCGAATTTTCTCTTGAAGAAAAGATAATATCCTGTCAGTGGAAGTGTGGCTCCTATCATCGCAGCTACAAACCATAAGATGCGGGTTGTCAAGCCGCCCCAGCTTCCGACATGGATGGCGCGGATGGTCTTTCTTGTGATAAGCTCGCCGAACAAGTCGTTAAATCCGTCGCGATACCATTCGAACGACCACGTCAATCCTGTCAGTGCCATGGCGAGAAGCAGCAGTACGGCGAAGATGCCGCCAGCGACGTGAAGGTCGTAGCAGAAACGTCGCCAGCCTTTTCTTATGTTGATGGTAAGACGTGTTTTCAGATTCTTGATGTTTTTAGGAATCCATATCACAATCCCGCTGATCAAGATAACAACCATCAGTAGCGTACTCACGCCGACGATCATCTTACCCCAGAAGATGCCTCCATCGTCGGGACGCGTGTCCATAAGCCAACGGTGCAGTCTGAACATAGTCCTGAAGAATGGAAGTCGCTCTGGCTGACCTTTAATATCTCCCGAATATTGATCCACGAAGACAGCCGCACGTTTCGGTTTTGAGAGGTTGACTTTATAACAACGCTCAGGATCTTCCGAGACTTCTACGTTTTTTATCTCGACATCGTCTGCCAAAGTAGGTTTCACCAAAGCCTCGACCTGCTCGATGGATAAGGCATCGTCAGATACCTTATCCACAAAATAATATTCTTTCTGAACCATCTCCGTGATCTCTTTCTCGAAGACAAGCATCGCGCCGGAGAAACATATAACTGACATTACCAAACCTAATGGCAATGATAGCCAGATGTGCAGTTCTTTAAAAATCTTTCTCATCGTGATTAGTTTAACGGTGTTAGACGACCTACGCCACTGATTTGTGTAGCTTCAACTGTCAAGCCTTTTTCTGCGATGCCGGTATTAGAGTCGATGACATAAACAGCTGGGTAAGCGTCTGTTGTCGTCACAGCGATGTAAACCTTTCCGTCTTCGGCGTAAGGAGCGTTGCCGAATCCCGACAAAACATCAGCTGATGGAAGTCCTGTCACGTTTGTCAAGATACCTTCTTCAGCGTCGAAGATGGCGAGTCTGTTGGCTGTCATGTCGTTGGCTGGAGTTATAGGTTTGTCGTACATCAGCATAAGGAATTTGTCGTCGCCAATGTGCCATGTGCGTAAGAATGAGAGTCCGCCTGACAAGGCTTCGAAATCTACATAATAACTTTCATCGAACGACTCTGTTCCGTTCTTGATGCGCATCACTCCAGCGGGCAGCGTAGTCTGCTGACGAACGTCTTTCATCGCTTTGGCGTATGAAGGGGAGAAGACGTAGATGTCGCCCTTGTCTGTCGCCCAAGTCATCTGATAATATTGCGATTTTCTGCGACCACAGGCATAACTGATTTTGTCGGTCTTGATGAGTTTTTTGCCTGTAAGATTTTCGTTGTCGAAGATAGCGATCCAGCATTCGTTAGGGTATTGTGTCCATTGTAGTTCATCAACATCGTATGCGCCGCTCCCCGAACCGCCAGCCTCTGTCGTCACCAAGTCTTCGTTACCAGGAAGTATCCATTTGCCGTCGCCGTCTTTGACACCGTATTGACTCAAGCCCATTGGTACGGCGGCGGAGAACAATTTTCCGTTACGTTCCTGAATGCCGGCGAGAGTGACATATTCTCCGTTGCCGAGGAAATTTTCAGAGAGATAATGTTCTTCTAAGGTGTTGTTTGTAGTGTAAGTCTCTGCTTTCACATCTAACTTCGATACCAAGAACGACTGTGGTATGTAACCGTTCTCATCAGCCCATTCGGTAGGACCGTCGCCAGTGGAGAATGTCATTACGTAGTCGTCGTAGATTCCGAATGTGGTGAAACGGCGCACCGCATATTCGCCAGAACGAGCCTTGAGATTATAGTCTGAATCCATGATGAAAGAGCGTGTGAGACCAGCGTTTCCTTGGTTGTATGACAAGGCATAGAGATACTTATCGCCGTAAAATACCCACTGGGTAGCACCGTCGTTTACCAAGCCGTTTTCCATTCCTACGGTGCCATTGTCCAAAGAAACAGCTGTCAGTAAGGCGTTAGTCGTAGTGTTGGAGAACTGCCCTTGTGACGCTATGACGTAAGTTCCTTTCTCGTTGTTATCAGGATTTGTCGGGTCGTCATCATCAGGTTTACATGATGAGAATGCTGCAACTACAGCAAGAGTTAAGATCATTGTTGCGTAAAGACGCAATGAAGTTTTTAAAGATTTGATAGTTCTTTTCATTGTAATGTTATTTTAGAATTATGTTGATAATATTTGTTTGTTTTATCTGTATCATTGACGCGTCTCTACATTAATTTCCAACTGCGATTCTTATCTTCGCGTAGAAGGCGCGTCCTGCTTTCTGTAAGCTGAAGTTGTCATATAAATCCTCGTTGGTGAGGTTGCGGCATTCTACCGAAAGGTTATATCTCCCGTTCTTCAAAGAATAATTCAGTGAGACATTATGCGACAGTTGGTTTGGAACCATATAATCATCTTTGTTACTTCCAATGCGCGACGAATAATAATAGAACTTATGCAGATAAGAGTTGTCGTAAATTATTGACAAGTCGTTATCTTTTTTCATGAAGTCATTCCAAGTGAAAGTCACGTCGGCATCGGTAAAGAAATAAGGTATGTTAGGCATCCTGTCCTTATATCCGAGATTAGGCATCGACTCAGTGCCGATGGCGATAGGCATATTGTCGCGAATGTCCATATATGTGGCGTTGCCGCCTATGGAGAGCCATTTTGAGAAAGTGTAGCGTAGTGATACGTTGCCGCCGATGGTCTTCACTCTTCCGTAATTGATATATGTTGCTGCCGACTTGCCTCCGCTGATGTCGACGATATTACGTTGGATATAGTCGCGGGTGTCGTGATATACCAAGCCTCCTTCAATATAGATGTTATGGTTTTCTTTCTTGTCTATGAAGAAGTTATATGAGATGTTAAGATTGAAGTTATGGCTGTTTTCCGGGCGTATCCCTATGTCGCCCATCTCAAGATCTTCATCGCCGAACATCTCTTCTATTGTCGGCAGACGATAAGCTTTCTCGTATGATAGTTTTGTCTGAAGTTCAGGTATTATGAAATATGTTCCGGCGATACCATAACCAAGAGCGTTTTCCGAGCGTGTCGTCTCCACGAAGTCCGACGCGTTCTCATCAACGGCGATAGGTCCGGAGACATACAGATTATAATATTTAGCGAAGACGGTGACGTTCCACACATGAGACGGCATCAGTCGGTATTGAAAGCCTGTTATGTTTTTATGTGTTCGTTTTGCGATGGGGTCGGTTTGTTCCTCAGCGGCTAAGAGCGAGGTGTTGGAACGAGTGAAAGCGTTGAAGACATTATTTAAGGTGAAAAGATGAGCGTGACCGATACGATAGTTAAGGTTCGCCGTAGTGTTGTAGTTGTCGTTATCGGCACGCGAAAATTGGTACGACTGCTCGCCTGGAGAGTTCAGACGCTTAGTGTCACCAATCCAATTGTACTTGTATTGTGAAGTGTCAACGTTAGTTGTGGCGTTCTTGTTATAGTTAGCTGTCAAGGTGAGGTCGAGACCTGGCAGAATAAAATTTCTTTTTACATATTCCAACGATGGCATGAGCGAGTTGCCGTGACGATGTTTCGCTCCATATACTATCTCCTGACGCACTCCTGTCTGTATCTCCTTGTACATCTGCGAATAGGTGAAGCCTAAGATGAGACGGTCGGTCCATTTTTTATTGGTGAGACCTATTTTGGCGATGACGGCTTCGTTATGATAAGTGTCGTTGAAGCGTTGGACGTGTTGTTTCTTCGACTTGTCGATGAGACCTGTCTCGAAGTCTTCCACAGGAGCGTCGACGAAGTAATTGTTGTCGGAATAATTTTGGAAGGCGTTGATTTCCCATGTGAATCCGTTTTCTAATGATTGTCCAGCGTTGATGGTAGAACGATGAGTGTTGAATGAACCGTATGAATATGAAGCGTCTGCGAACCATGAGCGGCGTTTCTTGTTAGTGACGATATTTATCACTCCGCCTATGGCATCGGAGCCGAAGCCTACAGGCACTACGCCGCGGTAAACCTCGATGCGTTCAGCGAAACCGACGGGAATGTTGTTGAGAGAGAAAGAACTGCCCACGCCTTCTTGAGGCACGCCGTCGATAAACACCTTGATATGTTTGCCGGAGAAGCCGTTGAGCATTACCGACATATCGGAACCTACGCCACCCGACTCGCGTAGCTTCATGCCTGGCGACTTGGAAAGAGCGTCGCTGAGGTTCTTGGTAGTGTTTTGTAACTCGCGGGTGTCGACAGCAACTGTGTTGAAAGCTGAGGTCTTGACACGTTCAATTCCAGATGCAGTGACGACGACATTGTCGAGCATGATAGAACTCTCATTAAGAATAAAATCTATATTTATAGGTGCTTTAGTATTAGCCTTGATTTCTGTTTCATGGTCTTCGTAGCCGAGCATACTGACACATAATACATGAGATCCGAGAAGAACCTTGAAAGAATAGTTGCCGTTTTCGTCAGCCATGGTGCCATGTGTGCTGTCTTTTATGAAGACGGTGGCGAAAGCTACAGGTGAACCGTTTTTGTCAAGAATTTTTCCACTGACTGTCGTTTTTTCAGATGGTGGATTCTCAGGAGGGTTGGAAAAAGCTACAAAAGTCGTGAAAAACAGGACTGTTGTCATAAAGAATTTCTTAGTTTTTCTCGTAAATAGATTCAGCATAGTAAATGTTTTGTTTTACGACGCAAAAATATATGATGGAGAAAAATATCTTGTTCCTTACATTTTGGGATATTTTTTTGAGATTGTAATTAAAATTGGTTAATATATTCTTTTGTATTTGTAAATCAACAGAATATGTTTTTATGATAAATCCGAACACAATAGGAATCAATTATCGGAATTTTAAACCTATTTTACAGAAATATATACCAATCGAGACTTTATTCAAATAGTATTTTTGCAGATAAATTAATTGTAATTATATGAATAACAAGTTTAAACTTAAAATCAGAAAGGATTGCACGGATTTATTTTCTTGGTAGCCTCTAATGCGTTAGGGATTGAAGCGGCATCCTTTTGTAGCGCAGCGGAAAAAGATATAGCGGAAAGCCCGACGGCGATAGCCGGAACGCCCTCCTTTTAAAGTTTAGAGTTTAAAGTTAATAGTTTAGAGTAGTTTTAAAGTTGAAAGTTGACAGTTAACAGTTTACAATTAACAATTGACAGTTGACAATGGATGGTTTAATGTTCGCACAGGTCATCGCGATACGCTGAGCCTCAAAATCATTCGTGTCATTTTGCGACTATTAGTGGATAACTTTTTTCGTGTTATTTTGCGGACAAGAATCTCACTGCCGAGACGACGAGCATTGGACCGAGCCCAGAATAAAATGAGGCGATGAATTCCAAAGGGATATTGGGGATGTTCTTCAGCAAGATGCCGAGCGACATCATAAAGACCAACAGAACCCAGCCTTTGACAGGAAAAGTGTGTAGAAGATTTATCTTTCCTTTCAGGGATAGGATCCTCTCTGAATATTTATTGACGATTTTTCTGAACATGAAATAAAATCCGCAGAGGACTAAGGCTGTGATAATGAGAAGATACCACAGCTTGCTGGCAGAGATTTGCGTGTAGGCGAAGATTCCTTTGACTGATATTATGACTCCGGGGATTCCCCAAAGTAAGGCGGCGAAAGTCAAGAGATGTCTTTTGTTCATTGATTGCTATATAAGTTTTTACTGTAATTGTTAAAAATTATTTGAACGGGGAATTTATAGAAGTTCCCTTAAGTATAATATAGCTGTTGAGCGACTGCGCATCAGTTATATAAGAATCACAAATATATGATTTATTTTGATTCCATGCTATTAATGCAGCTTGTTTTATCACGCTATATCGTTCAGATCATAATAGAGTAGTCTTGTTATAATATCATCTTCCTCTTTTCTTAAGGGGACATCTATAAATTCCACGTATCAAATATTTTTGTTTAATACAAGATAAACTTTTTCGAGATTTATGTTTCTCTTTGGAATCTTTTCGTCTTTCTTTCAATCACATAGCTCGCTATGCTCTTTCAAGAAATACAAAAATCTTCTCAAAGATAAATTCATAAATCTTTCGAAAAGTAATTTATAGAAGTCCCCTTAA
>JAZNSO010000029.1:0-2035 GCA_045591245.1 Bacteroidales bacterium
CTAAAATTAAGTACATACATGTGAATAAATGAAAAGAATGGATTATGCATAAAAGCATAATTACTTTTATTTCAGGATCATTATCGTTTATATGATAAATCCTGTATACGAAATACCGATAAAATTTTTGAATTCTTGAGATCATATCGTCTTGTTGTCTTGAAATTTTTGGCCTTATTCTATTTACATGGCTTACAATTACCTATATGCTAAATAAATGCCAATAACAAAAGGCATTATCAAACTAACAATCATATATCCCCACACAAGAAAAGATCCTTTCAATCTTTCTTCTTTCGCCTCATTCTCAAACTCCTTAAAATACTCTTCCCATTTTTGGGGCTTGTAAAAAATAATAAAATGAAGTAACCCGAAAACTAGTAAAAAAATATATAATTCAGGTTTTTCAATAGTAAATAATCTGATAGAGAATAATTCTGATATGACTAAAGATAGTGTGAATATGTGAGCCATGTGAACAAAAGCTAAAATACCAACAACTCTTAAATCTGGATCGTTATTGTTGATATGATAAATTCTATAAATAAAATATCGATAAAACCTTAGAAATTTAGACATGATATTATTCTTCATTAAACAAATTATAAGTATGATCCATAAGAGAGTCCCATCCACCTGCCATATCTACAATAAAATAAGTGCCTCCAATAATCCACGCTCCAGGACCTCCAACAGCAATACAAACAATGGGAACAATAAAGTCGACAGATGATTTTACTATAATTCTTCCTTTTCTTTCGTCATTTATGTCAACATGTGTAATATTATAATATGAGACACCACCTTGAATAATACAACCAATTACTCCAGCTCCCTTCATAACTTTGGTAAATCTTGAGACATTTTTTCCATAAACAAATTCAGTTTTGCTCACATTGCCTCCATTTGTTTTGACGTTGCCTTTTTCAAATTCAAGTCTTCTACTTCTGGCGATTTCCAATCTTTGATCTGGAGTATATTTTGGAGAAGCTTTCGCAGGAACTTTGCATTTGCCTTTCACTAATGCGTTATACATTGATCTGTTATATGCTCCGTTTTGGAATCTTTTCTCAAACATCACAGAATGATTTTGTATTTCATTAACACGGATTTCAGCACCGTTAATGAAAGATTCGGAAAACGCACTAGCATAAGAAAGTGCTCCTTGTGCTATTGGATTATATTCTACAACTTTTTTTGCTATATCTTCAACTTGTCCTCTGGCATAAGAAGAATCTTCTTGTGTTATTGAATTACACGTGTTTATGTTTGTTTGCTCTATGCCAATTTGTGTTGTGTGCCATTCTTTAGCTTTTGATTGTATCTCTTTGACTGATATAGCATCTACATTCTTCTCTTTCACCAGTGATCTTTTGATTTGATCTTCCGATGTGTCAATATACTGACACACGTATGATCTTTGTATCGGATATTGAGAATAAGAATATCCGGTATTTGGTGTAGGAACATATGTTATGGCTGGATTTAAGTACTCCAATCCAAATGTCACATTAAGGAATGCATACCCAACTCCAACAATATATCCTTCATATGTCAGACCTTTCTGACATAGTTCACTGAATTCTTCTGCTGTGATATAATCTTCTTTCATATACCTTATTTAATCCAGTCTTTGTCGATAATTAAATCATTTATTTTCAATGTCGGAGAAGTTATGGAAAATGAAGTCAGACATCCAGTCCCAAAATTCACTTTCTGACTTAATCCGACGCAGACTCCTTCGTTAAACTCAATACGTAGAGATGGACTCTCCGTCTCATTCTTGAAAATGATGGCTCCACTCACTCGCAAATGATCATTTGTCGCCCATCTGACAATGTTGGAGTCTGGTATTGTGGCAAGCACTAGACTCAAAACTCCGGAATGAACTTCGCTCTGTGGCTCTCCTTTGCCGTCTGTAGGCTGGAAAAATGATGTGGAAAACTGTTTTACTTCATACTGCTTTCCAAAGCACTCGAAATAGGCGTTGAGATTGCCGTCGGGATGCTTGAATATTGAATTGATTGTGTTTTGT
>JAZNSO010000030.1:0-32576 GCA_045591245.1 Bacteroidales bacterium
CCAAACCCAACAAAGGATAACGTGACCATCAGCGCAGAAGGCATGACACGCATCACAGTAACCAATGCATTGGGACAAGTAATGTATGACACAGAAGTCGTAAAAGACAATGAAGTCATCAACATGTCACAATATGAAGCAGGCGTTTACATGGTACGTATCGTGACAGAAAACGGTGTTGCAACAGAACGTGTGACAGTGTTATAATAATTTTAGAAACTGAGAATCTGGGAAATTGAGAAGTTTTTCGGATTCTCAGTTTTTTATAAATGTCAGATTAACTTATTATTTGATTTATGAAAAAACAAATCGTTTTAGTATTAATATTCTTCACGTTTTTACCTTCATTTCTGAAAGCTCAGGAGTATGTCTCGACACAACCTCAGAACAGAAATGTCCTCATTGAAGAGTTTACAGGAAGAAACTGTGGGTATTGTCCTGACGGTCATCGTATCGCTAATCTGATAGTGGCAAACAATCCTGGCAGAGTATGGGCTGTTAATATTCATGCCGGAGGTTTCTCACCTGTGACCTATCCTAATATGAATACAACTGATGGTGCTACAATTACGAGTGGCTTTGGTATCGGAGGTTTTCCTGCTGGTCATGTCAACCGTTCAACAACTGTTGATTTAGGAAGAAATCAATGGGAAAGTCATACAAATACACAGTTGGCACAACAGGCTGAAGTTAATGTGGCTGGCTTCGTAACATTGAATCATGCTACCCGTACAGCAGAGATTACAGTGGAAGTATATTATACAGCTAATAGCTCACAGTCTACAAACTATCTTACAATTATGATGTTGCAGGATAGTATTTTAGGATCTCAGTCAGGTAATTATTACAATCCGTCTCAAATGCTGAACGGTCAGTATGTTCACCAACATGTCTTGCGTGATGTTGTTACCTCAACATGGGGCGACGAAATTAGCCCGACAACAGCGGGAACTCTCATAACAAAGAATTACACCTACCAGATTCCTGAATCGATAGGTGTTCCTAATGGAGTTGATGTAGATCTGAATAACATCTTGTTCTTGGCTTTTGTGACTGAAAAATATGACGGAACTCCAACTCGTCCTATTCTTAACGTTTGCGAGATTGAAGGTTTAGAACCGATTATATATAATGTTGAGATATGTCAAGGTGAGAGCTATAATGAGAACGGATTCAATATCAATAATCCGGCTCCAGGTACTTATCAAGATTCATACGTCAATGAAGACGGCCGCTCGATTATCTTGAACCTTACTGTATATCCTACTCATGAACGTAATCTTCAGACTTCGATATGTGAAGGTAATGACTTTCATTACGGCGAATTCCATTTCGAATCACCATCGGCTGGCGTTCATACTCAAGAACATGTCTTCTCTTCAGTTCATGGATGCGACAGTTTAGTCATTATGACTTTGACAGTTCATCCATCATACGAACAAGAGATAACAGCTGAGATCTGCGAAGGCGAAGATTATAAGGAAAACGGTTTCAATCTGACAAATCTTTCTGCTGGAACATATAATGAAACTCTTGAATTTGAAACGGATTACGATTGCGACAGTATCGTAAACTTGACTTTGACAGTTCATGAATCACCAGTTGTTGCCATTGAAGGTAATACCACTATAACTCAGGGTGAAAGTACGACTCTCACAGCAAGCGGCGCCGATTCATACGTATGGTCGACAGGTGAGACAACAGCTTATATAACTGTAAGTCCAGAAGAGACAACAAAATACTCTGTCGTAGGAACAACAAACGGATGCGAAGCTGAGTCGGAGATAACTGTCAATGTTACGGTCGGCGTTTCAGAAAATGATGCTTTAAACGCTAAGATCTATCCTAATCCTGTACAAGGCGAATTGAATGTAAGATGCGCAGGAATGCGTGAAATTACAGTCTTTATGCCTAACGGACAGACAATAGAAAAGATAAATGTCAATGACGACAATTACAACTTAAATATGAACAACTATAAATCAGGTGTTTATTATTTAAGAATAACAACTGAAAATGGCACTTCTATACAAAAAGTCCTCAAGGACTGATATGAGAATTAGTTAATAGGGTGTTTATTTTTTTTATGACGGGTTCTATACATGGAACCCGTTTTTTTATTCTCTCTAACGAATCTAATCTTACTCACGCTGCAATTTTATGGGATTACTAAGAATTGCTTTGAGAAAGTTTTATTGTCATTTCTAAAGTTTATTAAAATGTGAGATTTATAGAAGTTTGCATAAGATTTTTTTAGGATTAAATTCTTTAGAATCTGACAGGAAAGTTAACAAATGTTAACTTCAGGCTCAATGTCGATGCCGAATTTCTCCTTCACGCTTCCTTGAATCTTTTTCATCAGGTCTAGGATTTCTTGAGGCTTGCCGCCTCCGTAATGAACCAAAACCAAAGCCTGCTTATCCCAAACTCCGACGTGATTTTCACGATAACCTTTCCATCCGGCTTTGTCGATGAGCCATCCCGCTGGAATCTTTACGCCTTTCTCATTTGGATATGATGGCATATCTGGATAAGATTCTTTTAACATCTCAAATGTATCCTTCTTCACTATTGGATTCTGGAAGAAACTGCCGACGCTGCCAATGACACCGACTTCCGGTAATTTAGATGCTCGTATCTCTTTTATTGTCTGCGCGACATCCGAAAGGGTAGGAGTACTTATATTCTTCTTTTCTAAATATTCTTTAACATTTCCGTATTCCAACTTAAAACAAGCATCTTTCTTTAAACAGAAATCGATGGCGCAGATGAAATACTTCTTATATTCTTCTCTCTTGAAAATGCTGTCGCGATATGCAAAATGGCACTCTTCATTCTTAAAGATACGTCGTGCACCATTAGTGAGGTCTATTGTATAAACGTAAATGATACTGTCTTTCACCTCACAACCGTAGGCTCCTATGTTCTGAACTGGCGACGCCCCGACACTGCCTGGTATATCAACTAAATTCTCTAAACCATGAAGCCCGTTGTTAATCGTAAAATCAACGAAGTCTTTCCAAATCTCTCCCGACATACATCTCACAATCTCAAACTGTTGTCCGTTGTCTGTTGTCTGTTGTCTGTCGATAATGTTAATTCCTTTTAAGTTTGAATGAATTATCATTCCGTCGTAATATTCATTCGCGAAGAGAATGTTGCTGCCTCCTCCTAAAATCAATTTTCTTACATCTTTAAATTCTTCGTTTTCAACGAGATTGTCAATGTCAATCAATTTGTTTACTTCATAAAAATATTTGGTGACAATGTCAAACCCCATTGTATTTAAATTCTTTAGAGAATATGTTGTTTTGAGTGAGGCCTGTTGTCTGTTGTCTGTTGTCTGTTGACAAATGTCAAAGTTTTTCATGGAAATATTTTTTTTCTCAAAAATAATTATTTTTGCCGAATCAAGGCATAAAAGATATAAATTTATAAACTCAAAAGTATTATAAAATTGAAACGTGTTATTGTATCAGTAATCAATGACTTAGTAACAGACCAAAGAGTTAATAAGTCGTGCTTGACACTTCAGAAAGCAGGATTCGAGGTGTTGTTGGTGGGTCGTAAACAGAGAAAAAGTCCCGAGATGGATGAACGTCCTTATCGTTCTCGCAGAATGAAACTCATTTTTGAGAAAGGTCCTTTGTTTTATGCCGAATATAACATCAGACTTTTTTTGTTTCTGCTTTTTCATCGCGCCGACTGCCTTCTCTCCAACGACTTGGATACCTTGTTGCCTTCTTTCCTGATTTCAAAAATCAAAGGAACCAAACTCATTTACGATAGCCATGAATATTTTACTGAAGTGCCTGAACTCGTAAATCGTCCTAAGGTACAAAGAATATGGCGTATGATTGAGGAATTTGTTTTGCCTAAGATGAAGGAAATGATTACTGTGAATGAATCAATTGCAAATCTTTTCCGTGAGAAGTATGGCATTAAGGTTCACGTGATTAGAAATATTCCTATGCGTAAAATGCTTCCTGAACCAACGACGCGCGAAGCTCTGGGACTTCCTGATGACAAACATATCCTGATACTTCAAGGTTCTGGAATTAATATACATCGAGGTTCGGAAGAACTTGTTGATGCTATGAAATATATAGATAATTGCGTGCTATTAATAATAGGTGGAGGTGATGTCCTTCCGATTCTTAAACAGAAAGTGGCTGACAATCATTATGAAGATCGGGTTCGTTTTTATCCTAGAATGCCTTATAAGGATATGATGGCGATAACTCGTCTGGCAGAGATCGGATTTACCTTAGATAAAAATAACAACCTGAATTATTTTTTCAGTCTTCCGAATAAGCTTTTCGATTATATACAGGCAAATGTTCCGGTTGTCGCATCGCATCTTCCAGAAATAGAACGTATTATTAAAGATTATAATATAGGGACATTCATAGAAGAGCATAATCCAGAACATATTGCAGAGATAATAAAGAAAGTTATTTCTGATGAGGAAACACTGAAAACATGGAAAAATAATCTTAACTTCGCAGCTCAAGATTTATGTTGGGAAAACGAAGAAAAAACTTTGATGAAAATATATGAGCATTACATCTGATAAACATTTGCATATCGTCAGTTTCGATATTCCGTATCCTGCCAACTACGGCGGCGTGATAGACGTTTTTTTTAGAATAAAGGCACTGTCGCAAAGAGGTGTTAAAATTCATTTGCATTGTTTTGAATACGGTCGCGAACATTCAGAATATCTGGAAAGTTTCTGCTATTCCGTAAATTATTATAAGAGAGAGACTAAGATAACGAAACTCTTTAATCCGCTGCCTTATATCGTCTGTTCGCGCGACTGTGAGATGTTACGCGCCAATCTTTTGAAAGATGATTATCCAATTTTGTTGGAAGGTTTGCATTGTTGTAGCATCTTGACTCATCCTGAGTTCAATGACAGAAACATAATTGTGCGCGCCCATAACGTAGAACACGAATATTATGATCATCTTGCTAAAGCTGAGGTCGATTCCAAGAAAAAGATGTATCTCAAACAGGAAGTTGACAAGTTGCAGAAATTCGAATCCGTTCTTGCTAAGGCGAGTGCAATCCTGGCGATTTCGCAAAAAGACTACGACTATTTTTCGGAGAAGTACAAGAATGTACATAAAGTGACTGCCTATAATGCTTATACTGAAGTCGATATACTTGAAGGTAGCAGCGATTATGTCCTTTATCATGGAAATCTTTCTGTGGCGGAAAATTATTCTGCAGCAGAATATCTCGTCGATACATTCAAAAAAATCAATGTGAAACTTATCGTAGCAGGAATGAATCCTCCTCATCATCTTCAGAAAGTTATAGAAGAAGTGCCTAATGTTGAGTTAGTTGACAGCCCCGATGACCAAACTCTATTTGACTTGATACGTCATGCTCATATCAATATTTTGGTTACGGAACAAGCAACGGGATTAAAGTTAAAATTGTTAAACACTTTGTTCAACGGACGTTTCTGTCTTGTTAATGACAAAATGGTTGAAGGCCTGGATGTCAATGGATTATGCTATGTAGTGAACGACCAGAATGCCATCAGGTTTGCAGTTCAGGAATTGATGCCGAAAAGATTTGACGCTCACCAAATCGAACGTCGCAGAAAGAATATGAAGAATTTCTACGACATAGAAGAAGCGACTGATTTGTTGCTGGAATTGATAACTCAAAATTGAAAGTTGAAAATTTGGATTAAACTTTTTAAACTAAATGAAGATACTTTCCTTAAAATCTGCTGCTGAGCAACTTAACGTCTCTGTTGTGAGTCTTCACAATTGGATTAAGGAAGGTATTTTGAAAACTACAGACAATCATCTGACGCAGAACGATGTTGATGAATTTAAGGAGAAATATCTAAAAAACGTTAAGTTATCTTCAAGAGCAAATAAACAATATAAAGATTCGCATAATCATAAATTGCTCTCGGAGACGATAAATAGTTGTCTCGATTCGGCAATGACAGGTGAGGAGTTGGCTGACAACTACGAGTCGTCGCTTTCAGAATCATATAAGAACAAAGAAGGTATTTATTATACGCCTCAATATATAGTCGAGGATATGATGAAAAGTATTGTAAATCTTGAAGATAAGATGTTCTTGGATCCTTGCTGCGGCTCTGGTAATTTTATAATAGAGGCGATAAAGAAAGGTCTTTCGCCTGAAAATATTTACGGATTTGATATAGATGCAAATGCTGTTGCTATTACGAAAAAACGAATCAAGGAGATTTGCGGCTTTGAGAGCGATAATATTGTATGCGCAGATTTTCTGAATCAACAGACTATGTCCTTTTTTAAGAATATCAAGTTCGACTATATTTTTACAAATCCGCCTTGGGGAAAGAAAATCAAGAAGTTAGACAAAAACCGCTATTCTCATATTTATGATGCAGGAAATAGTTGTGATACTTCTTCTTTGTTTTATTTCGCTTCTTTGAAAGTATTGAAAGAAAACGGGACAATTGCTTTTCTCTTGCCTGATTCTTTTTTTAATATCACGACATTTGAAGATGCAAGGAAGTCGTTGTTGAATCTGAAAATTGACCGACTTGTCGATTATGACAGATCGTTTGAAGGACTTATGACGAAGGCGATGGCTTTTGTGGCGACAAATGATAAAAGTCTAAAGTTGAAAAATGAAAATGAGGTGAGTTGTGAAATATTTAATGTTAAAAGACATTTGCGTTCTCAGAAGAGTTTTTGTGATATTCCAAAACATATCTTGAATTTTCATATCGAAGAGAAAGAAAGCGATATGTTACGTCGAGTTTTTTTACTTCCGCATATTACATTGAAAGACAATGCGCAATGGGCGTTGGGAATTATTACTGGAAATAATGCAAAGCATTGTCATAAAGAAAGATTGCCCAACGATGTCCCTATTTATAGAGGTAAAGATGTTTTTCCCGACAGGCTTGCTTCGCCTTCGTTGTTCATTGATAAAAGTTTGGATGGATGCCGTCAGGTCGCTGATGTGAATCTTTATGAAGCAAAGGATAAGATAATTTATCGTTTTATTTCAAGTAGGATTGTTTGTTACCACGATACAAAACATAGTTTTGTTCTTAACAGTGCTAATATGTTTGTTTTAAACGACGGATTTCCATTGACTTATGAACAGGTATGCGAAATGTTGAACTCGGACTTCATGAATTGGATTTTCAAAAGTATCTTCAATACTCACAAAATATTGCGCAGCGATTTGGAACAACTTCCTTTATGCTACGACTATTTCAACGACAAAGAAAAGTTTCTCAACGATTTAGGATTCAAAGCATAATTGAAAAAAGGCGTATGTAATACGCCCCTACAACTTTCAACTTTCAAAAATTGTTAATTGAAAACGCTTTCTCCAAATAATGTCTTTCTATGCCGTATCTTTCTTTGAGCGATTTTATCTCGTTGAGAATCTTCGCCTTCTCTTCTTCGTCAGGATCATTCGCTTTTCTTCCGACAAGAAGCACGTTCTTAGGAGTATGTTCCATCTCGATAAACTCCATCACCTGCGTCTTATATCCGAAATATTCCAATATCAAGGCTCGTATCGTATCGGTAATCATCACAGCCTGACGCTCCATAAAAATTCCGTAACGTGTTATTGCATCAACAACTTTCGACTTCTCCATCTCCTGACGAATCTGCTTGTGACAACAGGGAGCGCATATTATCAACTTCGCCCCCGACTCTATACCTTTTACAATAGCATCATCGGTGGCAGTGTTGCAGGCATGAAGAGCGATTAACACGTCTATAGAATCTGAAAATCTGAAAATCTGAGAATCTGAGAAGTTGGAGGATGTATGTTGTATGTTGTATGTTGTATGTTGACAAGTGTAAGCTTCAATACTGCTTTCCACAAATCGGAAATCTTTCATGCCAGACTCCTTGATTATCTCATTGATTTTAACAACTAAGTCGGGACGGATTTCCACGCCTTCCATCGCGATATCGTATTTGCATTTCTGCGTAAGATATTCATACAGAGCGAAAGTGAGATAGCCTTTTCCTGCTCCCATGTCGGCGATGCGTATCTTGCCATCGAACTTCACGTTCTTCATCACACCATCGACAATCTCGACATATTTGCAGATCTGCTTGAACTTATGCTGCATATCGGCGGTGACTTTTCCCTCGCGGGTCGTCAGTCCTAATTTAAACCACCAAGGGTTCTCTGGATTTATCAGACGATTCTTGACTTTGTCGTGTTCCACATTCTGCTCGCGTTGTTCCTTAACGGATTTTGTCACAATAGAAACTTTCCCCTTCTTGCTCACCATCATGCTGATGTCTTCCGTCAAAGTGAACAATGAAGCATTGAGGAATATCTCCGTGATAAGATTTGTAATTATCTCTAATGTTTGTGCAGCATCGTAATTCTTGGTCTCGTCGCGTCTCTCGTAACGATATGTAAAAGAATACATTTTCTCGTTACGAAGGATAATCGGTCTAACATAGACATTACGAATATCTTTTAATTCTTGTACGGACATGGCTTGCCGCGCTTGTACGGACGTGGCTTGCCGCGTCCCTACAGGTTTAGAAAGTGTCAGCTTAACGAAGCTTCCGTCTTTCAAAGATGATTCTAATTTATTTATGAATTTTTGCATAGTCTTTAGTCTTTAGTCTTTTGCCATTAGTCAAATAAAATATCAATAGTTCATTCCGAAATACCATAACGGAATAACATTGCCGTGACCCAATTCAATATCGTCTTTTACGACGTAAGAATCTGAAATATCAGTGATTTGTTTTTGTTTCTTATTCTTGCCTCCAACTTCGAAAGTAAAATTATCTATTACAAAATCAGCTTTTTTTGATGATATAACATCATTCATCACTCGCATCTGATTGTAGAAAAACGTCTCTCTGACATTTCCAGTATCAGGATTTCCTCCCGAAAGAACATTCATCAGATTCGGATTATCAACATATACTTTCTCAACTTTACCCAATCCTCTCAATCCTCCAGTTTCATCTCTCAACATACCAATCATCCCGGCTTTTTCCAAATACACCAAATAGTCGGAGATATTATTTTTACTAACTCCAATTTCTGTCGCCAAACTCTCGGCATTAGGTTTATACGGAGCCAATTGTGAAATCACGACAAGCATACGTTTCAACTTTCTCGCTGTAGAAGCCTTCATATCAGCATACTGAGGAATATCCATTCCAACCGTCTGATCTATGATATTCTCCATTCGGATTTGAAAACCATCTTCCTTAGAAAAAGGGTAATATCCCGTCTTCAGATATTCCTGGAAAAGAGGCAACGGATGCTCCAACTCTTTCAATTCGATCTTATGTTCAAGCAGATGAGGCAAATCGAATGATGGCACATTTATATTATGGAACAATCCGAGATATTCGCGGAACGATAATCCCTGCATAGAATACATCAGAGCTCTTCTACTCAAATCAGCCTCTCCTTCAATAATATCCAAAACCGAAGAGCCTGTAAAAACAATCTTTAGATTAGGATAAACATCATACGCCTGCTTCAATTCCCTCGACCAAGTCTTGTATTTATGAACCTCATCAACGAAAAGACGTGTTCCACCATATTTTACGAAATCATCAATCAAATCGATGAGACTATGATTTGTGAAATACGTATGATCTGTAGAGACATAAAGGTATTCTTTGTCATTTCCATTCTCTTTAATATATTGCAGCAACATTGTAGATTTCCCGACACCACGAGGTCCGACAACACCGACAAGTCTGTTGTTCCACGCGATTTTATCATACATATAACGCTTAAAACCCAAAGGAGTCTGTTTAAGCATCGAATCCATGTATGAATATAACGAAACGTCAACCATATTTTAATTTTTTGCAAATATACAAAAAATCCCTCAATGAGTGCTTGATTTTTAAATTTTCGTCACTCAATGAGGGAGAATGTTATCATATCATATCAATTGCTGATATATAATATAGCGGAATATTTGTCATCCAATCTTGCTCAGCATATCCTAACATTGAAAATCTGACAGCTTACGATTCAGATTATTTTTCCATCGCAATAATTCTTCGTATATATCTCTTTTCATAAAGCAATATCATTTCTGCAAAATTACACTTTTTCGAGGATAAAACAAATCATTTACCACACTTTTTCGAGGATAAAATTGATATATTACTACATTTTTTCAAAGATATATAATTATTGTTGTACCAGCTTCAAGAAGTAGACACTAAAAATCCCTCAATGAGTGCTTGGTTTTTAAAATTTCGTCCCTCAATGAGGGAGATTGATTTAAATAAAATTATCATAATCCGTTTAAACATTTGAAAAAAAACTTAAATTTGCATAAATTTAAACTTAATACTATGAAAAAACTATTATTTGTATTGGTGTTTGTAACTATGGCAGTTGCATCACAAGCCCAATTATTTGTCGGCGGCTACTTAGGTTTTAATCGCACTGGTGGCAACTCAGAGACTACCACAGTAGCAGGTAACACTACTGTCATCGAGACTGACTACAGTCCTCGTGTTTCAAATTTCGACATCAGACCAATGGTAGGATACATGATGTCTGACGCCATCGGTTTCGGTGTTACTGTAGGTTACGAAAATACTACCACAAAAGAATGTACTAACGTTGAAAATAAGGAATTTGACGCAAAAACCACCGATTCAGGATTTGGTCTCGCTCCGTTCTTCCGCTATGTATTCGGCGACTTCGAAAAAATCAAATTGTACGCCGACGCCAAACTTCCTCTCGTTTTCGGAAGCAGAAAGTATGAACACATCGTTGGAGACAACACTGTAGAAGGTAAAGGTCCTAAATTGTTTGAAATCGGTTTCAACATTGTCCCTTCTCTCTCATATCAACTCAACGACCACGTCTCTTTCAATGCTGAACTCGGTCTTTTGAGCCTTGGATGGAACCAGAAAAAAGTCTCTACATCAAACGAATATGAATTAGGTGGCATAACTGTAACTGAAGACTCTTACAACAAGACAAGCAATTTCGGCATCGGCATCAACAACCGCATTCCTGTTCAATTTGGTCTCATCTACACATTCTAAGATATAATCAAAATCTAATTATCAAAGAAATAGCGACTCTGTTGGGCCGCTATTTTTTTTATATGAGCCTTCAATATATTTCTACGTTCTTCCGATATAATAATATATATATATTGTTGTTTGTACCTACTTTTAAAAAAGGTACTACAAAAATTATAAAAAAACAACATTCCATAAAGAATATTTTCATTAGATTTGCAATCAGGAACTCTAAACTTAAATTTATGCCAAAGATCTACGAATATTTCGGGTTCATATTCTACTTTTATTCTAACGAACATGAACCAATCCATGTACATGTCATTCATGGAGACAAGGAAAGTATTTTTGATTTGATAATTCAAAACGGAGAATTAAGCAAGATTAATGTTCGAAGGAAGAAAGGTGCAGAAATGTTGAGTGAGAAAGATAGAAATATCGCCGAAACATTCATTTTTCAATATCATAAAGAAATAATCGATAAATGGATTGCATTCTTTATTTTAAAACAGAATATAAAATGTAATGTTATCACAAAAAAAATATAAGTATGGAGAATCTTCAAATTATTAATGCCGTTATTGATGGAGAATTAATAGTTCGCTTATATTTCAACGACGACACCGTTCAGACTATTAATATCGGGGACTTCATCCGTCGCCACCCTCATCCGCAATACAACAGATACCTTGATCCTCAGTTGTTCAGCTGTTTCAGTATCGAAAACGGCAATATCGTATGGGGAAAGGACTGGGATTTGGTATTCCCTATCGAACAACTTCACAAAGGAGAGATCTTGTAGGACTGATTTAAACCAAGAAGAGAGAATACTAATACAAAAATCCCTCAATGAGTGCTTGATTTTAGAATTTACGTCACTCAATGAGGGATATATGTCAAAAAATATATTATTATTCTGATACAGGTCGTATTGGCAAGCCATATAAACGTTCGCTATGACCCATTCCTTCATAAAATCCAGTATATACATCATAGCTGAGAAAATAGGCGAATATATTTTCAGAACTATTATACGGCGATGAAGACCAATAATAGCATCCATAATCTACAAAATATATCCATGGTCCATATGCATGACCTGCAGCTGGAAGGAACAAACAATTTCCATTAGGGCCCGTAACTTTTACGCCCAAGACACCATCTTTCTGTACAGAATTCCATTCACACAGAGTCATCAATTCTTCCATCTCTGCTTTTGTTGGCATACGCCATGTGTCACCCCAATTAGAAGTTGCAGCGTCATATTGCGGATTACCAGAAAAATCTGTCATCTGGACTCCCATAGTAGAACTTGTATTATATTCTTTCTTAGGACTTGTCTCACCCCATGAAAAGTAATTGCCATATTTTTCAGGAGAGCTTGCTCCAACATTATGTGTCGCCCACTTCAATCCGCTTGGCAAGCCAAGGTCAACATATTCATAACCACCAATATTACCATCGGGAGCATAAATATCTTTTACAGTAGTAAAAGTTTTCTGTTCACCGTATGTCACAACATCATCAACTTTAGCATAAGCTTTTACATAATATTTGGTATTTTCTGTCAAGCCTGTCATATTACATGTAAAACTACCATCGCCAGTACCACCTAATACACAAGAAGCATATACATCTGGCTCTGGAGTTGTGCTATAACATATTCCTCTTTCATGTATGTTTTCTGGTTCTGTCGAAGTAATTTCACCACCGCAAGTTGCACTATTTATGGTTATGTTCGTCACGTTATTGGTCATAACTATAGTCTGTTGCTCGCCAGTTCTGAAACTTTTCTGTTCACCGTATGTCACAACATCATTAACTTTAGCATAAGCTTTTACATAATATAAGGTGTTATCTGTCAAGCCTGTCATATTAGAAATAAAACCACCGACACCGCTGCCGTCAACAGTGCAGAAATCATCAATTGTAGGTTCAGAAGATGTGCTCCAACACACGCCTCTGGCTTCAATTGTTTCTTCACCTTCATACTTAATGTTACCTCCACATTGTGCCGTTGTTTGGGTCACATTTGAAATCTCATTAGTAATGACTTCTATAAGGTACTCTTTTTCCTGAGTGACAAATTCTTTTTGTTCGCCATACGATATGCCTACACTATTTGTCGCATATGCTTTCACATAATATGTAGTATTAGGCTCCAGACCTTTTATCTCACATTCAAAATTTCCTATTCCAGAACTAGATCCCATGCTCATAGCATTATCAATGGTAGGATCAACATTTGTGCTCCAGCATACACCTCTGGATATCACCTCTACGCCTCCATCATCGGTGACACTGCCAATAACTTTTGCTGAAACTGATGTTATTGATGTAACTTCTTTTGTTATAACCGTTGCCATTTCAGGTTCTGGCTTACATGACACAAGCATCAAGCTTACAAGTATCACAATGAAACAAATCTTTTTCATAACTAAATGTATTTATGTATTTATATCGCTACAAATATAATAATTAATTCATATTAATTCAAATTAATTTCAAATTTAATTCAAAGAATCACACCATGGGTAAGAATTGTCAACCTTAGACTTTCTTTCCTCTTTAATCTTATGAAATTTTGTCAGTGACATTTTCATGGCATATTGTTTGACAAACGTCGCGGCAGAAAAATCAACAATTTAAAATCATATAGATATGCAAACAGGTTCAATAGGTGTAAAAACGGAAAACATTTTCCCTGTAATCAAAAAGTTCTTATATTCTGAAAATGAAATATTTCTACGTGAAATCGTAAGTAACGCCGTCGATGCGACAAACAAATTAAAGACTCTTGCATCAGCAGGCGAGTTTAAAGGCGAACTCGGCGACCTCACCATAAAAGTCGAGATTGACAAACAAAAGAAAACTCTGACAATTCGCGACAACGGTATCGGCATGACAAGCGAAGAAGTCGACAAATACATAAACCAAATAGCTTTCTCCGGCGCGACAGAATTCGTAGAGAAATTCAAGACACAGACAGAAGCAGAAGCCGCTAACATCATAGGTCACTTCGGATTAGGATTCTACTCTTCCTTCATGGTATCTAACAAAGTGGCTCTCATCACAAAATCATTCAGACAAGCAGACGACGAGAAAGGCGTTATCTGGGAATGCGACGGCAGCCCGGAATACACAATGAACGAAATACCTAAAGGAACACGCGGAACCGACGTGATACTTTATATCGCCGACGACTGCGCCGACTTCTTGGAAGAAAGCAAGATCCGCGAACTCTTAAATAAATATTGTAAGTTCCTCTCGGTGCCAATCCAATTCGGAATGAAGACCGTCAACGAACCTGTCGAAGGCGAGACCGACGAAAACGGCAACCCTAAGACAAAATCCGTAGAGAAACCATGGATTATCAACGACGTAGCTCCACTCTGGAAGAAATCTCCTTCGTCAATAGAAGACAAAGAATACGACGACTTCTATCACGTCTTATATCCTATGAACTTCGAGACTCCGCTCTTCCACATCCATCTCAACGTCGATTATCCTTTCAACCTGACAGGTATCTTATACTTCCCAAAAATCAAGAACAGATACGAATTCCAACGTAACAAGATTCAGCTCTATTGCAACGAAGTATTTGTAACGGATTCTGTAGAAGGCATCTTGCCAGAATTCCTCAGCATGCTTCACGGCGTGATAGACTCTCCAGACATTCCTTTGAACGTAAGCCGTTCATTCTTACAAAACGACCAGAATGTCAAGAAGATTTCAGGTTATATCACAAAGAAAGTCGCTGAGAAGTTAGAAGAACTCTTCAAGAAAGACCGCGAAGATTACGAGAAGAAATGGGATGACATCAGCGTCTTCATCGAATACGGCATGATAGCAGATCCTAAGTTCTTCGAGAGAGCAGAGAAGTTCATGCTTTTCAAAGACACCGACGGAAAATATTATACCATCGAAGAATACAAGAAACTCATAGAAGAAAACCAGAAGAACAAAGACAACCGCCTCGTTTATCTCTACGCTACTGACGTTGACGAACAATACAGCAACATAGAGAATGCTAAGAGCAAAGGCTACAACGTACTTCTGATGGACGGCATCTTGGATTCTCATTTCATCAGCACATACGAACAAAAATTCGGCGATTGCTCTTTCGCTCGCGTCGACTCGGCTTCTATCGACAAACTCATTGAAAAAGAAGACGACAAGAAAGAATCTAAACTCAACGACGAACAAAAGGAAAACGTAAAGAAAGCTTTTGAAAACCTCATCGACAAAGTCACTTACAATGTAGAGTTCAGTAACTTGAGTGAAGACGACGCTCCAGTGGAAGTGATCCAAAACGAGTTCATGCGCCGAATGAAAGACATGAGCGCGATGGGCGGCGGAATGCAGATGTGGGGCACAATGCCAGACAGCTACACATTGATGCTCAACGCTAACAACCCAATCATCGCAGGCTTGGCAGAGAAGAACGAAGAAGAACAAAACAACATTATCAAACAACTATACGACTTGGCACGACTCTCAAAGAATCTGTTAAAAGGCAAAGATTTGAATGAGTTTGTGAAGAGAGAGTTTAGAAAAACTGAAAATCTGAAAAACTGAAAATCTGAGAAATTAAATAATTGAAGAATCAAGTAGAGACGCGTCAAAATCAGCTGAATTTTGGCACGTCTCTTAAAGATTAAAATTGAAATCATAACTTAAAAACATCGTAATATGAAAAACAAAAGAAACATCATTATCTTGATCGTCGGCGTTGTTGTATTGATTGTCTTCTGGTTTATAGGCAAATACAACGGCTTAGTTAATAAAGAAGAAAACGTCAATTCAAAATGGGCTCAGGTCGAGAACGTATATCAACGTCGTGCCGACCTCATTCCTAACTTAGTAGCGACAGTGAAAGGTTATGCCGAACACGAACAGCAAGTACTGACCGATGTCATCGCTGCTCGTTCAAAAGCTACATCAATGAATATCAACGCTGACAATCTGACAGAAGAGAACATACAAGCATTCCAAGCAGCACAAGATCAGTTGTCGGGTGCTTTATCGAGATTACTTGTGACGGTAGAAAAATATCCCGACTTAAAGGCGAACCAAAACTTCATGGAGTTACAGGCACAGTTGGAAGGAACAGAAAACCGCATCGCTGTAGAGAGAAAGAATTTCAACGAAGCAGTAAAAGACTACAATACAGGCTTACGCAGATTTCCTACTAATATAGTAGCCAATATGTTCGGCTTCGACAAGAAAGCATATTTCGAGTCGGCAGCAGGTTCGGAGGTAGCACCAAAAGTTGAATTTTAATTTTTGTCACGATGTCGGCGAGAATGTTTTTTAGCAAGGAAGAACAGCAGAAGATAGTAGCTGCCATCAAAGAAGCTGAGCTTAACACATCGGGCGAGATAAGAGTTCATATCGAGAACCGTTGTAAGGGAGAGACACTTGAGCGCGCGGCAGAGATATTTTACGAGTTAAAGATGGATCATACTGCCGCGCGCAACGGCATCCTCTTCTACTTAGCCGTCAAAGACCGCAAATTCGCTATCATCGGCGACGAAGGCATCAACAGAAACGTAGAACATGACTTCTGGAACGACATCAAAGACGAGATGACATCCAAGTTCAAGGAAGGACAATTTACGGAAGGACTTGTCAGCGGAATCTTACGATGCGGAAATAAATTAAAGCAATATTTCCCATATCAGGAAAACGACGTCAACGAGCTGAGCGATGAAATCTCTTTTAAATGAACAATTAACAATTAACAATGTAGAGACGCGTCAATGTGACATACAATAATACGACATTGACACGTCTTATTCTAATAAACAAACATTCTTATGATACGTGTAGATACGTGCGATACGTGGAAACAGAATTTAACAAAGATTAGCGGACTACTTATATTTTTATTCGCGGTTTTAACCAGCAGCGCTCAGCAGATTCCAAGTCGACCGTTGCCTCCCCGACTCGTCAATGATTTCAGCAATACTTTGACCGCATCGCAAGAAGCAAGTCTCGAGCGTAAGTTGGTAGCTTACAACGACACTACCTCGACGCAGATAGCAGTCGTGTTTGTCAACGACTTACAAGGCACAACAGCAGCTGACTTCGCATATCAACTTGGCGAGAAATGGGGCGTGGGAACTAAAGAAAACAACGGCATTGTCGTCTTAGTGAAACCTAAAAACGACACCAAAGGAGAAGTCTTCATCAGCGTCGGCTACGGATTGGAACCATACGTCCCTGATGCGATAGCGAAGAGAATCATCGAGAACGAGATGATACCTGCGTTCAAAAACAACGACTATTATTCAGGTGTGAACGATGCCATCGACATCATCATCGGTTTAGCGTCGGGCGCATTCACCGCAGAAGAATATTCCGATGAAGGTGCTGAAATTTTTATTTTAGTATTCTTCATCGCGATGATGGTAGTTATGATAGTTTTCATTAACTTTGCAGGCAAAGTCGGGAAGACATATTCCACAAAACACGACGAATCATCTATATGGAAGGCTTTGTTCTGGGCGAGTGTGTTTTCTAACAGCAGCCGTCACAATCATCACAACCATTGGAATGACTTTTCTAGAGGTTCGGGAGGTTTTGGCGGAGGCTTCGGTGGTGGCAGCTTCGGCGGATTCGGCGGTGGCAGTTTCGGTGGCGGAGGCGCAGGAGGCAGCTGGTAATATTTAAAACTTGAAAAATTTAAAAATTGAGAAACTGAAAAGTATGACAAAAACACTAAACACTGTTGAATTTTTCATATTTTCAGTTTCTCAGTTTCTCAGATTCTCAGATTTAAAACAATGAATACAATATCACTTAAAAACGCTGCAATATATCAGCATGAGAGATGTATCTTGAAAGATGTCAATTTTGAAATTGAAGAAGGAGAATTTGTCTATCTCATAGGCAAGACAGGCAGCGGCAAGTCATCGCTGCTAAAGACTTTATACGCTGATCTTCCAGCGAAACAAGGTGAGATTCAAATCGTAGATTACGACCTCCGCAAAATAAAAAGACGCGACATTCCAATGTTGAGAAGAAAAATCGGCATTGTGTTTCAAGACTTCCAACTTCTTTATGACCGTAGCGTAGAAGATAACCTTTCGTTCGTTTTGGACGCTACAGGATGGAAAGACAAAGCCGCCATCAACAAAAGAATCGACGAGGTTTTACAATTAGTGGGACTTCCTCAAAAACGCAAAGTCATGCCACATCAGCTTTCCGGCGGAGAACAACAAAGAATCGCGGTGGCAAGAGCATTATTGAACGACCCTAACGTCATTATCGCCGACGAACCGACAGGTAACCTCGACCCGGAAACAACCAACGACATAATGAATCTGCTACTGAGCATCAGCGCGAAAGGAAAAACGATTCTGATGGCAACTCACAACTATAACCTCATTTTAAAATATCCTTCAAGAATAATAAAATGCGACGAAGGAACGGTAATAGATAAAAAGAGCTGATAATTGAAAGTTGAAAATTTGTGGAGACGTGTCAACGATACCTAAGAAATTTGAACAATGTATCGTTGATGCGTCTTTGTATTTGATAAAAATTGACGGATTGATAAATGAATATAGATTTTACGGAAAAAACTGAAAAAAATAATTTCAAAAAATCTCTTTCATCTAAATAAAAATGTTTATCTTCGTGGACTTGAAAGAAAGCAAAGTAATTAACGTTTTAAAAAATAAATATCATGCAAAACATTGAATGGTCAAAATTGCCTTTTGGTTATTATCCAACTAATTACAATGTTCGTTGTTACTACAGAAACGGACAATGGGGCGAAATCGAAGTAAGTTCAGAAACAACAGTCAACATCCACATGGCAGCAACATGTTTGCACTATGGACAAGAAGCATTTGAAGGTTTGAAAGCTTTCCGCGGCGTTGACGGTAAAGTTCGTATCTTCCGTTTAGAAGAGAATGCAAAACGTTTGCAATCTTCATGCGACGGTATTATGATGCCACAATTCCCAATCGAGAAGTTCAGAGAGGCTATGATCAAATGTGTTCAACTTAACTCAGAATTCATTCCTCCTTACGAAAGCGGCGCATCATTATACCTCCGTCCATTAATCATCGGTACAGGTATCCGCGTTGGTGTTAGCCCAGCTGACGAATATTTGTTCTTAGTATTTGCTACACCAGTAGGTCCTTATTTCAAAGGTGGTTTCCAAGCTAACCCTTACGTCATCACACGTAAATATGACCGCGCTGCTCCTCTCGGAACAGGTACTTACAAAGTCGGTGGTAACTACGCAGCAAGTATGCGTCCTCACGTAGAGGCTTGCCACGGCGGTCAATACGCTTGCGAATTCTATTTGGATGCTAAAGAAAAATGCTATATCGACGAAGCTGGCGCAGCTAACTTCTTCGCTATTAAAGATAACACATACATCACACCATTGTCAACATCAATCCTCCCTTCAATCACAAATAAGAGCTTGATGTTCTTGGCAGAAAAACTCGGTATGAAAGTAGAACGTCGTCCTATCCATGTTGACGAACTCGCTACATTCGAAGAAGCAGGCGCTTGCGGTACAGCAGCTGTTATCAGCCCTATCTCACGCATCGACGACTTAGACAACAATAAGTCATACACTTTCGGTGATGGCAAACCAGGTCCACAAAGCGAGAAATTGTACAATAAACTCCGTGGTATTCAAACAGGCGCTGAACCAGATGAATATGGCTGGATTACGGAAGTTGAAATTTGATAATTGAAAATTAATGTAGAGACGCGTCAATCTCACCAATGAAAATAAACAAGAATGTGATTGACACGTCTGAAAATCTATAGAGACGTCATTGTCAAAATGGCGTCTTTTTTTTATCGTAAAAAAAACTTAAAAAAATACATTTTAACTATTGATTTTATTTCGATTAATGTGTATTTTTGTAGCCTAATTTTTTTAGGGAAATTTGTAAATATTAATAATTAAAATTTAACCAAATGAAAAAAATCTCCTTTTTAGCAGGTGCTTTGTTAGCATGCTTTATGCAAGTTAACGCACAAGAATTCGTTTCAACAGCTCCAGCTAATAGAAACGTTGTTATCGAAGAATTCACAGGAAGAAACTGTGGATACTGTCCAGACGGACATGTTATAGCAAACCAAATTGTACACAACAATCCTGGTAGAGTATGGGCTGTTAACGTACACGCAGGTGGTTTCTCACCAACCTCATTCCCGAACCTCAACACAACAGAAAGCAATACAATCCTTAATGGATTTGGTGTTTCAGGTTTCCCATCAGGTGCAGTGAACCGTTCAGACTATACAGCCTTAAATAGAGGTCAATGGGCATCAGCGGCATCTCAACAAATGGCTCAGGCAGCTGAATGTAACGTCGCTGGTCAAGCTGTAGTTAATCCAGTTACACGTGTAGCTAAGATTACTGTTGAAGTATATTACACAGGCAATAGCGAAGAAGCAAACAACTATCTTACAGTTATGATGTTGCAAGATAGTATCATGGGTTCACAATCAGGTGGTACATCAAACCCAGAACAAATGATCAACGGACAATACTGCCACATGCATATCCTTCGTTCAACAGTTACTCCAACTTGGGGAGAGCAAATTGCTCCAACAACAGCTGGTACATTGATTACAAAAGAATATGTTTATGAAATTCCAGAAACAATCGGTAATCCAAATGGTGTTGAAGTTGACTTAGACAACATCTCTTTCCTCGCAATTGTAACAGAAAGCGTTAAGACTCCAGGTAATGCAACACGTCCTATCCTCAACGCATGCGAACTGGCAAGAGTAACAGGTACTGAGGAAGCTGTCTATCCTTTCATCTCAGGTGTTACATCAGCTTCAGGTGTCTCATGCTCAGAAGCAAGAGAATTCAATGTCAACATTAAAAATGGTGGTGTTGAAGCAATTACATCCATGAAGTTAGAAGCCTATGTTGATGGTGAATTCGCAACAGAATTAGATTGGGAAGGTAATTTGGTATCATTTACAGAAAATCCAGAATTGATTGAAACAATTGAAATGGAAGTCAATATACCTGGCGGTACTCACAATATCGAAATAAGAATCGTTGAAGCTAACGGCACAGCGTTCGAATTCGCAAAGGAAGTCACAGCTTCATATGATGAATGGGCAGAAGTCATTATCGAAGGTGAAGAAGAAGAATTCACAATCGACATCATGCAAGATAAATATGGTAACCAAATCTCATGGGAACTCCTTGCTTCAGATATGTCAGTTCTCGCTTCTGGCGGTCCTTACACAATGTTGGTCGGTGGTTCAGCTTCAACACAATTACACCAAGAAAAAGTTACTGTAGCTAAAGGTGAATGCGTTAAATTCGTTATCAAAGACGCTGTAGGTAATGGTATCTGCTGCCAATATGGTGAAGGTTACTATCAAATCAAAGATAGCCAAGGTAACCTCTTAGTTGACGGTGACGGAGACTTCGGTTCAGAAGCAAGCGTATTGTTGTCAGTAACAGATGGCACTTCTATTAATGAAACTCCAGCAACAGAAACATATGATATCTTCCCTAACCCTGTAAATGACGTTCTTACAGTAAAAGGTGAAAATATGAAACAAGTTGTTATCTATAACTCAGTCGGTCAAATGGTTGAAACAATCAACGCAGAATCTGACGAAGTTAGAGTTAATGTAAGCGCATACAACAACGGAATGTACTTGATTAACGTTATCGATAATAACGGTGAAATGACAACAAGTAAAATTTCAGTTATACATTAATGATAAACATGCAATTAATGCATGCAATGTGAATAATTTTTTTTTCATGGAGACACCGCATTTAGTGGTGTCTCTTTTTTATAAGGAAAAAACGTTGTCAGTCCGTTGACTTTTTTATTATCTTTGTGCTTCTAAAGTCGCATTAAAAATAATTATCAAATAACGTTAAAATGAAGAAGTTTACATTATTAATGCTTGCTGTCGCAGCATCGTTTTTTAATTTGTATTCACAAGAATATGTCTCGACGGAAGTCTCGGACAGAAACGTCCTTATCGAAGAATTTACCGGAAGAAACTGTCCTAACTGTCCTGCCGGTCATATTATCTCGAACGGCATTACCCATGATAATCCTGGACGTGCATGGAGCATAGGAATACATTCGGGTTATTTTGCAGTTACGACTTACCCGAACTTCAATACCGATATCAGCGCGATATTCACTGATCCTTACGACGACGTGAGCGGAGGCTTGGGATATCCTGCTGCCGTCATCAACCGTTCAACAGAACAGGCTCTGGGTCGCGGTCAATGGGAAGCGGAAGCTAATACTCAACTGCAACAGACCGCTGAATGCAATGTAGATGGTCATGTGCTTATAAATCCTATCACAAGGACAGCTACAATAACAGCTGAAGTTTATTATACAGCTAACAGCGCCGAGACAACAAATTATCTTACCATCGTCATGATTCAGGATAGTATCGCTGGACAACAGGCTTACGCTCATACCAATCCTGCACAAGACCTTGGCGATGATATGTACTGTCACATGCACGTATTACGCGATGTCGTGACTTTTTCGTGGGGCGATGAGATTACCCCTACAACAGAAGGTTCTTTGATAACAAAGACATACGAATATATAATCCCAGATACAATTGGAAATCCAAATGGTGTTTATGTAGATATCGACAATATTCATTTCATTGCTTTTGTCACCGAGAAATATCAGGGAATGCCGACACGTCCTATCCTTAACGTAAATAAACTTAGCCAAGAACAGTCGTCGGGATTGGCGGTTTCTCCTTTCATCGCTGATGTTATGATAGATGACGCGATCTATTGTACCAACGAAAGGACATTCAAGACATACGTGAAAAACGTTGGCTCTGAAGAACTCACCTCGTTGAAGTTTGAAGTAGAATATGAAGGAGGGGAGACGGTAGAACATTCCTGGACCGGTAACATCGCTCCTGATGCTACAGAACGTATCGACATTACTTTCGATATTCCTGTCGGTAATAACGAATATGTTTTCAATATAGTTGAAGCTAATGGCGAAACTCACGATTACTCAAAATCGATTATGCAGCTTTGTGACGAATGGGCGGTTTATGAAACAGCGGCAGAAGAAGTTAATCTGACTATCGAAGTGCTTCAGGATAAATACGGCAACCATACCACGTGGGAACTCATGTCGTCTGACAATACAGTTCTGATTTCGGGAGGTACTTATATGTATTTGCCAAATGCCAATACTGAATTACATACTTATGATGTGGATGTAACTGTTGGTGATTGTTATAAGTTCGTGATTTATGACAGTTATGGAAACGGCATCTGCTGTGAAGACGGCGACGGTTATTATAAGATTACGGATGCTGACGGTAACGTCATCATTGACGAATTAGGTCAATTCACACACGAGAAATACAGTATTTTTTCTGTGATACAGGGAGAGGCAGTTCAGGAAATGAATACACCTTTATATAATATATATCCGAATCCGGCAGAAGACGTCGTGAAATTGTCGGTTGTCAATGCTAAGCCTTCGGTGTTGAAGATATATAATGTTGTAGGAATGATGGTTGAAGAAATCGAAATTAATTCTGATGAAGTCGAAATCAACGTCTCAGATTATAATTCGGGAATCTATTTCTTTAATGTCGATGGGGAAGTAGTTAAGGTTATAATTGAAAATTGAAAATTGAAAGTTGAAAGTTGAAAATTAATGTAGAGACGTACTAATGATACCGATAATAATAAACGATATATCATTGATATGTCTGATGAATTGAAAATATGAGAAGATGTTAAAATTGTATGAGGCGTTTGTTTTTTGTTTTGATTTTTATCGTTTTTATCTCTTGTGATGTTTATGATAAAAAGTCTTTAGAAAATACCGAAGTTCTTGATAATTTTGAAACATATTTCTTGAACAATGAAGTTGCTGACGATGATATGATAATATCCGTCAACGGCTTCATTGATTCGCTTAATGATGATGATGCTAACAGATATTACCTTTTATCTGAATCTCACCGTATTTTAGGTTATTGTCATTATACCAAATGTAATTTCAATATCGCTATAAAGGAATATATTAGCGCGTTGAAGTTTTCCGACAAGGTAAAAGATAATCAAAATCTAAAAGGTGGCATTTATAAAAACATCGCTGACGTCTTCTATGATTGTGAGAATTATACTCTGGCTAAGGAGTTATATTTTAAGTCTTTGGATTATTGTCTCAATTCTTTAGATTCTAACAATATCGTTCACGATTATCGAAGAATAGGTAATATCTGTTATTATCTTTCTGAGAATGAGAATCCTGATACTTTGCAATATTATATGCAGAAAAGCATGAACTTCGCCAAGAATGAAGAACCTCTGATCTCTGCGTTATATATGGCTCTGACGACTGCATTTCATCAAAAGGAAAAGTTAGAAGGATTGTCACCGAACAGAATGAAAGGGATAAGTCTGCTTCCTGACAACAGAATCGCTATGAATTATTCTTTGAACAGTTATCTTTCTGTATTATATCAGATAGAAGGCGATATTGACGGAGCTATAAAACATTCCATCATCGCACTTGGTTCAGATAATATGATAAAACAGATGTCGGCGCACAAACAACTCTCGGATTTATATCTTATTAATGGTGATACAATATCATCGGTTTATCACGATATAAAATATGATTCAATAAACGACATTTTATCTGAATATAAGAGAGCGGCTTCTGCCGCAGAAAATCTTCTGCATGAATATGAAAAGGAAAGTCAGGATGTTGTGAATAAGAACGGAGATAGTTATTTTATTTTCATGATTTCTACATTAATCATTATAATGATTTTATCCTTTCTCATTCTCATAAAGAAAAAAAGAAGAACGGTAAGCAAAGAATATTTCTCTGAAAGATGGGACCGTTTCACTTTATCTGATATTTTCCTTTCGATTAAAGACAAGTGTGAAAATGAATCGGATTTAAGTGCTGTCAATGTAAGTGCCAGTATGATTTGTCTCAAGGAAAATGAGAAGATGAATTTAGAAAAGATGATAAACCTTTGTTTTAATAATTTTGTCGATGAACTTAGAAAGACATTCCCTGAATTGAACAAAGGAGAAATCGATTATTGTATGATTTCACTTCTGAATATTTCGGAAATTCATAAGGCTGCACTTTTAGGTTTGTCGTATCAAGGTTGTGTGAGCAGAAGAAAACGAGTCGTTGAGAAGACAAAGATGAGCAATATCAATGAGGATTTGATGTCCTTTTTACAGAAACATAACGACAACATAATATAACATAGTGTGAAATAATTGATTCTGCATAATTTTGCGTCGCAGATTGATGATTGGTCTGCCGGTTTCGGGACGAACTCGAAAACTTAAAATTATAAAATTATGACAGAATTAATTTCATCAGAGCAAGTAAGAGTTTGTAATGCAGGAAAAAAAGTAATGCAAATAATGACTCTACATTGTGAAAGTATTTACACAGCTAACATGACTGAATCAATGTTTTTAGATGCTGTTTATGAAAATATCGATGTCCAGCATAGAACATTGGAAAGTGTGAATTTCTTTAAAAAAGTTTATTTTTACTTGTCGACAAACAAATCTGTGGAAGAGATTGATGAGATTGAAACAGGTGAATTAACATTTGCCTTGTATCAAAAAGGGTAATGTTGCCATCATCGGCAAGGTAAATTCCTTCTTCTATTGAGTTGGTTAGATCCAAACTCCATATTTTGTTAAATCAATAATTAAATAATCAAAACATGTAAAAAATATGAATGATTTAAATTGTATAAGAATTAAATATAACATAGCGTTTATATTATTTGTTTTAATCATTGTCGCAATATTAGGATGGTGTATGCTTGTTTTGCCATCAATAAATATCGGTGATGATATAAGATATTTGGTCATCGCAGGTGTGTCATTCCTTTTAATTGAGGGCGTAATTAGATTGGTGATTTTTAAGATTCTTAGGATTAAATCTAAGGATGATTTTTCGCAACTGCCCAAATTTATTGTAACAGAATATATAAACGTTAATAAAAATATCTTAAGCAAGATATTACTTATTCCAAATATTGTTTATTGTTTGTTGCTTGTTATTCCGACGATTGCACTACAAAATGACATCAAATTAATTTTCTATTGGACTTTTACGTTGAGCGTTTGCTTATTTGTTTTCAATATTCTAAGAGTATTAAAAATAGAATCAGTGAAAGATTAAGGGGACTTCTATAAATTGCTTTGCGAGTGATTTATGAATTTATCTTTGAGAAGATTTTTGTTTTTCTCGAAAGAGCATAGCGAGCTATGTGATTGAAAGAAAAACAAAAAAGATTCCAAAGAGAAACATAAAGCACGCAAAAGTTTTTAACATAATTGTCAAAATTTATTTAAACGGGGAATTTATAGAAGTCCCCTTCTGACTTCGTCATTGCGTCACCCAAAAATTTTCATTGAATAATCTTTCGATTACCTTGTGACGTTTCATGATCATGACTTTGGAGATGACTTCGTTGTTAAGAGGAAGTCTTATCTGCAAAGTCGTGATTGTTTTTGCCATACGTAGCACTTTGTCAACACTCATATTAATATTGTTCAATTTCAGGATTCTGTCGAGCTCCTTATAGACCTTCAACGCGACAAAGCAGATGCAGATGTGAGCCTCGATTCTCTTCTTGGTAAAGTGGAACATCGGGCGAACCTCTATCTTCGACTTGGCTATCCTGAAGGCAAGTTCGACAGTCCACAGATTGTGATACGCCTCGTAAATCTTGTCAGTAGGCAAATCGGTGTTGGTCAGATAACCCTTCAGTCCGTCCCATGCAGCGTCCTCCGCTATCTTCTCATAGTTGATTGAGATCTCGACCTCGTTCTTCATGTCTAAGAACTTGTTGTACCCACGCTTGTTGATACTCTCCTTTGTCAGTTTTCCGCGCTTGTACGACTTCTCTAATCTCCGGACGCCTTTTTCTCTGTTATAGGCGTCCTTCTTCGCCCTGTCGGCGGTATATCCGACCAGAAGTCTTCGTCCGTTGCCCTTGTCGTATTCATGCATCTGGCGATCGACCTTCTCCTGTTCCAATATCCATTGCCTTATGGATTTTGACTCGTTCTTTATCTTGGCTCCTATGATATATTTATACCCGTTCTCTTCCATATCGAGTATGTTCTGCTCGTTCATCAGCCCGGAGTCGGCGACGATGACGAAATCTTCCAGATTGTACTTCCTGACGAACTCCCCGATTACCGGCATCATCGTGTGACCCTCGTACTTGTTTCCCTCGTGTATGCAGTACGCCAAGGGATAGCCGTTTAGACTGACTAAAAGCCCAAGTATTATCTGCGGGTTCTTGTGACGCCCTTCTTTTGAGAAGCCCGTCTTGCGGAGCTCGTCCTCCCTGTCGGCCTCAAAGTAGAGCGTCGTCACGTCGTAGAACATCACACCGATATTTCCTCCGAGTAACTTTCTTGTGTGATGTACGCTGATATCCTGAACTTTCTCCTGTTGGGTATTGTTAAGCTTGTCGAGATAGCGGTATATCCTCGACAAATCCACATCCTCATCGAAATGGTTTTTGAGATATTCAACCGTCGCCGCCTTGCTTGAAGGACACGACAGACGCGACTGCACCAGTCGGCGGAACACATCGTCCTCAATCTGGTTGAACCCGACCTTGTCGAAAATCCTGTCGAGTATCAGCTGGTCGCCGTTTACGAGGATGTTCTCTATGTTGGAAAGGAACGCCTGTGTATTCTCCACCTCTTTTCGCTTGGCTTCCGTTTCTTTACCGTACAGGTCAAGTTCGGGAGAACGTCTCGACTGATATTTTCTTATCCATTCTTTCCCTTGTTCGACAAGTCCTTCTATCTCATTTTCGTCAGAACTGATGCCGATAGTGATATGCTCTTTGTATTTGTTGCTGTTTTTTTCTACAACAATTACACTTGTGCTACCTGATCTGTTTTTCTTCTTTCTTACAAACATATCACAAAAATAGTAAAAAAACAACCGCGTCACCCAAAATAGGTGACGCACGAACGTTAAACTATTGTTTATCTGAAACTTGTATTTTTACTAAAAATAGAGTGACGAAGTCAGGTCGGCAATTACAGTTTGTACACTTCCTACAGCCTTCTTTGCTCTTATGAACTGGTATGTCCGTAGAGAAATCGCCTACAAGGATATATTGCTGATAGTTGGAGCATCTGTTGTATTCTGGAGTGCCCAATATACAACCAATATGGTGCGTATATCTATGTTGTTACTCTCATTAGCATTAATGGCCGTTGCGGTAATTCGTTTTGCTATTGATATCAAGAAGAATTGGGCAAGTGCAGGACTATATGTGATGATTGCGCTCGTTATGCCTATTTTTTGCCTCGGATACAATCCTTATTCAGTTTTGGAGGCCAGTCGTGCTTGGCACTTTAACAAATACTATGGTTCTCCTGATGGAATACTATGTGTGCGTGCAGATGATACTGGAGGTTTGCGTGATAGATATGGTGTAATCCTGCCCGTTGATAAATACAACCGCATCGAACTACTCACACCATCAAAACCATATTGCAAAGTCAGAAAAGATGGCAAGTGGCAGATATATGATATCGAACGACAAGAACTGGTCAGCGACGAATGGTTTGAAGAGATCATTCCGTGTGATGAGTATGTTTATCGACTAAAATCTCAGAATGGAGATAAGTATATGACAATCCAGTGGTATTATAATCGCTATGCCGATGAGCAATCCGCCGTAATATCCGATGAACTGCCAGTGAAAAAAGACGAGTAAATGATAGAAATATACTGTCAGTCACTCTATACTATAGACGAACAATAAAATTTAAGCAATATGTTGATTACAATTTCACTATTGATTCTTGTTTATATGATTATGGGCAAGGATATCAAACCGCTTTTGGAGCGTGTAAAAAACATTGATTGGCGTGGTAAGATTAACGCTTTGATGGATAAGTTGCGTCCTTGGGCATTGAAGGCCGGTCGTGCGGCTACTCGTCCCCTGTTGCAATTCTACTTTGTGATGGACGATGAGAATACCTCGACCCTCGATCGCGTACTTATCTATGCAGCCATTATCTATACTATTCTACCTATGGACTTCATTCCTAGTGTTGTCTATAAGTTCTTGGGCATTCTGGATGATGGCGTAGCAATGCTCTTTGTCTACAAGAAAATTAAGGATAAGATTACCCCCGAAATCAATGCAAAGGTTGAGGATACTCTCAACGAGTGGTTCGGTGCCGAGTATGAACTTGTAGAAGGCTAAAAAGTACACTAATATCAAGCTGAGATGCGGTGGGACTTGGCTTTCATCGCATCTTTTTATAAATTTATTGTATGAAGTATTCAGAAACAGATATCAACAGATTTTTGGAAGCACAAGAATCGCCCTTTTGTGGATATGAGATTGCTCTCAAAGAGATCCAGAATGGAAAGAAAACAAGCCATTGGATGTGGTACATCTTCCCGCAATTTCGTGAATTTGCCCATAGCAGTCGAGCTCATTATTGGGGGATTATTGACAAATCAGAGGCAGAGGCTTATCTGAAACATCCTATTCTAGGGCCTAGGCTTAGAGATATTACATTGGCGTTACTTGAACATAAGGATAAGTCAGCATTGGAGATATTAGGTGATATAGATGCAAGAAAACTACGCTCTTGCATGACCATGTTTGACTATATTTCTCCTAATGACATCTTTGGAGAGGTTCTAGATGCATTTTATCAAGGTGAACGAGGAGGTAGAACGATTAGAGTAATCAGTAGGCAGTAAAAATTGCATATAACAGATAGATTTAAGCGAAAATGCACTCTATAGTAGTAAACAAACTTTTTTATTACTATGGGTGCATTTACTACAAAGAAGACTCTTTATGGCAACGCTTCGCAGATACCTGCTGTTGCCGAACAGATTCGTCAGGCATTTGCAGCTGACGGATACGAAGTGAGAATTGACAATCCTGCAACGGGGCAGGAAATCTACATCACCAAAGGTGGTTTCGTTAAGGCGGCTCTTGGGCTTCGTTCTGCCCTGAAGGTTACGATGAAACCTGCACGAGATGGTAATATCAACTTTGAGGCCGGTGTTAGTATCTTCAAGCAGCAGCTTGTCCCGACTGTCATTACGATGTGCCTTTTCTCACCCGTTGTTATTGCCCAAATATGGGGTATGATTAAACAGTCCAAACTCGACGAGAGGGCTGCATCGGTTGCCGAACAGGCATTGTATCAGACAAGAACAATTTGATAAACGATAAACTTATGAAGACAAGAATTTTCAATCTCATTATCATCGATGAGAGTGGCTCTATGCAGAGCATTAAGACGGCTGCCATTGACAGCGTAAACGAAACTATCCAGACTATTCGTTCTGCTCAGAAGAAGCACGAAGATCAGGAACACTATGTTAGCCTTGTAACCTTCAATGACGATGTAAAGACCATCTACGAGTGTGTACCCGTGAATGAAGTCAAGGAACTTACCGCAGAGACATATCGACCGAATTGTTGTACTGCATTGTACGATGCTATGGGTATTTCACTGAATGCTCTTCGCAAAAAGGTGGCTGAGGATGATAAGGTTCTGGTAACTGTAGTTACCGATGGTTATGAGAATGCATCTAAGGAGTACAATGGTAAAGCAATTAAGGCTCTTGTTGATGAACTTAAAGCAAAGGGTTGGGTATTTGCCTACATCGGAGCAAATCAGGATGTAGAAGCTGTTGCTGCTACAATCTCAATCACCAATGTGATGAACTTTGAAACCACCTCTACCGGTACGCAAGTTATGACAGACCGTGTGAATAGAAGTCGTGAGCGCCTTTATTGTTGTATGGCGAAGCCGGATTTCAGCGCAGCGGAAGCCAATGAGAACTTCTTTGATGATGAAGATGATGATGAAAAATAATACCAACCTCTAACTCTAAAGAAATGAATAGACTTTTTACAATACTTTGTATGGCTTCACTTTTAGTATTCCATACATCATGTAATGACAGTGTTATGGACTTGGAAAGTCCGAGTGCAGAAATGAAAACTCGTACTGTTGATCAGAGAGTACAGAATATAATTCAACAGGCAAGACAAGGTGATGTGGAGGCATACAATTCTTTGGCATTATGCTATCGTGATGGCGATGGCGTTGAAAAGAGCTGGCTCAATATGCTTTGTATGTATGCCATCTACAGCCAAAAGCCAGGTGGAGATATCGAGAATGTCGTAGAACTCTTTGATGAGGGACATCCTTTCAGATTGCTTTTTGAGATTATGGATTCACCATCCTTCAATGAGGAAGTTGAAGCAAAATTGGAACAACTAAAGCAATCGGCTCCCGCTGAGGCTAAAGCTATTGAAGCGGCAAAAAAGGCATTTTCTATGGAAGAAGCCACATCTGCATTGAGTACTATCCGTGAGGCAGAAAATGAAGGAAGTGAACTGGCTGTAATATTTCAAGCGATATACTATGATGAGGCTAAAGACAAAACAGGTCAGGAAGAGTGCCTGACTCGCATTGCAGAGAAATATCCATTCTTTAATCTAATGCTTGGAGAATCGTATGTCATGAAATATCATGAAAGTGAAGACTTCTTCTATATTCAGAAGGCTATCGATTGTTACTACAAGGCTGACGCATATGGTATGCTTATTCCCAAATATGCCAATGCACTTTGGGGAATGTACGATTACTTTGGGCAGAAAGGTATGCTTGAGTATGATGAGCAAGAGGTAGAACGTCTTAAGGTATTGGCAAAAAGAACATATTAAACAGAACAACGATGAAACGACTGACTCAAATTTTTCAAGCGCTACTTGGAGTAGTAGCCTTGATTCTCACGGCTTTGGTTACTGCTGGTCGCCTTGCGTGGCGCACAATTCGTAACTGGTGGAAGAAGCGCTCAAAATGGGTACGCCGCTCAATTACAACAATCCTCATTCTGATACCGGTAGGTTTTGTGGCACTTATTGCTTATGCTTACTATGATAGCGAGTATGGCAGATGGTATTGGAAAGACAATTATCTGTCAAAGAATGTAGAGGTTCACGGTTTCCGGGACGATAAGGTTCGTGTATATAACTACTGTACAGGCAAATATACAACGCCGAAAGTGAATTGGGTTGCTGATAGTCCGGCCAATGACTCATTGACTGTATATGCCATCCCAAACAAGCGTGGCTACATAAATATCAAGAATGGAGAAATCGTGATCGATGCAGAGGCTAACAACTATCGTAAGGCATGGGTGTTCTCAGAAGGTCTTGCAGCTGTAATGAAAGATGGTAAAATAGGCTTTATCAATGCTAAGAATGAAGTTGTGATTCCATTCCAATTCGAGTATTCCGACAAATGTCGTATGTGGAACTTTGGCTACCTATTCCACGATGGATATTGTATAATGACGAATAAAGATGGTGACTTGGGCTTGATTGACACTACCGGAAAGTGGGTTGTTGAACCTGCATACGATGAAATCTGGGCTCCTCACGAAAGTGGTTACAGAATCATTGTTGATAACAGTAAACACGGTGTTCTTGATTCAAGAG
>JAZNSO010000031.1:0-3508 GCA_045591245.1 Bacteroidales bacterium
TGGCGTTGACGCCGTCGGTCTCAGCATCGCTCCCGTACAATTCAATCCTGTCAGCAAGGAACTTGTAATTCATAAGAAAATCAATATCAGAATTGAATTTGAAGGCGGTAACGGAATATTCGGTGACAATAGACTTCGTTCGATGTATTGGGATCCTATCTTACAACACAACATCTTAAACTACAATAACATTTCAGAAATTGATTATGCCAAAAGAATGGAAAGATGGATTACTGACGATGCAGAAGGCGCAGAATATCTCATCATAATTCCTGACAACGAATCGTTCAGAGAACAAGCTCAACGACTTGCAGATTATAGAAGCAAGCAAGGCATCATCACTAAAGTATATTCTCTTAAAGACATGGACACTTATTCACCAGAAGGTATAAAAGAGTGGTTTACCAATGCGTACAACAACTGGGAAATAGTTCCCGTTGCCGTTTGTCTTTTAGGAGATTATAACAAAGACAACTATATTGGCATTACCAGCTTTGTTTTTGATTTTAATGAAGATGAAACATACATCAGCGACCGCCCATATTCTGACATCAATGATGATTTCTTGCCAGATATTGCTTTCTCAAGATTAAGTGCGGAAACAGCAGAAGAAGCCAGAATAATGGTTGACAAGCAAATCGATTATGAGTTCAACAATCCTGTCATGGATAATGATTTCTACAAAAGACCTATGATGACTTGCGCTTATCAGCAAACCAAATGGTTTCAGATTTGTACAGAAAGCATCAATGGATTTCTAAATTCCAAAGGTAAGGAACCATCCCGCATCAGCAAGATATACCATTATGACGGAAATTACAGCGATTCTATTTGGTCAACAGCAGACAATACCGATCAAATTCTTAATTATTTCGGTCCCAACGGATTAAATTACATACCCGCCACACCTGGAGAATTGGAAGGTTTTCTCGCACCTGATTATGAAAATGATGATTATAGTAATTATGATGACACCATCGTAAGAAATACCATCAACCAGAATCCTGGGTATATATTGATGAATAGAGATCACGGATGGTATTCTTTATGGGATTGTCCTGTTTTTCGTTCAGAGATGGTACCAATGCTAACAAACCATAACAAATTACCTTTCGTACTTTCCATAAATTGCGCTTCCGGTGCTTTTGGGAACAAGAACTGTCTTACCGAATCATTAATTAAAATTGAGAATGCAGGAGGTGTTGGTGTTATAGCACCGACATTCGAAACACATACTCATAGCAACGACTCTTATCTTTGGGGAGTTTGGGATTTCTTCGAGAATGATTTTCTTCCAGATTACGGGACTTCTGTAGAAAACAATAACAATTATATGCCGGCTTTCGCCAATGTATCCGCCAAACATTTCTTATATCAGTTGAATTTCCCCAACACCTACCAAAACACCCGTGAACTCACAAGTAATCTGTTCCACGCCCATTGCGATGCTTTCCTTAAATTATATTCAGAAGTGCCGCAACAGATGAACATTGAACACGACAACAGCTATTGCAGTGAGAACAAATCATTCAACATCAAAGCCCCAGCAGGTTCAATAATAGGCATTTCCACAGAAGATTATGACGGAATCAAGACTTTGACTTTTGCAGAAGGTACCGGTTCGATGCAAAGCATAAATATTCCAGAACACTTGAATCCAGAAAATAATCTATACATCACTGTTACAAAAACAAACCACCTTCGTTATGAACAAAGCATAGAAATAACAACCGACAATGCTTTTGTTACAATGGAAGATTTCTTCTTTGATGACAACCAGCACAATTTAATCTTTAATAAAGATATATATTTGAATTTTAAACTAAAGAACACAGGAACAAAAGACGCTTCAACAATAAACATGTCGTTGATTAGCGATTCCGACAAAATAACAATATCTGATAATAATAGCAACATTAGTAGTATTGACAGTAACGAGATTGTAGATGTGGACAAAGCATTTCACATCAAAATCAACAATATCATTGAAAATAACACTAAAATTTTATTTACACTAACAATAGAACATGACGGAATATCGCACAAAGAAAATTTCAGTGTCAGCGTAGATGCTCCATCATTTGAAATCGTCAATAGGGAAACAATAGAAATTGGAAATAACGCAGACAATATTTATGAAACCGGAGAAAACATAACATTTAGAATAGAGATAAAAAACACAGGAAATATTGCCTCAGAACCCGCAATTGCAAAATTAACATGTAATGACAATTATATAAATATCATTAATGAAAACATAGAATTCGGGGTCGTTGATACAAACGCTTCCGCCTATTTAGAGTTTAACGCAATTATAAATCCTGAAGCCCAAAACAAAGAATACTCAAACGTTACGATAAACATAAATTCAGAGACTTACAATTTCACCGAAGACACTTATTGTAATCTATGCATAGTAATAGATGATTTTGAAAACGGCATTGTTGACAACAATATATGGGACTATAACCCAAATCTTCCATGGACAGCATTACACAATACCGAAGCAGTGGGAGATTACTGCATCTATCAAGTTATACCAAATAACATTTATTCAACTCTTTTATACATAGATTATGATTTCCCATTTGACGGTATATTATCGTTCCGATACAAAGACGAATCCGCAGAAAAGTTACGATTTCAAATTGACGATGAATCAATCGAATTGAACATCATGAACTCCGAATGGAATACTTTTGAAACAGATATTGATGCAGGGCAACATTCATTACAATGGTTCACAAATATCGATTATTTTTCCAATAATCAATTCTCTTATATCGACTATATCACATTCAGACCTGGTAATGTCAACGTAAATGAATTGACTTCTGACGACAATATCAGAACCTATCCTAATCCGGCGAAAGAAACCGTTAAACTGTCCGCCATCGGACTACAACTTTCAACAGTAAGGATTTACAACTATCTCGGAACATTAGTTGAAGAAATTGAAGCATGTTCAAATGAGATGGAAATCGATGTCTCGAACTATAATCCAGAGATTATATCTCTTCAATATTGAAAGTGAAAATAAAATAATCAGCAAGAAAATCGTCATTAAATAAATTTCTGTTATTTTGCAAAAAAAACACCATGAAAAAACATATTCTATTCTTTGTCATCATTATTTTATTAGTGATATCCAATTCATCAAAAGCTCAAAGTTTAGTTGTCAAGAATGAAAGCAAGTCTTCATTATCATTAGAACTAACCATCGACAATTATAACATCAAGGAAATAATTGACGGAGATGAGGTCTTTCACGAAATTGCTTTAAGCAGCATCATGATTCCTAACGACAAAGGCAAGCCTAATCTTCCTTCCGTAAACAGATTCGTCGCTTTGCCTCAAGGTGCGAAGGCAAATGTCGTAGTTGAGAGTTATGAGAAAGAAATCTTAAAGAATATTAACATCGCTCCTTCAAAAGGTGTCGTTTCGGAATATGATACGACCGACTATCGTTATGACAAGGATTTAAGTGTATATTACAGAAACGAATTAT
>JAZNSO010000032.1:0-52120 GCA_045591245.1 Bacteroidales bacterium
TCCCAATTTAATTGCGTATCTTTGTTCCGAGGTTAATTGTTTATACATAGCAACACAAAAATAGTTAATCTTAGGGAGACTTCGGTCTCCTTTTTTTGTATTGCTCGTAGAATCTACTTTTGCACTTCGTTTGTGAAATTAGACAAATCAAATAGATGCGTTAATTGTTAATTATTAACTGTTTATTGCAAAATCTTTCCAAACTTTCATATCATTAAACATCAACAACTTAGAATTAAACTAAAAATAAAGTGTCAAAAAATTGGACTGTTTGAGTATATTTAGTATCAAAAATCCTAACAACATCAATCATCAATAAATCAATATATTACATAAATATCTTTACAACTGCTAAAAATAAACAGCATTTTTTCAAGAATATGCAATATTTTTCCAGCAATTTTATTATATTTGCAACAAAACAATTGAAACACAGATGAGAACATTAAAGGAAAAATATAGGATGTTATTGGAAGAAACCGATATTTCATACATCAGGAATATTCATGATACGATTGCATGGAATGAACGCTTGATCGCAATCATAGGATCTCGTGGCGTAGGTAAAACAACTATGGTCCTTCAACACATAAAGCTACATGAAGACACAAAGTCTTCTCTATTTGTTTTTGCTGACGACATCTGGTTTTCAACCCACACCATTCTTGAATTAGCTGACGAGTTTTATAAAGACGGAGGTAAAGCATTGTTTATCGATGAAATCCACAAGTATAAAAATTGGTCGCAAGAAATAAAAAACATCTACGATTCTTTCCCTAAGTTAAGAGTATGTTATACAGGCTCATCCATACTTGACCTGCAAAAAGGCGCATACGATTTGAGCAGACGATTATTAGAATACAAAATGCATGGGTTGTCATTTAGGGAATACATTTCATTAAAGCATAAGATTGACATTCCAACTCATACGTTAGAGCAAGTTTTAGCAAACGACATTAATTTTCCGTATTCAGAATTAAGACCTCTGCCGTTGTTCAAAGAATATCTCAAAGAAGGTTATTATCCATATTTTCTTAATACAGGATACTATCTGCGCTTAGACAAGACCATCAACGTAATTCTCGAAAACGACATTCCGAAATTTGCGGAATTATCAATCTCTATGTCGAACAAGATAAAAACATTATTATTTATCATTGCTCAAAGTGTCCCTTTCAAGCCTAATTATTCCAAAATTGCGAGAGATCTGGACATTCATAGAAATTCCGTAGCAGATTTGATGATTTGGCTCGACAGAGCGAATCTAATCAACATATTAAGAGACGATGTAAAAGGAATAAGTCTGTTAGGAAAGGTTGAGAAAATTTATCTGAACAATCCAAATATAGCATATCTGCTGTCGGACAAAGAACCTGAAATCGGCAATATTAGAGAGACTATTTTTTTCGCATGGATGGATGCGATGTACAAGGTAACTTCTTCAAAAGAAGCCGACTTCAGAATCGGCGATTACACCTTTGAGATTGGCGGCAAAGACAAAAAACACAATCAGATCAAAAATGTTGAAAACGCCTTTATTGTCAAAGACAATATAGAATACGGATACAAAAATGAGATCCCATTATGGGCATTCGGATTACTGTACTGACAACAGACAGTCACCTTAACTGCAAATCAAATAGATGCATCAATTACACTTCTTTCATTCTCTTTGGTGTAATTGACGCGTCTCTACCAATTGTAAATTGTTAATTGTAAACTGTTAATTGTTAATTGCAAAATCGTGTCAAAAAATTGGACAGTTGAAAAAATATTTTCACATTTAATTGTTTGATATATCAAAATTGTTATCTTTACAAATTAGGAATACAAATCCTAATTTGTCAGAATAAATATAGTATTATGTATAAAAGAGAAATACAAGATTTATTGATTAAGGGGACATCTATAAATTCCACTTTTTAAATAATTAGTCTAATACAAGATGTACTTTTTCAAGATTTATGTTTCTCTTTGGAATCTTTTCGTCTTTCTTTCAATCACATAGCTCGCTATGCTCTTTCAAGAAATACAAAAATCTTCTCAATAAAAATTCATAAATCATTTGCAAGGCAATTTATAGAAATCCCCTTAATCTAATTTCCTAAAATCGTTATGTTAATATTTTTTAACAAAATGCTATGTTCAGGATCCCAAAGGTAATCTTTCAATGTCGGTCTAAGATAAATCTCAAATTCATTTTTATCAGACTGTTGCATAGAGAAAATCTTAACGAATTCCATTTTAGTCCATCTGTTTTGATCATACCAGCTGTCGACAAAATTTTTTGAAATATTATCCGAACTGTTTATGCTCTGATTCTTGCCGTATGAATATCTGACTCCAAGATTTATAAACTGATCCTGCCAGACGCCACTGGTATAAATAACGTCGGCTGTCATAATGATTTTCACTTCCTTATATCCAGTATCTATTACTGTTGAAAATACTTCAAGTTCATCAGGCTTGACTATACTAGGTTTCTCAGGCAGCGACTTGCAATAAATAGAATCGATAAAGAATTCCTTTATTGTGTCGTATGCATTATGCTGAAAAATAGGATATTTCGTCACCTTATCGTTGCTATATGCATAATTATCGACAAAAGCGAAAATCCTAAATCTTTCATTTATATCATCAATTATATCTTTATCATATACTTCTTCCAGCACAAGATTTTCCTTTATGAGGAAAGCCCTTTTTTCTCCATTAGCTACAGTATAATAATAATTGTCGAAGATGCCGTCGAAAATCGTCCTTGTATATAACAAGAAACAAGTCTCTATGTCACAACGGAATACACTTGAAGTATCGAGACCATTACCTATCCAATTGATATAGTTTGGTGTTTTTAGACTGAAGTTGTCGCGAAGCAAGGCATTCAACGACGGAACAATATCATTGTGAGAAACAACAGCATCAAAACGAGCGTTTTCTGTCAGCAGCGGCGACCAAATAATCAAAGGTACATGATAAGCATCCAACGGATTATCTGGATTTAAGTTCAAGCTATGGTCGCCGGTAATTACAAAAATATAATTTCCGTCTTGATGTAATTCTGAATATTTTTTAATAAAATCTCTTATCGCGTCATCGCCATAAAGCATAGAGGCAAGATGTCCACTGATTTCTTTTTTGCTCGCTCGTTCATTCTCCGGCAAAGGCGAGATAATGTCTGAGACATTCTCGAAATAATAATCAACCTTATTTTTATCGTTAAGTTTCAATCTGTTATCATGCTGAGAAATAGTAATCAACAGGTCAAAATACGATTTTTCTTTGTCGCGTTGACTTATTATTTCAGCACTTTTATCAAACATCACCTTGTCTTGATATCCCCAATAAGTAAAGTCATACTTCTTGTTTTCTTTCTTCTTTGAATCATCATAGAAAGGTGCCATGAAATCTATATTCTCGGCAATCAGATAATCATAGACTTTATCGAATGAATAGTCACCCGCATAGAAAACGTTTGTTTCATAGTCATTGTTTTTCAACACGCTATATAAGGAATTATGTTCCGGCATATTACCGAACTGAAATCCCCTGGGGCCATGAGGCACAGAACCGGTTATAGCAGGCACGACACCGAAACTGCGGGAAGTCGTTGAAATGCAATTGCTCCACAATAATGAGTGTTTTGATAGAGAATCTAAAAACGGAGTGAAAGTATATCCGTATTCATTAACGCCAAACAAATCGGCACCTAATGATTCAACGACGATAAAAACAATGTTCGGCTTGCTCTCCGAGTTTCTGAAATATCTGCCAAGTACATTTCCAACATTGTCAATTCGCTCCAAAGGATATTCATTATCAACAAATTCTCTCTCAGGGAAGAGTCTCTTGTATTTCTCAATTTTCTTACTCGCCATCCTAAAATCCATATCATCGTCTTCCTCCAAGAAGCAAGAATGAAAACAATACCATATCTTATTTACAGGCTTCTCACTCTGGTTCGGTTTTAATGCAAAGAACAAAGGTATCGAAACTATCATTAAAAACAAGAAAATCACAGTTGGACTTTGAGCCTTGAACTTTGAACTTTGAGCGACTACAATATTTATAAAAACAAATCCTACAATAAATAGTATTGCCGCAGCTATCATCCAGAAATTCAGTACGCTTTTTATCGTGACAAATGTTTCCCAAAACGGTCTTTCTACCAACTCACGTCCCATCATAAGTCCCGTTGAATTATGATAGAAAATCAACCCGATTTCTGAAATGACAATTATCGCAAAAAGAACTGACGATACATAAATGGCGGCTTTATTTGAAAAAAGAGAAATTAAGTTAAAAACTATTAAGACAAGAAAACTTAGAGCCAATGATGCGACAAGATTGCTAAAAATCATTTCCATGACATGCATTATTGATACGGAATCTGATGTAATAAGTTCAAAGCATTTTACACAGAAAAGGACAACAATAAAACATATTCCTATTGGTAAGAATGATTTTATCGACTCTAAATATTTCTTCATATAATAATCAATATCATTTGACGCCTAAAATTTTTATCTCAACATCTTTTAACGTAACACTATGGTCAGGATTCCATTGATGGTCATGTTCGGTAGGTCTTAAATAAAGATCTATCTTGGAATCCTTGCTTTTGCTCTTAGATTTAAGAACCTTAGTAACATTAACATTACACCATTGTTCCGGCTTGTAATCTTTTTCAACAATATTCTTGGATATAACTTCCGGCGTCCATATAGCATTAGACGATCTTATAAAAAGCCTGATGAATTTATCATGAGATATGTCCGCCGTATATTTCATTTTTGCCGTCATAACCACTTTAATTTCAGTATATTCTGAACCTATTGTTTTTGAGTAAATGTCTACATGAGGACGTTCCAACACACTTGGTTTCTCACTGTTAGACCGACAAACTATAGAGTCAATTGTAACAGACTCAAGAAGTTCGTAATTCTTAGGCTGAATGATTGGTGTTTGTGTTAATTTATTATTTGTATATGTATAATTATCAACATATAATATCGTATTCATTCTATCTTTCATCACACCTATCAGACTGTCGTTTTTAATTTTCTTGAGTTGTAATCCATCTTGAAGCAGATATAGAAAGTCTTCATTATTTTTTTCGATATAGAAAATACTGTCGAAAAGACAATTTGTAGTTTTATTAGAAGGAGTGATAAAGTAAGTTTTCAGATTGCTTCTGAAATTGACGGCAGTGTCTAAACCGTCTGATACCCAATGAACATTTTTTGGAGTATTAAGACCGAAGTTTTCTTTTAACAATGATGTCAATGAAGGTGTTATATCATTATGAGAGACGACAGAATGAAAATGACGCGATTCTTTCAGCAATGGCGACCAGATTATCAGAGGCACGTGATAAGCGTTAAGCGGATTGTTGTACGAGATATTCAGACTGTGATCGCCGGTTATGACAAAAATCACGTTGTCATCTTTACGTTGCTTGTTATATTCCTTAAAGAAATTTTTCAAAGCATCGTCGCCATATAAGAACGCCGCCATAAATCCTTTTCTGCTTTGAAGACCTTTCTTCTTATCACTTGGAATAGTCGACAATATTTCCTCCGCCTTAGCATAATAATAGTCCTGAAGTTCTTTATTCGTATTGAGTTTCAATCCATTATCATGTTGAGATATTGTAATGAAAATATCAAGATCTGGTTTCTTGTCTTTCCTTTCACCTATTATGCTTAAGCCTCGTTCGTATAGTTTCGCATCGTGATAGCCCCACGATGAATAATCGAAATTGTTTTTCTTTTTATTTTGCGAACATTCGTATGCGAAAGGCGAGATATAATCTGTTTCTTGAACCACCAAATAATCATAAACTCTGTCGAAGGCAAAGTCGCCGGCATAGAAAGCATTAGTGTTGTATGAGTTATGTTTCAATATAGAAAATAATGAGTTATGATCGGGCATATCTCCAAATTGGAATCCTTTCAGTCCGTGCGGCACTGATGCCGTCGTCGCAGGAAGCACTCCCGCGCTGCGTGGCGTCGTTGAGAGACAATTAGTCCATAAAAGAGAATGCTTCGAAAGCGAATCCAAAAACGGCGTGACAGTGTAACCGAGCTTGTTTTGTCCGAAGAAGTCTGAACCCAACGACTCCATGATGATAAAAACAATATCAGGCTTCACATCTTTACGTTCGAAATATGGTCCCAGGACATTATTATTGTCGTCGGGTCTTTCTAAAGGATAATGATCGTCAATGACGTCTCTTTCAGGAAATATCTCTTTATATTTCTGTATCAGTTCTTTATCTAATCTTATCGCCAAATCTTCGGTTTCTTTCGTCATGCATGAACTTACACAATACCAGATTTTATTAACAGAATTGGCATTCTGATTTGGTTTCAATATGAAAAACAAAGGAACAGAAACTATCATTAAAACCAAGAAAATCACTGTTGGGCTTAAAGCGATCTTTGCACGGATTCTGTTGTCTGTTGTCTGTTGTTTGTTGACAATTCTTATTGAAACAAAGACAAATCCGACAATGAACAAGAGTGCTGCTGCTATCATCCAGAAATTCAGTACGCTTTTAACAGTATGTATGGTTTCCCACAAAGGTCTTTCCAAAAGTTCTCTTCCCATCAGCAAACCTGTTGTCTTATAATAGAATATCAAGCTGAATTCGGCAATCAATATTATTGAAAATAATATAGATGTTACATATAAAGCTGCTTTCTTTGAGAAGACAGAAATTAGGCTATGTACAATAAAAACGCAGAAACATATAAATAGCGACGCTGTTAAATTACTGAGAATAAGATCTGTGAAAGAGCCTATTCCCGATGGTGACGCAATAAACAATTCAAATAATTTTATACAAAACAATAATACAATAAAGCATATTGATAATGTGAAAAACGGTTTTATCGATTCTAAATATTTTTTCATTTTTATTTTCCAGCTTTTATAAGTACTTTAATATTGTCGAACATCATAGCAGTTTTCGATGAATTCTTAAAATATATTTTTAATTTCTCACCTTTAAAACTGTCATCACCATCGATTGTTATTCTATTCACGAAATGTTCCTTTTCTCCTGTATTAAGACCCTCGTTCTGCAACGACACAAGAGGAACCGATTTGTTAAAATCACCGATTGAATAAACTAACAAGGGCAACTTCTTGTCTGTATATGATTGTAAATCAAAAGAGACAGAGACGATAAATTTTGTATAGTTGTCTTTAACTTCATAATAAGGATATAATGAAATATATTCTTGCTTTTCGTCAAAATAAACGAATTTGTTATCTAACGAATCTACTATCAGCTTATTAAAGACCTTATCAGAAGTATTGTCTATATCGAAATGATATTCAGCTACATCAACGAAATCTGATTCGCCTTCACTATTTAAGAAATTTGACTCGACAGCATACGCGCTTATCAGGTTATATTCGTCTAATTCTTTTTTAAGTTCTTGATACTTAGCTTCATCATCAATCAACGAGAGACATAGGTCGCTCTCTATCTCAAATAATCGGCTTCTGGAAATGAAATAATCGCCGTGAATATAATTGACGACGTCTCTGTTATTGAGCATGAAAGCCTGCCTTACATTATTTCTGAACTGCTCGACAGTATCCAACGAATGTCCTAACCAATGACAATATTCATCTACCTTATAATCAAAGTTGTTTGACAGATATGCATTTATCGTTGGAGTTAAATCGTAGTGCGATACGACAGCATCCATTTGTTTATTTTTATTAAGTAATGGCGAATGAATCAAGAGAGGCACATTGAAAGAACGCAACGTACTGCCCGTATTCAGCATTCCCATTCTATGATCGCCAGTGATGATGAAAATCGTGTTGTCGTATTTCCCCATCTTCTTGTATGAATTGATGAGTTCGTTAATACATTCATCCATATACAGATAGCAAGCAAACACGTTCATATTCTTCTGAATAATATTCTTCTCTTTTGTACTTTTAACATTTGCTTTTTCAAAGATCTCTCTTGCTTTCTGTTCATATTTTTCTTGTCCTTCCAAAATGATAAAAGGCTCGTGAGTGCTTAAAGTCATCACGATGTCAACGAAAGGCTTGTCGTTATCAGATGATTGTCTGTCTCTTACCACAATATCAAACAATTCCTTATCATCAATTCCCCATCTGTTGTTTTCACGCATGAGATTGTAGATTTCCTCATCGACATTACCTTGCTCAGGAATGAAGATCTTTTCAACTTCGTTGGTTTTCAAGAATTTGTCGTATCTATCGAGATCGCGATAACATCCGTAATAATATGATATGTCATAATTATTTTTCTTAAAATCTTTTAACAAAGAATTATGAGGCGTTATCGGATAATATCTATAAGCAAAACCTTTTTTCCCGTGCGGCGTCGAGGCGAAGATTGTCGGCAGAACTCCGAATGTTCTTTCTGTTGCAGCCAAACAGTTTCTCCAATAGAGACTTTCGTTTTTCAAACTGTCGATATACGGCGTGAACGAAACCGACGGATTTTCAACGCCCGTCAAGCATTGACCGAAGCTTTCCGCGATGATAAAGACGAAATTCGGCATCTCGCCATTTTCCGGCTTATTCATAAAACATCCTAAAACATCCTGATAATCAGCTTTTCTATAAAAAGGATAATCGAGATAAGGATAATCGAACTGACTGTTAAGCTGTTGATAAGATTTCGTCGCTTCCTCTATGATTTCAAATCCCGACTTTTCACCATTGTCTTCTTTTGTTAAATAATCGTAGATTTTAATTACAGAATACGAAGGCTGGTTAGTAGCCAAGATAAATTCTGCGTGAGTGTCAACAAAACGTTCTTCTCTTATAATTTTTCCATAATTAAATGAGATTGAAATAACTATGGATAAAACAAGAACAATGTAAGCTATGATATTATTAATCTTAACCTTTTTCCAGAGGCGTGATATTATTACGAAAAGAAATATCGATATTGCGATATATAAAATCGGAATGATTGAAAATGAAGAAGATGAAGAGATAGTAGCTTTAAGACTTTCGACGGAATAAGCGAAAATGACGTGATCTAAAGGCATCGTCAGATTACAGAAATATTCTGTTAGAAGCGTTGAGATTATTGCGTAAGTAAAGATTAAAACCTTATATATTTTAACTGATGTTTTCGGAAAAAAGCAATAAAAAATTAAGAAAATAAGAGAGGACCAAGCAATGATATGAGATGCCAAAAGCAAGTCATATTTAAATCCTAAAAGAATATTAAGGAATTGGGAAATAGAGACATTTATTCTCGTGGCAGTCTCGATAAAGAAAATGATTCTCACGACAAGCATCAACAACAATAACAATATGTTGAGATGAGTCCATTCTTTTATTCCGTCTTTTATATTATTCATTTTCAATTTAATAATCACTTTAACATCAATTTATATAATCATCTGGTATTTCTTCGGCTACGAGAAGAACCTTGACTTTTGGATCTTTATTCGCAAACTGTATATATTCATTCCGGAGACTCGTATCGTTCAGATGATACCAAATCAAAACGTCATTGTCAGGAAAAGAATCACGCATAAATTCATATTGATAGTAATAACCAGAAATTGTTGTCAGATTGTTCTCAGAGACTATTCTACGAATTTTATCTGTATGCTTTTGCAATTCGTCTCGTGAAACAGATTTCGGTTTAAAATCAGGAATATAATAACTCACCTGAAAACCAGAATCTCTAAAAATCTTCAAGTTACTTGCATTCCAACTCTCAACAATAAGATTTTTTCTCTTCATTTTATATTGTGAACATAAGCGTCTCAACTCATCAAAGGCTGGTACTTTATTTTCATTGTCAAGATTTTTAAAATCCAGCAATAATCTAATATCTTTCGTATCATCTAATTCATCGAGCCATTTTTCAAAAGTGACTGGATTCGGCTCGACATAACCACCACCATGAAGAATCAGGAAAGTATGTAAAGAATCTACGTATGTTATATCTATCTCCAATCCAGCATATTTATTCTGAAAATATTGCGCTTTTGTTACGTCATTAGCTCGATGCAACCAAATCTTATGTGATTTTTTCTGACAAGAAAATATAAAAACATTAACGAATAATATTATCAATATTAAATAATTCCTGATCTTCATAACATAATCTGATAGATATGCAAATTTATAATTTTTTTGAAGTTATAGATTCTTTTCTCAATAAAAAATAAAAGGGATAAAGCATATACTCTATCCCTTTATTCCCTTTTATCCTTTACTTAGAAACCACAACTTTCTGTACCGAAACCTGACCGTTTGTTGTAGTAGCCTTAACGAAATAAATTCCGTTGTTATAATTTTCTGTGCTTACCTGAACATTGTCGTTTTCAACATTAACAACATCAATCATCTGACCTACTGCATTGTAAACTTCAACTTTAGCGATATTTTCGCCTTCTATATTGAAGTAGTTCGTTGCAGGATTTGGCATGACGGAGAAGTTGCTTTCCGCTTCTATCTCATTCACGTCTTCGCCACATGCAATGGTATAATCCAAGAACATTATTGGGAATGACTCATTTATTCCTTCGTAATCTACGTTGAAAATGGCTTCATCATTGAAATAGATTGTGAAACCGATTTCTGAGTCATATTGACCGGCAACCCATGTGAACAGATAGTCGCCAGGGCAAAGTCTCAACAAATATTCGTATGATTGCTCTTCTCCTGTTTCAGGACATGTAACATTATAGACTATATCATCGCTCACATTAGTGATTTCAATATAACCATTGTTCCATCCATCGCCGAATGAATCTCTGAGTTCAAAACGAAGTTCGCACATATCGCTTTCAGCACATGAATTGATAGTGACATTAACGGAATTTGAACCTGATGACAAGCATTCGCCGCCCCAGTTAGCTTTGACGATGAATGTATATTGTCCTGGTTCCAAATCTTCGACAGTGAATGTTGTTTCTGTAATACCTGAATATAAAGGAGTTTCTGATGTATAACTTGAATAGATTTCGTATGTTACATCGACTGGGTTTTCAGGAGCTTCCCAACTGAGAGTTAGATTGTTATAATCTACCTCATCGATAGTGTATGTCAAATTTTTAGGCCCGTCGCAATCAGATTGTTCCATGATGATGACGATGCTATAGTCGATACCATCAATATTTGCCACAGCTGTGAATGCTGTTCCGTCGGCTGTAACGCTGTTGACGCTGTATATTGTCCAATTTAAGGCTTCTGCGAAACCATTCATTGCGAGGTAATCGGCGAAATTAATCAATTCTCCACCGACGTATGCGAAAGCTCTTCTTGCGTCAGGGAAAGCAGGGAATGAGTTTGCATAATAACCGAAGACTTCACCGTTATTGTTGACGCATGTAGCTGAGATAGCGTTACCTTCGCTAAAGATATTTGTCAATGTAGTTAATTCATCATTGACGATATCGTATGTAAAAGCACCTGGTGTAGCACCGTCTAAATAGCCGCAGAAATATCTACCTTCACTTGAAACGCCCAATGCTTCTCCATATACACTGCTGCCGAGATCATGATATTCGCCATCTACCCAGTAGCATGGAATCCAACCCATATCTACTACGCCATGACCTACCACAACAGAAGCGTCGTTGCTTAATGCGTTAGGTCTTGATGAATAGTAACTCGTTTCTAATTCCACATAACCGCCAGCTTCTGTCCACAAGTAAGAATATGAGTTCCAGTTTTCGTCGGAGTGCATGACAGCCACAGTAGAACCGTCGTTAGTCATTGCCCAAGCGTTATTGTAATCTATCATCATCATAGGATCTGCCGCTTCTGGGAAGTCAGGATTCATTCCTAAGAACTCCCATTCCTGTGTTTCGGGATACCATAAACCGGCGGCATTAACACCTAATGATGGTTCTAAATAATAACCGGCGACAACACCATCATCAGAGACAGAAAAAGCGTAACCATTAATTTGAATGAGACCCGTTGATTCTGACCAATAGAAACTAACGCCTTCTTCAAAAGATTGAATCGCAACATGTTGTTTGTTGTCGGAAATGTCGTAAGGGAAATGATACTGGTTGTCTATCTGAATTACGATAGCACCTCTTTCATTCAACACATTGATTTTAGGAGCTGTTTCTCTTTGTGCATTTAAACTGAATCCACAAAGAAATAATGACATAGCAATAAATAATTGTAATGTTCTTTTCATGTTTATAGATTTAATTTGTTAATAAATTCATTTCTATGTTGCAAAGATACAATTATTTCCTTTAAAGAACAATTGCGTATATGTTAAAATATAAAAGGGACAAAGCCTAAAACTCTGTCCCTTTATTGCATTTAAACTTTATTCCTTTACTTGGAAACCACAACTTTTTGTACTGAAACCTGACCGTTTGTTGTTGTAGCTTTCACAAAATAAATACCGTTGTTATAATTTTCTGTGCTGACTTGAACATTGTCGTTTTCAACATTGACAACATCAATCATCTGACCTATTGCATTATAAACTTCAACTTTAGCGATGTTTTCGCCTTCTATATTGAAGTAGTTTGTTGCAGGATTTGGCATGATTGAGAAGTTATTTTCTGAGATTGGTTCTTCTATACTTGCGCCGCAATCAACTTCATAGTTCAAAAATTCTAATTCGAAAGTATCGTGTATACCAGCAATATCAAGGCTGTATACTTCTTCATCACCCATTGTGATTGTGAAACCTACTTCAGCGTCCCATTCGCCTTTAACCCATGTAAATGTGTATGTATCTTGGCACAATGAGATTGTTTCGATAGCAGGATCGTCAACATATCCACCTTGTTTGAGTTCTACTTTGTAAATCATATCGCTTAATGTACCGACTATTTCAATGTAGCCGCCGTTCCATCCATCGCCATATTCGTCAACCATAGTGAAAGTGAGTTCACACATGTGGTTTGCTGGACAAGGGTAGATAGTAGGTTTTACTGTATTGGAACCACCCGACAAGCATTCGCCGCCCCAGTTAGCTCTTACTAAGAATGTGTAACTACCTGGTTCTAAGTCTTCAATTTCGAATGTTGTTTCAGTGATGTCAGCAACAATTGGTTCTGTTGCTGTATAACCTGTGTATATTTCGTAAGTAACATCGACAGGATCTGCTGGAGCTTCCCAGCTGAGGATTAGGTTATTATAGTCATTTTCAGGAATTTCGTATGTCAAGTTTGTTGGACCATCGCATAACGACTCTTCAAGAGTAAGTATGAATGTGCAATCCTGACCGTCCATATTTGCTGCACCTATAAATGTTCTGCCATCAGCTGTTACATTATTAATACTGTATATGATCCAGTTTTCTGCCTCACCAACACCATTAATCAAAAGATAGTCGTTGAAAGTCATCAGTTCTCCGCCCATGTAAGCGAATGCTCTTCTCATATCGGGCATTGGAGGGAAGCCACCTGACATATAACCGAAAGCATCGCCGTTATCTGTCACGCAAGTTGCTGACAAAGAACTACCCATTTCAATTGTATTTGCTATAGATGTGAATTCTTCACTATCGGTATCATAAACGAAAGCATTTCCTTCGACGCCGTTCAAATAACCGCATACGTATTTTCCGCTTGGAGAAGAAGCCATGATTTCGCCGTATTGATTTGGAATTTCAAAGAGTTCTCCATCTTTCCAGTAACATAATGTCCAGTAACCGATTTCGTCAGTACCATGACCAACGACAACGCTACCGTCGGCACTCATGCCATTAGGTCTTGTCTGTGTGTTTGCTCCGTTAGGAAGTTGTGTGTATCCATCGTTAGGTGTCCATACGTAAGTTGTTGTTGACCAGTCTGGACCAAACTGCATGATACCAACATGGAGACCGTCGTTAGACATTGCCCATGCGTTATTGTAGTCTGGATTATCTGTAAAGAACTCCGGATAGTCTGGATTCATGCCTAAGAACTGCCATTGTTGCATATCAGGATGCCATAAACCAGATACAACCATACCTTGATCGTTTGTGTAGTAACCAGCCATTATACCATCATCTGATATTGCGAAGACAGTACCATCGACTTCAATGAGACCAGTATTTTCTGACCAGTAGAAACTTTGTGATTCACCAAAAGCTTGGATGGCTACGTGTTGTTTGTTGTCAGAAATGTCGTATGGGAAATGATACTGACTGTCGATAATAGTTACAGCAGCACCCTTTACATTTTTGACTGTTACTTTTGGGGCTTCGTTTTGTGCGTTTAAGTTCAAAGCACAAAAGAATAATGCCAATGCTGACATTAATTGTAATGTTCTTCTCATATTTATAAATTTTAATAGGTTAAAAAAGTTAATAAAAAATCTCAGAACACGCGTTTGCTTCTAACCCTTACACGGCGAGAGAACATCACAACCGGAATTGCGAAAAAGCAAACTCAATAATAATATGAGTTGTATATAGTATTAAAAGTTATCCTTTTAAAGCATCTGCACCACTGACAATTTCAACGAGTTCGTTGGTAATTGCCGACTGGCGAGCCTTGTTATAAGAAAGATTCAGTTCTTTTATCAGTTCTGTTGCATTGTCTGTTGCCTGAGTCATTGAAATCATGCGAGCGCCTTGTTCAGATGCATAGCTATCCAACAAGATTTTATAGACTTGAAGTCTCAACGATTTAGGCACCATTGTATCAAGAATGTCATCTTTATCTGGCTGGAAGATAAAGTCAGTATTTTGTGTTGTAGCAGTATTTTGAGTTTCCAGACTTTGACTTATAGGGAGGAATTGTTCCGTCACCAACACTTGAGTTGCTGCGTTTTTAAACTGGTTATACACGAAGACAATTTTGTCATACTTTCCGTCTTCAAAATATTTCATCAGTCGTTCAGCGAAGTTAGCAGCGTTTTCGTATGTCAAGTCATCTAACAAAGCATTTTCATTTCCTATGACAGGATATTTCTTATAATTCAGTGTTTCTTCTGCTTTAGAGCCGATGCACAAAATATCCAGTTTATTGGCATTCAGGCATGGCATAAACTCTTCATTGATAAGGTTGACTGTTGAACGAATCACGTTAGCGTTGAACACTCCACAGAGTCCTTTATTGGAAGAGAGAGGGATGATAAGGACTCTGCCGCCTTCTCTTGTTTCAGAGAAGACCTGGATGCAGCGAGTTTTGTCATTTCCCATCGACTGTTGCTCGCTGCTCATCGCTGTTGCCATTATCTCGCTAAACTTTTCAGCATACGGACGCAATGCCAAGATGGCGTTCTGCGACTTACGTAATTTCGATGCCGCCACCATCTTCATGGCACTCGTAATCTGTTTTGTCGAGTTGACAGATTCTATTCTCGTCCTTACTTCTTTTAAGTTTGCCATAATGTTTATGATTTCTTAATCATGGTATCACATACTTCGGCAGCCACTTTTCTCAAGACAGCTGTTATTTCATCATCAAATTGACCTTGTTTAATCTTATTTAAAACGTCGGCGTGACTACAGTTAAGAATTGAAATATAACTTTTCTCGAACTCTGCGATTTTATCTAACGGAAGTTCTCTCATCAAGTTATTAGCACCGCAGTATATCGATGCCACTTCTTCTTCCACTCTCATCGGTGATGATTGAGGTTGGATGAGCAGTTGTACGTTACGGCGACCTTTTTCCAGAATTAGCTGTGTTGCAGCATCCAAGTCGGAACCGAACTTTGAGAATGCCTCCAATTCACGGAACTGAGCTTGGTCGATTTTCAATGTTCCAGCGACTTTTTTCATTGGTTTGATTTGAGCCTTACCGCCGACACGCGACACTGAGATACCGACATTAATAGCGGGACGGATACCTGAGTTAAACAGACTTGTCTCAAGGAATATCTGACCGTCGGTAATTGAGATTACGTTTGTCGGGATATAAGCTGACACGTCACCTGCCTGAGTTTCGATGATAGGAAGAGCAGTGAGAGAACCGCCGCCTTTCACTTTGTCTTTGAGTGATTCAGGAAGGTCGTTCATATTTTTCGCGATATCGTCGTTTGCCACTATCTTAGCTGCGCGTTCAAGCAGTCTTGAATGAAGATAGAAAACGTCGCCAGGATAAGCTTCACGTCCTGGTGGACGACGCAACAACAATGAGACTTCACGATAAGCTACAGCCTGTTTCGACAAATCGTCATAGACTACGAGAGCAGGACGGCCGGTGTCGCGGAAATATTCGCCTATTGCTGCTCCCGCAAAAGGTGCATAATATTGCATAGCAGCGGTGTCGGATGCTGTAGCAGCAACGACCACAGTATAAGGAAGAGCTCCATTGTCTTCCAATGTCTGTACTATATTAGCAATGGTTGAACCTTTTTGACCTACAGCTACATAGATACAATATACAGGTTCTCCCCTATCATAAAATTCTTTTTGATTTAAAATGGCATCGATGGCAATTGCAGTCTTACCTGTCTGGCGGTCACCAATGATAAGCTCACGTTGTCCGCGTCCGATTGGAATCATAGCGTCGATAGCTTTAATACCTGTTTGAAGAGGTTCGCTAACAGGCTGACGGTAAATAACACCAGGAGCCTTACGTTCCAAAGGCATTTCTACTGTCTCGCCTTTGATTGCGCCCTTGCCGTCGATAGGAACGCCGAGAGTATTGACGACGCGACCAAGCATACCTTCACCGACTTGTAATGAAGCAATGCGATGTGTACATTTAACCACGTCACCTTCTTTTATCTCTGATGTGTCGTTCAAAAGAACAACACCGACGTTGTCGTATTCAAGGTTCAAGACTATACCCATAGCTCCTGTTTTCTCGAACTCAACCAACTCACCAGATTCAGCGTCTTTCATGCCATAAACACGAGCAACACCGTCGCCTATCTGAAGAACAGAGCCTTTGGTATCTAAGTCTCCCTTAGTGTCGAAACTGGTTAATTCTTGAAGTAATATCGCTGATATTTCAGCAGGTTTTATATTTTCCATCTTAAGTAATTTTATTTCTTTTCCTAAAATCCTTTAACAAATAAATTCTCTTCGAAAGAAGATTGAAGACGTTTCAGTGTATTTACCACACTTGCGTCATATTCATAGTCCATATATTTGACCTTAAATCCACCTATGATACTTTTATCTATTACGTTTTCTATCTGAATTGTATCTTTTTTGACAATCTTATGTTTCAAAATATTAACAATTCTATTGGAGGTATGCTCATCCAATTCGACAGCAGAAGTCACTTTTACGAGAGCAATCTTCTTATAATCAAGATATAACACGTAAAACTCATCATAAATATTAGTGATGACGGAATCGCGGTTTTTCATTATCAGAAGATTGAGAAGGTCTAAGGTGATTTTGGAGACTCTTTCTTTAAACAATCTCTGCAAAACATTGACTTTCTTTTCTTTCGAGACGAAAGGCTCATGTATCAAGATATTCAGTTCCTTGTTCCCTTCAATTGTAGTCTTCACGAGAAGAAGATCTTCAAGTGACTTGTCAACAGCATTATTCTGTGCGGACAACTCGAAGAAAGCCTTTGCGTAACGATATGCTAACAGATTAGGTTTCATAGGTTATCTTATTTTATTTCTTTCTTCTATTTCATTAAGAAGTCTGTTGATATAATCAATCTGATCTTTATCCGATTCGAGCGACTTTCCTATGACTTTCTCAGCGACTTTAATAGAGATGCCTGCTATCTGATTTTTTATCTCAGTGGTAGCAGCCATTTTTTCATGTTCTATAGTTTCCTTTGCGCTTTCGATTATGCGGTCTTTCTCTTCGTTAGCTTTTGCCTTAGCGTCTTCAATAAATTTATCGGAAATCAGTCTTGCTTCATTCAGCATTTTGTCTCGTTCTTCGCGCGCTTGTTGAAGGAGAGCCTCGTTATTGGCTTGCAGTTGTTCCATTTCCTTGTGAGTACGTTCTGCAAGTTCAAGGGCGTTATTGATTTCTTCTTCGCGTTTTTTCAACATGCCGTTTATGACAGGAAATGCGAATTTCGCCAAGATGAAAAACACTATTCCGAATGCCAATGTCATCCAAAACAACAGACCAAAATCGGGAGTTATTAATTCCATAGTTTACAATTTACAACGTACAATCTACAATGTACAATTATGATTTATTTTTTATTTTTCAGTTTCTCAATTTTTCAATTTCGAGAAAAACGTCGTCATTGCAGCCAACCGCTGCAATGACGCGTGTTTTTCGCTGATTAGAAGAAAACTAACAGCAAGCAGACTGCCAAAGCAATTACTGAAACACCTTCGATGAAAGCTGCAGATAAAATCATGCTAGATCTTGCATCGCCTGCAATTTCAGGTTGACGAGCCATAGCTTCCATTGTTGAACTGGCAATTCTACTGATACCTAAACCAGCACCAATTGTTACGATACCTGCTGCTAAGGCTGCACCCAATTTTGCCAAAGGAGCCAAGTCAATGGCTGCCTGAACTACATCTTGCAATAAAACTAATAATGATGTCATAATTTATAATTTTTGTTAAGGTTTATTTTCAATTTACAATGAACAATTATTTATTACACATTATGCATTATACATTATCAATGTTCTTCTTTTACTGCCATACCAATATAAATAGCTGATAACAATGTAAATACGTATGCTTGAATGAATGAAACCAATACATCAAGGCAATTAGCCAAAACTGCTAATAATACCGACAATATCGATATTCCATATCCTGCCATTGCACTTATTTCGGCAAGCATGAATATCATGCAAATAAAGGTTATAACCACAATATGTCCAGCCATAATATTGGCAAACAGACGAGCAGCTAAAACAAAAGGTTTGATAAAACAACCTATCAATTCTATAAAAGGCATCAAAGGAATAGGGATTTTCAACCACCAAGGAACTCCCGGAGCATTAAAAATATCTTGGTAGTAATGTCTCGTTCCATTGAGATTTGTGATAAAGAAAGTGAACAAAGCCAAAACTATCGTCACGGCAACATTACCTGTTATATTTGCTCCGAATGGGAAAAATGGTATTAATCCCATAAGATTGTTAATAAGTATAAAGAAAAATACAGTTAACAAATATGGAAAAAATTTCTCATATTTTTCACCGATATTAGGTTTGGCGATGTCATCACGCACAAACACTATAACAGGTTCTAAAAGTGACTGTATTCCTTTCGGAGCTTTCTCTCCTCTCTCTCGATAACCCTTGACAACCAAAAAGAAAACAACAAGCAACAAAGCACATGAAATAAACAAACCGCAAACATTTTTCGTTATCGAGATGTCAATAGGTTTAACATGCGTCCCATCGTCCATCACTCTAACTACTTTTCCTGCATGTTTTCCTTCTTCTGGAATCTCGAAGATGACTTCTTCGCCGTGTTTGTTTTTTGTATGATATTGATGTTCATGATGAAAATGCTTCGATGAAAAGCAATGTAATTCTTTTTCACAAAAAACTATTATCGGGAGATAAATGCTGATATGTTTTCCTTTCCAGGTACAGATATGCCAATCGTATGAATCCAAAATATGGTCGAAGATGAGTTCTCCTGCATCGAATTTCTCTTCTACCTTTTCCAACTCATTTTCCACCGATTCAAGTGCCTGGTGTTCGTCGTTATGCGCGAGCGCTACACTTGGCATCAAAACCATAAAACATACTATAAACAAACAAGTTATAAAATATATCTGCGTTGTTTTAGCAGAAAAAATATCTTTTTTCATTACAATTTATACACCTTAAGTTAATGAACTGCAATTCTACAAAAAAAAATAATACAATAGATTTTTATTTCAACTTTTTTTTACAAAATATTAAAATCTTTGTTACTTTTGCGTTATGGCAAAAAGTAAGTTTTACGTAGTTTGGAAAGGCAGGCAGATTGGGGTTTTCAGCAATTGGGAATCATGCAAAATGCAAATTGAAGGTTTTAAGGGCGCGCAGTATAAATCGTTTACCGACAGGGCGAGCGCGGAACAGGCATTCATGGCGGGATACGAGCATGGCAGTCAGATTTCTACAATCGTTAAACCGTCGGCTGATATTCCTCAGCCGATAACACAAAGCATTGCCGTCGATGCCGCTTGTTCTGGCAATCCAGGTAAGATGGAATATCAAGGCGTTTTCGTTGAGACCAAGACACATCTTTTCAAAAGTCCTGTCTTTGAACAAGGCACCAACAACATAGGAGAATTTCTTGCCATAGTTCATTGTCTTGCTTGGCAGCAGAAAAACAAACTCAACTTCCCAATCTATTCCGACTCCGTCAATGCGCAAATATGGGTCAAAAATGGAGTTTGCAAAACAAAAATAGTTGAGAATGAAAAGAACAAATATCTTTTTGAAGTAATCAGACGTGCAGAGAACTGGCTGCGAACCAATAGTTTCAGAGTACCTATATATAAATGGAGGACTGAAATATGGGGCGAGATTCCTGCCGATTTTGGAAGAAAATAAATTCAGGTAATTATTACCTTTAAACAAATTTGGATAATGATAAAATTCGATACTTTCTATATTCAATGCCCAAGATGTAAGTCATGGATGGAAGGTCACCTTTTGATTTCATCCATGGTAAACCAGTCAATTTTATATTCCGACGGCAAGATATTGAACGACGGATATATAACAGAAAATCAGAAAATGTTTGTATGTCCGGCTTGCAACCACTGGTCATGGATTGAAAAATACGAAGAGCCTTTTATCAGCAAGACAAAACCAAACGAGAGTTACTACACATGGAACAGCTGGCGTTTCTACGGCGCGCATTTCGGGAGTAACGAAGGAAGACTTGCTCTCGTAAATCATTACAGATCATTCCTTGAAAAATCTGATTACACCAAAGACCAAGAGATTTATTTTCGCAGACTGATGTGGTGGGCTTATAATGACTTGGTAAGAAACAAATATCAAACTAACATTGAACGTTATACATCTAAAGAGATGAGTTTCAAGGTGTGGCGCAAAAACAGAAAGAAAATCCTCAATGGTCTCGAATTATTCAAAGAACATCATGCCGACTTTCTGGACAATCTCAATGCTTTGGTCAACCTTCTGAAAGACAGATATACTCCTGATGACGAAGAATACGAATCGACGAACCTCGACATTATAGAAATGTATCGTCAGCTCGGCGACTTTGAAAATGCGCGACGTCTATTAGACGAGACGAAACGACGTACCTATTTCATTTCCAGGATAGAAGAGAAAGTTGAAGAAAAAGACGAACTTGTATTTCTTGTTACAGGATAATTTCAAGAATTCAAGATAGTATTTATCACATGTGATGCGCAGAAGCATCCGAAAATAGCTGGCATATATGATATTGTTCCTACTGTAGCTATCTTATTTTCAGTTTGTTCTTCAATAGACACTGCACTTTCGGCGACTTTTTCGGGCGAGAAGACCACTGTGATGCCTTCACGGATTCCAAGTCGGTGCAGTCTTTTTCTTATGTAAAACGCCAGACGGCAGTTCCAAGATTTTGAAATGTCTGCAATCTCTATTTTCGTAGGGTCGAACTTGCCACCTGCGCCCATACAACTGATTATCCTTTGATTATTTTTTACGGCATAATATAAAAGGAATACTTTAGGAGCCAATGTATCGATGGCATCGACGATAAAATCGAATGGATGCTCCATCAAGTCGATGATTGGCTGGTCTTTGAGATATTGGTTTATGGCGACTATTTCCACATCGGGGTTGATGTCGCGGATACGTTCTGCCATCACCTCCACTTTTGGTCGTCCGAGCGTACTGTCGAGTGCTAGCAGCTGTCTGTTTTTATTCGTAACATTAACGATGTCACAATCAACGATTGTGAGCTTTCCTATTCCGGCACGCGCTAATTGCTCAGCAGCGTATGCTCCAACGCCGCCAAGTCCAACAACAAGTACATGACTATCCGCCAATTTCTTAACGCCTTCTTCTCCAACCAAAAGCTGAGTTCTCGAATTCCATTTCATATTTAACCAAAAATTTTTACATAATTATTAAAAATACCATTGCGTAAAATGTCGATTTCCATTCCCGACAACAGCGATGCTTTTTCATAAACAGATGCGATTCTCATCACAGCAATATCGGTTTCAAAAAACATCCGCTCCAGCGGAATGACTTGCAACAAACGTCTCGCCTTCGATTCGTTTTTAAACAACACTTCGCCGAGCGAAAGAAAAATTCCATCATGTCGCAAAAGCTGCTTCGCCGACTGTTCATTACCTTGAAATCCATGGATAATCCATGCTTGTCTCGCTTTTGTCGCTTTTCTTATGGCAATAATATCGGGATAAGTACGCACTGCATGAATTATCATCGGTTTCATATATTTCTCCGACATTTCTATTTGTTTCAGAAAGAGCGATTTCTGAATCTCGAAATCCGAATCACAGGCTCTATCCAATCCGCACTCACCTATCGCCTTGAAATTCTGAAAGCACGACTCTTCTAATTTACGAGTCTCTGCATCCCAAGGATGGATTCCCAGACTATAGAAAAGAGAAACATCGACATTGACGACATCATCAACATCGATGTTTATTATCTCGACAGATTCGTTATTATCAATATGTTTATGAGTATGTATATTGACAAAAGGAATCATCTTATTCAGAGTCGATATTAGGCTGAATTATAATTTCTTTAGTATTAATATTAAAAGCCAACAGATTGCCAAAGCCATCTTTGTTTTTGTAATAGACTCCATTATCGAGCGAAAGGAAATCGTAATTGTTATTACGGAACAAATCTATGAGACTCATCTCGACAGGGACGTGCCCATGCACCACTCTCTTACCATTCACCTTTTCCTTATTGACTTTAAAGTCTCTCACCCACATCATGCTAATGACATCTTCTAACGGATTCTTTATTTTGAAATTGAATCCAGCGTGCACCAGGATATAATCGTCAAGTTCAACATAATACTCGGTTTGCTTCATCCAGTCGATATAGCGTTGTTCTATTTCTCTAGGACGTTTAACACCAAAGCTTTGCAGAGTTCTCAAAGCACCGTTTTTTCTCCAATCCTTCTCGATTTTGCTGCGAAACAGAAAACAATTTTGGTCAGACTCCCAAGCTCTTATACAATAATCCTCGTGATTTCCTCTGATACAATGTACGTCGTAACCCGAATTCTGCAAGTTCATGATAAAGTCAATCACGCCTTTGCTGTCGGGACCTCTGTCGATATAATCTCCCAGAAAATATATCGAATCGGATTTTGACAACGCGATACGATCCTCTATCAGAAACTTCAAGGTTTTAAGATGACCATGAATATCGGGAACAATCCATTGATTTTTCATCTGTCAATCCAGCTTTATTTATTTAGCTTTACCTTGGTTAGCAACGCTTTCCATTTTACGTTTAATTTCTTCTTGGTCACCGAGGAAGAAATGATTTTGAAGATTCATATTATCATCAAATTCGAATACGTAAGGAACAGCAGTTGGGATGTTGAACTTAATAATTTCTTCGTTTGTCATTCCACGAAGTTCTTTTACGATACCTCTCAATGAATTGCCGTGAGCTACAACCATAACTTGGTCGTGATTTTCGAAAGCCTTGAGGATAACGTCATTATAGTAAGGCATAAGACGTTCGATAGTATCTTTCAATGATTCTGTCAATGGAATTTGTTCGTCTGTTAATTCTGCGTAACGAGCGTCCATTCTTGGGCTCTTAGGATCGTTCATTTCCAATGCTGGAGGTTGAACGTCGAAAGAACGACGCCAGATAAGAACTTGTTCATCACCATATTTAGCAGCAGTGTCGGCTTTGTTCAAACCTTGAATTGCGCCATAGCTCTTTTCGTTTAATCTCCAACTCTTTTGAACTGGAAGCCAATCCATATTCATAGCGTCGAGGACGTTATTTAATGTTTTGACAGCTCTTTTGAGATATGAAGTGAAACATAATTCTGGTTTGTAGTTTTCTTGTTTCAAAAGTTTGCCAGCTTCAAATGCCTCTTCCAAACCTTTAGGACTGAGATCGACATCTGTCCAGCCTGTAAAAAGATTCAATTTATTCCATTCGCTTTCACCGTGACGAATCAAAATAAGTTTTTTCATATTGATATATTTTTAAGTTTAAAATTCTTTCAATCCGCAAAGTTAAGAAAAAAAACATCAGATTTTAGAACATCCACATAAGTTTTTGAAAAAAGTATATCTCCCAAACATTTTCTTTTTTTAACTTTGTAAAAAATTATTAAGAAATGAAAAAGACATTCCTACTCCTTATTGTAATATCTTGTTTTCAGACTCTGTTCTGCCAGAATATCAACTTGAATAACATTGAATTACCTACAATTCTTGATGAACGTAGCGACAGAGTCATAACACATAAAGGCTACACTGTTTCTTACAATTATGACTGGAAAATTCCAAATTGGGTCGCTTATGAACTCACAGCTACAGAAGTTCAGGGCGAAGTTCCGCGCTACGACAAATTCAAGCCAGACCCAATGGTGCCGCAAAACGTAACCGCAACAACCAACGACTACAAATATTCAGGATACGACAGAGGACACATGGCTCCGGCTGCCGATATGAAATGGGACGAACAAGCAATGAGGGAATCTTTTTATCTATCAAATATTTGCCCTCAAAATCCTAACCTCAACGGCGGCGTCTGGAAAGACCTTGAAGAACAAGTCCGCGACCTCGCTTCTCAAAAAGGAAATATCTTCGTGGTTTGCGGTCCCATTGTAAACGACATCTCAACGACAATCGGCGAAAACAAAGTCGTTGTGCCACAGGCATTTTTCAAAGTATTACTTCAAAAAGATGATAACGAAATACATACGATAGGTTTCATTTACGAAAACAAAAGCGGTAAAAAACCTATGTCAACATACGCGATGAGCGTTGACGAGATAGAAGAAATAACGAACATTGATTTCTTTCCGTCATTGCCAAATAAAATAGAAAAGAAAACCGAATCGGAAGTGGATTTTTCAAAATGGACAATTAAAATAAAATAAGATAAAATAAGTTATACATTTATAGATTAAAGTTATGAATACGCTTATGAAAAATATAATTTTATTATGCTTAATATTTTTTAACATAATACCATCATTTAGTCAGACTGCCATTCATCAATGGACGACACACGCTCCTGGGGCGAAAGTCATAAATGTTGAAAAAGTCCATGAGAAAATTTACGCTGCCACTCCGTACGAGATTTTCTACTATAACACTGGCGACAATTCCATCAATAAATTAACAAAAGTTAACGGATTATCAGATTTCGGAATCAGTGTGATGCGCTATAATCCTCATAACGAAAAGATTTTCATAGGATATTCAAACTGCAACATTGACATCATCGATAAAGATGAAAACATAACAAACATCAACGACATCAAGTTGAAAAACATTCTCGCCGACAAAGTCATCAACGATGTTTATTTCATTGACAATCTGGCATACGTGTGCTGCGGCTTCGGCATCGTCGTGATTGAGATGACGAAGATGGAAGTCAAGGACACATATATCATAGGACGCAACGGTTCTTATCTTAAAGTGAACGACATCACAAAATATGACGATAAATTCTACGCTGCCACAAGCGAAGGCGTCTATTACGCTGATTATGACAATAATAACTTAGCGGACTATTCGCAATGGTCGCGCGACAATTCTATGATTCATCCAAGCATCAATTATTCCGAAATTGAAATCTTTAACGGCGAATTGCTCGCCAATTATTCCGAAAACAAATATGGCACAGACACTTTGTTTGTTTATGACGGTGAAAGTTGGAATTATTTTAACAAAAGTTCTCATTCCATAAAGAGAGACATCAAGGCACAAGACGACGTTTTGATATTGGCAGAACATTATTCTGTAAAAGTTCTTGACAAAAACCATAATAAAGTTAAGGATTTCAAGACAGAACTCGAGCCGTTTGCAGCTATTTATGACAAAGCAAACGACACATACTGGATTGGCGACAGATTTAACAGTCTCGTAAAAATATATCCCGACGACTCACGCGAGGAAATCTTATTCAACGGACCTTATAACAGCAATAATTTCGAAATCAAAGCATTAGGCGAACAAATATGGGTTGCGTCGGGAGGTTATTCAAGCACATGGGCAAAGAACTGGCTTAACGACGGCGTTTATTATTACATTAACCATGAATGGAATAACATAAACAAAAGAAACACAGATGCTTTCGATACCATCAGTGATTTTGTCAGCGTTGCCATTGACCCGAGAAACCACTCTAAAGTATATGTCGGTTCCTACCATAAAGGACTGCTTGAATTCGAGAATTTTGAAGTGAAAAAGATTTACAACCACACTAACAGCAGCCTCGGATTATTGTCAGGATATAACTATGTATATGTCACGAGCCTCGATTTTGACAGCAAGAACAATTTATGGGTCGCAAATCATGGAAGCGATAAAATGCTATCCGTCAAGACTATAGACAACAATTGGTATTCTTTCAATATTGGTTCAGGATATATCAGCAAACTCGTCGTTGACGACAATGATTACAAATGGATTCTCACCCGCGACGGAAATTTCATCGTTTATAATGACAACAACACCATCTCTAACAAATCTGACGACCAGCATAAAACCGTCGGCAAGACTATAGGTCAGGGCGGGCTTCATTCCGAAGCAAACTGCATGGCAGTCGATAAAAACGGAACGATGTGGATCGGAACCAACGACGGATTGGCTTTGTTTTACAACACTTCTAATATTTTCCAAAAAGGAGCAAATTACGATGCATCCAGAATTTTAGTACCGAGAAACGACGGTTCTGGGCAAGCAGATTATCTTCTCTCGGGGGAATCAGTAATTTCTATAGCCATCGACGATGCCAACAACCTTTGGGTCGGAACAAAGAACGGCGTTTTCTATATTTCAAACAACGGACTGACAGAGTATCATCATTTTACCATGGATAACAGTCCTTTGCTGTCGAACAACGTTCAAAGCATTGCCATTGACAGCGAAGGCAACGTATTTTTCGCCACCGACAAAGGAATAATTTCATACAAAGGTGTCGCCACTGAAAGCAAGGAAACATATTCTGATGTCGTGGTATATCCTAATCCTGTCAGCAGAGACTATACTGGATTAGTTGGCATTAAAAACCTGTCTGCCAATTCGTTAGTAAAGATTACCACCGTCGATGGTTCCTTCGTGACACATCTTAATTCTGAAGGCGGGCAAGCAGTTTGGGATTGCACGACCATCAAAGGTGACAGAGTCGCATCGGGAGTTTATCTTATCTTCGTCAGCGATGAAAAAGGCAAAGAGACCTACGCCACAAAAATACTTATCCTATAATGGCAAAAGTGACAACTAAGACCAAAGCCATTGTGCTTCAGACGATAAAATATGGCGACAGCAGCCTCGTTGTCAAAATGCTGACCGAAGAATCGGGATTGCAGTCTTATATGGTGAAAGGCGTTTATGGGAAAAAGTCCAAAATGAAAGCTGCTCTTTTTCAGAACATGACGCTGCTCGATATTGTTGCGGAAAACGGCAACAGCAGCCTTGGTTTCATCAAAGAAATCTCATTATCATATTGTTATAAAAGCATCAGCACCGACATAAAGAAATCGACTATAATAATGTTTGTCAGCGAGCTACTTTCGAAGTCTATTGTAGAGAGCGAGAGCGACGCTTCGCTTTTCAACTTCATATACGATTCAATGCTTTGGCTCGACGACGCAATTTCCAATTACGCAAACTTCCCTATTGTCTTCGCCATGAAACTCAGCGCATACATAGGATTTTTCCCTAATTTGGAAAACTTCTCCAAAGGTTCTTGCTTCAATCTGCTGGACGGCGACTTCAAAAACAACGTCAACGACATATATCAAATCGATTCCGACCTTAGCGCAGAATTTTACGAATTATGCAGAGTATCAGCATCATCACCTAATTTCAACTTCTCGGGATCGCAAACTCTGAATACACGCCGCCAACTTCTAGACACCATCATCATGTACTTTAAATTACACACTAACAATACGATGGAAATCAGGTCCGTCGAAATACTGAGAAGCATATTTTAACAGAAACATAAAGAAACTAAAAAAGACGCCTTTCAGCGTCTCTATTATTGATTATCAATTATTTTAAAATCCAGGGCTACTTGGGATCTCTTCCAATTCCTCTATATGTATGATTCTACGTGGTTCAACGTAACCTTTCCTGTAAAATTCAGCAGGTCGGAGCAATTTTCCGAAAGCAAAGTCCTGAATCATAACAAGTTCGTCATCTTTTGCGATATAAGCATATTTGTGGTCTGGGTCATCGTCCCAATCTCCTTCCACAAAACCCAATGCGTCGGCGTTGATTCTCATAGTATAAGTCGTGACAACATCTTCAGTTCCATCTTTTGCTACGATTGTAAGTCTTTCCTGATAAGGAGAATTGATGATGGAATCGCGGCGACGTTGTGCAATATCGGTGAGAAATGCCTCAAAACGCACATCTTTGAATGAATTGAAAAGGTTCAAAACTCTAATTGTGTCAAAATCAATTGCTGAGCCATCAAGATGTTTCATCTCATAAAGATAGTTACCGACTTCATTGATGACATAACTCTTTTCTGGATGATTATTGAATTCAAGTTTCAGAGAAGCAATATCATTCATTCCGTAAGAGAAAATCTTATGATCGCGCCAGTCTTCCGGATTAGAGGAGAAACGAGAACTCACAAAACCTCTAAAACCATGAAGATGAACTATATATGCTTTGTCTGCACCTTCTTTCAAGACATAAGTTCCATTATTATCTTGCGTTACATCACCTATGTAAAACACCTTTGTAAGTTTCTCGTGAGGGAATAATTTCACCTTATTAAATAAGTTAATGCGAGGAACAATCTGGTAAATCTCGACTTTTGTATTCGTTCCCGCCATATTGGTAATCACGTTGTTATGCGAAGCCAACGAGACAGGCATTTTTATTCTCAACCTATCGAGTGTATATAAAATATTATCAATCATAACCTGTTGTGCCTCATACTGTCCATTAACAGTCCAGCATTTATCGCCTCTTTCAAGAAGCACTTGATTGCCGCTCTTGTCAGCAAAAAACATTCGTGTTACCGAAGCCGTATCACGAACAGTAAAGTCGTATGCCTCGCCTCGCAAGGTTGTCAAATATCTGTTGTTCCATACCAAAACGACTGCAACAACGATTAAAACAAATGTTATAATTATAGATAAACGATTCTTTTTCATATAGATATATTATTTAGCATATTTTCTTTTTCTTATCAAAGCCAAGATGAATCCGAACACGATTACGACGACACTTGGAAGCACAACGTTCACAACTTGCCACAATATTGAATTGCTGTTGACTTTATTTGTATCGAGAAGTCGTATTTTCAATTCGCGCGACCTTATTCCTATCAAGCCTTCACCATCAACAAGATAACTGATAGCGTTCTCGATAAAATCCTTATTTCCGTAAGTCACCTGAGTATATTGGTCGAACCCCAATGGAAGCGGATAACCTTTTGGAATGTGGAACTGATTGCGGATAATATCTCCATCGGCGACGACAATCATAGAAGTTGGTTCACTAACATCTTTAAAACCAATCTCTTCCGATTCCATCATTGCTGTCGTGATTCTATTTGCGTAGAGCGATTCGAATGTACCTTTTAACAAATAAGCCACATTCTGACCTTTTTGAGAAAACATCCGCTTATCAGGAGTTTGACGTAACATACTGAGCGAGATGAATACTGGAGCGGCAGATATTTTCGTGTAATCGGAAGTCTTCAGCAAAGGAATTTTCTGTACGTCAGAATCAGACATCACAGGGTCGATAGAACTTATGAAATCTGCCTTGATAGGATTTATATTCTTGACAATGTTACTATTAGAAGCAGAATTCAAGAGAGGAAAATAATACCATCTATAATATTCAATCTGAGCCTGACCTCCCATCTGACCTGTTCTAAGAGCAATAGCGGCACTATTGTAATCAAGCAAAAGATTCTTGTTTAATCTCAATCCGTATTTAAAGAACATATCATCAAGATTGAGATTCAATGAATTACCCATCGTAGATTCTGAACTTTGCAAACTATCCATCGATGCGAAAACAGGATCGACAAGCCATAAAACCTTACCGCCTCTCATCACATATTGGTCGATGATAAATTTGTCTTTTTCTGAGAATGGTTTCGTTGGTTTTGCGATAACGATAGCGTCATAATTTGAATTAATCAGGATGCTGCTGTCGCTGGTTTCAGATCTTCTGTTCAAAGATGTAATTTGCTCATTGATGGCAACTCTTTTCACACTATACTTTTTGGAAAGAGTATTTGTGATGTCATAGACTTCATTTTCAGTAAGTTCGCCATGACCTTCGATGAATGCGATACTTGGTTTCTGATGTTGCGACAAATCTTTTATCGCGCTTATGAATTTATACTCTAAGTTCTGTGCCGAGTTATTCAATGTCGTTTCCGACGATTTTCCGAACTGAGTTTCAAGCAAATCCAGAGGAAGTTCTTTATTTTGATAACTCACTAAAGCACAAGGCCATATCACTATTTGTTGAGCACCGTCTTTCGTTGGAATGGAAAGTTCTGTAGGATTAAGACCACTCTGATAGAGAAGTTTGTAAGTCTCGCTTCGCTCGGCAGCGTCGTTACTTTCAGAAGGATTTATGAAATCATAATCGACGAATTTGCTGTAAGCACGGAACTCATCGAGCATTTCTTTCGTTTCTTTTCTCAATTTCTTGAAGCCAGCAGGAAATTCACCTTCAAGATAAACCCTGAAATAGACATAATCATCAAGATTTCTTAAAATTTCTTTCGATGTATCAGAAAGAGTATAGCGTTTTTCACTCGTCAAATCGAAACGCGTATAGATGAATGACGATATGACATTTACTACAACTATTATTATCAATGTTATAGCGAAAGATATCAACTGATTTTTTTTCAGACTTTTACGTTCGTTTTCCATCTTACCCTCCTTTACCATTTACGACTTGACAAGACTAATTTTGTTGACGACAAGAACAAAACAATCACACTGATGAAATACAAGATGTCGCGAGTGTCGATTACGCCACGACTTAACGAACTGTAATGTGATGATATTCCGAGATGTTGTATAAACAAATCGACTTTTCCGAACAACGCCATCGAATAAATCATATCGAATCCGATGTAAAGAAAGCCGCACAAGAACACCGAGAGCAAGAATGCAAGTATTTGATTGTTTGTTATTGAGCTACAGAATATTCCTATGGAGACGAATGTTGCGCTGAGGAAGAAAAGTCCGATGTAAGAGCCCCATATTCCGCCGCTATCGACATTTCCGACAGGAAGACTCAGGCGATAGACCGAGAAGAAATAAACCAAAGTTGGAATCAATGCGAGGAGCACCAATGCCACTCCAGCCAGATATTTACCCCAGACAATCTGCCAATCTGACAGAGGTTTCGTGAAGAGCATTTCTATTGTTCCTGTACGTTTTTCTTCGGCGAAGCTTCTCATCGTGACAGCAGGCACAAGAAATAGGAACACCCACGGAGCCAAGATGAAAAGACTATCCAAGTTGGCATAGCCAAAAGACATAATGTTAAAATCACTTTGAAAAACCCAGAGAAACAACCCGGTGATAAGCAGGAATATCACTATCACCATTATTCCTATCAATGAGTTTAAGAAGTTACTTATTTCTTTTCTAAATAAAGCATACATATATGTGAAATTTGCTTACAAAAATACGAAATATTCTTGAATTTATTGTGTACTTTTTAAGATGTCAGGACACAAAACGAAGTCGTGTTGAATTACGACACGTCATGCATCGAGACTAGTTGAACATTATTCATTGTCAATTTCGAAACAATCCCAAGGATTCCCTGTTGGTTTTGGAGCTTTTATTTTGACAATATTTTTTGTTGTAGGATGTTCAAACTCGAGTTTATGGGCGTGGAGACTTATTGAAGCGTCGGAATTTGAGCGCGGGAATCCGTATTTCAAATCGCCTTTTATCGGGCAGCCCATGTGAGCCAATTGAGCTCTAATCTGATGATGTCTGCCTGTAATGAGTTCTACTTCAAGAAGATAAAACGACTCAGAACTTCCAATGACGCGGTATCTCAGCTGCGCCAATTTCGCACCTTTTGTAGAAGAACTGACGATATACGACTTGTTTTGCGACTCGTTTTTCACCATGTAGTCCGACAATTCTCCCGCATCTTGCGGAGGTCTGTTTTTCACAACAGCGAGATAAGTCTTTTTAAATTCGCGTTCTTTTATCTTTAACGTCATCCGGCTCAACGCCTTACTTGTCTTGGCGAAGATGACGGCTCCACTCACAGGACGATCAATTCGATGCACCAAACCAGCATACACATTACCAGGTTTATTATAAGTTTCCTTGATGTAAGATTTCACGTCATCGAGGAGACAAACGTCGCCGGTTTTATCGCCCTGAACTATTTCCGAAGGCAACTTATTTACGACAATAAGATGGTTATCTTCGTATAATATTCTGTCCTCTAACGGCTTACGCATATTAATATTGTTCATTTTCGTTAGGGAAGTTGATGTCTTTAACATCGTTGATATAAGCTTGGACGGAGTTTTTTATTCCATCGTAAAGGTTGTTATATCTTCTCAAGAAACGAGGAGAGAAATCGTTGCTAATGCCGAGCATATCGTGAAGCACCAAAACTTGTCCGTCTGTTCCGGAACCTGCTCCGATTCCTATCGTAGGTATTCTCAACGACTTAGTGACTTCAGTAGCAAGCACTGCCGGGATTTTTTCCAAAACAATGCTGAAACAACCTTTTTCTTGAAGGAGAAGAGCATCTTCACGAAGTCTTTGAGCTTCTTCATCTTCTTTAGCACGTACGACGTATGTTCCGAATTTATTGATGCTCTGAGGTGTCAAACCCAAATGTCCCATCACGGGAATGCCTGCGCTGATAATACGTTCAACAGACTCTAAAATCTCGCGGCCGCCTTCCATCTTGACGGCGTTGGCACCCGATTCTTTCATAATGCGGATAGCAGAATTCAGAGCTTCCTTAGAATTGCCTTGATATGTTCCGAAAGGCAAATCGACGACGACAAAAGAACGTTTCACGGCACGGCATACCGACGAAGCATGATAAATCATCTCGTTCAAAGTGATAGGCAATGTGGTTTTATAACCAGCCATCACATTAGAGGCGCTGTCGCCAACCAAAATAATATCAATATTCGATTCGTCTAAAATCTTTGCCATCGAATAGTCGTAAGCTGTCAGCATGGCAATCTTTTCACCTCTATTCTTCATATTTTGAAGAACATGAGTAGTCACTAAAGATACATTATGCGATAAATACATTTCTTTAATTTTAAAGGGCAAAGGTATGTAAAAAAATAGTATCTTTGCCTATCTTTTAAATCTATTTTTTATGAAAAGTAAATTTGTCTCATTGTTTTTGTATATATCCTTTTTCACTCTTGTTTTCAGTTCATGCAAGACTGACGTAAACATATTTAGTGAAGGAGAAGAGACTACAATAGTTTATGGATATTTGGATGTTGACGCTGACACCAACTACGTGAAAATCACGAAATCATTTGTCGGGAACGCATTGGAAAATGCGCCGATATATTCTTCCAGCAACTACGACTACAAATTAATGGTCACATTGACGGGAAAATTCGCTGATATGCCAAACGTAGTTTCCAATGCTATTTTAGATACCACATCTGTTTTCAAACCATACGATCCAGATGGAATTTTCTATAGCGGCAGAGACCAAGTTTTGTATTACACTACCCGAAAGTTATTAGAAAACGAAAATTATCAACTTGTTATTGAACGCAATGACGGTGAGATCATAAAATCCAATGTCAGGACAATCAGCGGTTCCACATTAAGGAAACCGCAATATCAAATCAGTTTTGAGTCTGATTTCACAAACCAAATTAGATGGAAGCCAGAAAATTACGAATTAGCAGCATATTATGAAGTTGTCGGATATTTTCATTATAGGCAGCTCAACAACATTGGAGAAGACACTTTAAGTTATACCATGAAATGGGTCATGGGTTCTGGTACCGGAGAGCAGTTATGGAGCAGCGGCGATATGTTGTTGTCGGTCAACTACACTCCTTCTAATTTTTACAAGAACCTTGCTTCCGACTACAATATCACATCCAACTCACCAGATTTCGTCCAACGTTTTGCCGACAACTTTGAGATTGTGATAACCTCGACAGGCGAAGAACTATACAACTATATATTAATACAGAATTCAGGAAGCGCGATACAAGACACGCCAGAATATACCAACATCGAAAATGGCATGGGAATTTTCTCATCACGCGCTGTTTCAGACAACTTTATAAATATCAGCGAATTATCTTTAAACACCTTAGTAAACGACTATCCTCAATGGGGATTTAAAAGGATATATAACAAGTAACATTTTCAGATAACGATTAGGGAGAAGGTACAGATTGTTTTAATTGCAGCCTTTTAGCGTTAGGGATTGGAGCGGCATCCTTTTGGAGCGCAGCGGAAAAAGATATAGCGGAAAGCCCGACGGCGTGGCCGGAACGCCCAGATTAATTTACAATTAACAGTTAACAATGTACAATTGACAATTTGTAGAGACGCGTAGACAACATCTAGTGAAAATAAGCAATAATGTTGTTGACACATCTGAAAATTGTATTGCATTATGATTGTCTGTAGATTCTGTCGTTTTGTCACAAAAAATTTCATGTCATATTGATTGTATAAAATTGTAAATATTTTTTAACACAATGAAAGCCACTGATTTAGTGTTTTTTTTATTTTTATTGAAAAAATATTTTGACATATTGAAAATTCATTGGCATAATGATTGACAAAAGCGATGTCAGAAAACAAAAAAAAGAAAAACAAACATAAAAATAGGAGAAACAAATTATGTCAAAAATTATTGGTATTGACTTAGGTACAACAAACTCATGCGTAGCAGTTATGGAAGGTAACGAACCTGTAGTTATCCCTAACAGCGAAGGTCACCGCACAACCCCATCAGTGGTAGCATTTACCGACAACGGCGAACGTAAAGTTGGCGAACCTGCAAAACGTCAAGCTATCACCAACCCATTGAAAACCATCTATTCTATCAAACGTTTCATGGGTGAATCATACGACAAAATGGTAAACGAAATCGCTCGCGTTCCTTATCAAGTGGTAAAAGGACCTAACAACACTCCTCGTATCGACATAGACGGAAAATTATATACTCCACAAGAAATCTCAGCAATGGTGCTTCAAAAGATGAAGAAGACAGCTGAAGATTATCTTGGTCAGACAGTGACAGAAGCTGTCATCACAGTTCCAGCATATTTCAACGACGCTCAACGTCAGGCAACAAAAGAAGCTGGCGAAATAGCAGGTCTCACAGTACGCCGTATCATCAACGAACCTACAGCAGCAGCTTTGGCTTACGGCTTAGACAAAAAGAAAAATGATGTCAAGGTAGCAGTATTCGACCTCGGTGGCGGTACTTTCGATATCTCAATCCTCGAACTCGGCGACGGCGTTTTCGAAGTTAAATCAACAAACGGCGACACTCACCTCGGTGGCGACGACTTCGACGGTAAGATCATCAACTGGTTAGCAGAAGAATTCATGCGTGACGAAAACATGGACTTGAGAAAAGACCCAATGTCGTTGCAACGTCTTAAAGAAGCTGCTGAAAAAGCTAAGATCGAATTGTCATCATCAACAGAGACAGAAATCAACTTACCTTATATCACAGCAACAGCATCAGGACCTAAACACTTGGTACGTAAGCTTACACGCGCTAAGTTCGAACAACTCTGCGACGATCTTATCCGCGCTACTATCGAGCCATGCCGCAAAGCTTTGGCAGACGCTAACATGACAGTGAACGACATCGACGACGTTATCTTGGTTGGTGGTTCAACACGTATCCCAGCTATCCAAAACATCGTTAAAGATTTCTTCAAGAAAGAACCTTCAAAAGGTGTTAACCCTGACGAAGTGGTTGCTATCGGCGCTTCAATTCAAGGCGGTGTTTTGACAGGCGAAGTGAAAGACGTTCTTTTGTTAGACGTGACACCATTGTCATTAGGTATCGAGACACTCGGTGGCGTGATGACAAAACTCATCGAAGCTAACACAACAATTCCTACACGTAAGTCAGAGATATTCTCAACAGCTGTAGATAATCAGCCAGGCGTAGAAATCCATGTGTTACAAGGCGAACGTCCAATGGCAAATCAGAATAAGACCATCGGCAAGTTCCACTTGGACAACATTCCACCAGCACCACGTGGAGTACCACAAATTGAAGTCACATTCGACATCGACTCAAACGGTATCTTGAACGTTTCTGCAAAAGACAAGGCTACAGGCAAGTCACAAAGCATCAGAATCGAAGCTTCATCAGGATTGAGCGAAGACGAAATCAAGAGAATGAAAGCTGAAGCTGAAGCTAATGCCGACGCCGACAAGAAAGAACGTGAACGCGTTGACAAATTGAACGCTGCCGACTCAATGATATTCCAAACAGAGAAACAGATGAAGGAATACGGCGATAAGTTGCCAGCAGACAAGAAAGCAGAAATCGAAAGTGCACTTGGCAAGTTGAAGACAGCACATCAGTCGCAAGACATCGCTGGCATCGACGCAGCTATGGCAGAGATGAACGCCATCTGGCAGAAGGCATCAGAAGAGATGTACAAGAACGCCGGAGCACAAGGCGGTCCACAACAAGATCCTAACGCCGGACAAAATCCAAACAACGGCAATGACGATGTCACTGACGTAGATTTTGAAGAGGTGAAGTAATCCTGCAAGGTCAAACAACTAATTATAAACAAAACTGGTGTAACTCAAAAGGTTACACCTTTTTTAGTCTGATCTTTTATCCATAAATGCAGCATATTTGCTTTTATACTATATTCTGTTTATATGATATTATCATTCATAAGAAAATCATAAATATTAAGTATTAATATACCGTCGTTGTTTTTATAGGTTGGTTGAAGTCCTCCCATAATAACTATTTTTTGAAAATTATCTTTAATTCGTCTTAATGAATTAAATTCTTGCTCTTGTTTCTCTTCTGTTAACAAAGCAAAAGCTGATTGTATATAAATTCTTTCATAACCTTTGTTACATACAAAATCAACTTCCAAGTGTTTGCGTTCACTTTTTCCATCAGCGTTTTTTGTGTTTATAGTAACCTGACCGACATCAACAGCAAAACCTCTTAAACGTAATTCGTTATAAATAAGATTTTCCATGAGATGGGTCTTTTCTGACTGACGAAAATTCAGCCTTGCATTTCGCAAACCTAAATCCTCAAAATAATATTTTGAAGGAGTGTCGATATACTTTCTTCCTTTGATATCGTAGCGAAGAGAACGCTCTGTAAGAAAAGCATCCTGCATATAATCCAGATAACTTTTGATGGTATCTCTAGATATGCAGTTTTGTTTTATGCTTTTGAAGGTGTTGTGTATTTTCAATGGATTTGTTAAGCCTCCTATAGAAGATGCCAATATATTGACAAGTTCCTCTAAATCATCATCGTTTTGTATGGAATTCCTTTCTTTAATATCTTTAAGGTATGTATGAGTGAACAAATTGCGTAAATAATCTTCGCGCTCCTCATCATTTTTCATCAAAACGACCTGAGGCAATCCTCCGTAAAGCATAAATCTTTCAAGCAGTTGTTCCCTGTCTTTTACATTATGTTGCGAATCGCAATATTCTTTAAATGAGAAAGGATGAATCCTGATTTCATCGCCTCGTCCCCTGAATTCAGTAATCACATCCTTAGATAAGAATTTTGCATTCGAGCCAGTTACATACACATCTGCGTTTTGAACATGCAGATAACTGTTAAGGACATCTTCAAATTCATCGACCATCTGCACTTCATCAAGCAGAATATAATACATATTATTGTCTGTCATCAATGAGTCAATATGTTCTAACAACTTGTCTGGATTGCGAAGGTTCTTATTACGCCTGTCTTCCAAATTGACCTTTATGATATGACTGTCATCTATTCCCTCTTCTTTAAGATATTCAGCAAACAAATTAAACAGTAGGAAAGACTTGCCGCATCTGCGCATTCCAGTAAGAACTTTTATCATGCCATTATGGCGTTTTGATAATAATTTCTGAAGATAAGTATTACGTTCGACAATCATAATGTTAGTTATTTTTGCGTAATTACGCATTTTTTGCGAATACAAAAATACTATTATTTCTCACATAAACAGCGAAAATCAAATAATTTTACCACGTGATCATTAATGCGACGACTTCTCTGAGTAGTCTGGATTCTCTGTTTGCATTATTTCGATAAGTCGTTGCAGACGACTGTCAAAATCTGTTTTAGTTATGTTGTGCCAGTTCTTTCTTTTTGAAGTTTCCATAAAACCATAACCAGTCAATTCAATATGATCTCTTCTGTATTTCCTGTCTAATTCATATTTCTTATTCAAAATATTACTTGGATTGCTCCACAAAGTAAAAAACATTTGTGTCCCGTTACGACGCAGAAGAAACACAAACTTATCTTTCTCACCAACAACCATGCAGTCAGGATAGTGATTCTTATCATCTATATTGTTGAACAACAATGAGAATTTATATGAATCAACAATGTCTTTGGGGAGATTTTCTATGATTTGATATGCACGTTTCGTAACTTTGAAAGATGTGTAAATAGCTACTATCCATATAAATACTGCAAAAAGATTTCCCATTAGTATACAAATTATATAATATAGGATATTCTTTGGTAAGGAATCTGACGATGAATCTGTCAATAAATATATGGCGCAAAAACATACTGAAAATATTACACCCCAAACTTTCAAAAGATAATTTGATGTCTTTTTAGTTTGTTTTCGATATTCTTTAAACGTTATCATTATTATTTCGTATTACAATTACAAAAATAGTAAGAATATATAAGAAGAGAATATTTCGTCTGATTATTCATAACTTTAATCTTCTATTCCCCATACTCTTCCATTTCTTTCGGGTTATAGTAAGAGAAGGAAAAATAAGAAAGTATCATTACCAAAACCAATATGTAATCATTATTCAATTAGGTTTAATGATGATACTTTTGATGAAGAAGTTGAACACGATGAGTCGTTGGTGTCTCTCGGCAGAAAGTTCATAGAGATTATAGAGATGCTTCACAACAGTGGTGAGTTCAGAGCAAAATGGAGAGCATAACACTCGGTATGAAATGGCAATGACCCCTTCGGAATAACCCGATGTTTATTTATCAAAAGCAAGGTAATAATAATCAATTTTTTACGTTTGTTTTTTTGATAAAAATTTAGAATAACTATTTTGAGAATCTTAAGCAACTTTAACAAAAAAACTTGGTCGTTCTCAAAAATGCATATACCTTTGCACTTGAAAGTAAATAACTAAATAATAAGTATTTATTATGGAAAAACTGAAGCATTTATTGTCAGGGCTGAACGCTGATTCAACTGCTGAAACTATACAGAAAACATTTTCGGACATTGCTGATATTCTTCTGTTTCACAGTTATATTAAAACGGGAAATGGCAATTATAGATTGTTAGAAATCGAGTTTTATTTCAGGAACAAGAACCATAAGGATGATGTAACAATAAAGCGCAAAGAGAAAGAAGGCATGTGGTGGTTGCATGATTATGGTGTAGATTTGTCTTTTAAAAGTGATGATACTAATAAAAATGATGAAGATAATTATTACGGTGGTATATTAATAAGAAGTATGGTGTCGATTAATAATGTTAGTCAAAGTGACAAAACTTGGTTCTTTGGCCCTAAAAATTGCTGTTGGGAACTATTCTATTCAGATGCATTGAATCATAGTGCTGCGCCACGTATTATTATGAACGAAGAAGGAATTGTTTTTTCGGGGAAAAGAGCAACAACAGGACGCTATATTACAGGTGAAACAAGAAAAATAGACGGTGATTACAGATTCTATGTGGATTTGAATGATTCGAGTTTTAAAGTTGAGTCAAAGTACAAAAAAGCATCACCTTGGAAATGAAACTATGATTACCGACAACCAAACCAACACCGTCTATTTCTCAAGTCTGCTGCAGTAGAAATGCCCAGTTCTGAATGCTCATATCGTTGATGCGTTGCGGAAACGGGATATTCCATTCACCTATCTGAAAGGAACAAAAGACATCTGGTGTCGCGATTATATGCCCATCCAGATCGAGAAGAACAGGTTCGTGTTCTATAGATATACTCCCGATTATCTGCAAGATAAAATAGGTCTCACCCTTCAGACTGACCCTAAGTTCGTCTTCCATGAGGGATCAAACGAGTTGCGTCGACTGCTTCCTATGAGCATGGAGGAAGAAGTCCGTTTCGATGGGTTACGCCCGATTCCCGTAGTGCATCCGGTATTCCACCACATTGAATCGGACTTGGTGATGGATGGTGGCAACGTAGTGAAATGCGGCGACAAGGTTGTGATGACGGACAAGGTGTGTGTAGAGAACAAAGACAAAACGCCACCAGAGGTGCAACGTCAGATAGAAGAAGCGTTCCAATGTGAGGTTGTTTTCCTCCCATGGGATAGGAGCGAGAAATATGGTCACAGCGATGGTATCGTCCATAGTCTGGGCGACAACCGAGTGTTGATGACCAATTATGCCGATTTCGACAAGGCTTTTGCCGATGAATATCTTCGAATCTTGGAGAAGAATTTTGATGTCACTATTTTGAAATATAATGTGAAACGGAAGCACAAGCGCAGTTGGTCGTACATCAACTTCTTGCAAATAGGCACTCTCGTGCTTGTTCCGCAAATAGGAATACCCGAAGATGAGCAGGCGATGGAGCAAATCAGCAGTACCCTACCCGATTGCGAAATAGTGGGCATACCGGCATTGGAAGCTGTGAGACGAGGTGGAGCATTGAACTGTATCTCTTGGAATATTACTTCGAGATAATCCGTATGGTTTCTTGCACGGAATAATAGTTTTTAATGGAGGCTCTGGCAATAGCGGTTTATACTATAAAAATTTAAATGTTAATGGAAATGAATCAACATACAAAACAACAAAATTTAGAGCTCTTCATACAAGAAGTAATCAATTATCTAAAGAAGAATTTCAATTATACCAAAGAGGAGATAAATGATTGTCTCCAAGAGAGAAAAGAAATTTGGGAGCAATATATGAAAGACTTCTCTCCTGAAATAACGGCACAGGGTATAGCTTCAGGACTAATTTAGAAGCAAGACAAAAATGTATAAGTGATAATGATGGCATTTCTATTTAGCGATTAAACATCACTAGTGTTCCGTTTAAACTAATTGAATAACAATAAATTATAATCTTGTTCTTTGACATATTTGTAATCAATATTATTAAGTAACTGATTTACAGGAGTTTTGTCCAGTAGCGAGATGCTTAGTACCTGTAAAATGTTGTAGATGCTTTTATCGGATTTGAGTTCGTGGGCGACAATGGCGACCAAACAGTAAGCTATGACTGCGGAATATACCTGTATTTTAACGGCGTTCTCTGATGTCCCCCAAAAGGACTTTATCTTAAGGTGCTGTTTCATCCATTTGAAAAACAATTCGATAGCCCATCGCTTGTGATATAGGTCGGCAATGGTTTTTGCCGGCGAATCGAAGTCGTTTGTCAGAAAGACAAAGGTGCGGTCCTGTTCTGCATCATGGTATTTCACTCGGCGGACCTTTTCCGGATATCGTTTTGGAGATAGTCCGGTGGTGAACACTCCGATCTGGTCGGCGATTATGCTCTTGTCGCGTTCGCCCCCGATAGAATATACGCGTCTGAACTTCAGGTTGTCGTTTGCCCGTATGACAAAATATCCGTCCTTCAGATTGATCGAATAGAGTCTGGCAAAGTCGTTATATCCTCTGTCGAAGATGTAGTAGCTGCCATGTTCTATGCAGAGAAAATCTATCCCCCGCTTGTCATTAACCGATGCAGGTGTCACGACAACAAGTGACGGGATGTTTGTCCGCACGTCATACTGCGCATGCAGTTTCACAGCCGACTTCCCGTACTTGAATCTCGCCCATGGAAACAGTGATAAACAGAGACTTATGGTTGATGAATCGAATGCATACACGTTTCTCTTGACGGGCAGATCGAAAGGTTCGTCCTGCCGTAACGCGCGTGCCTTACGAATGAGTATTGTCGCGAATTCCTCGAAGACTCTGTAATCGCGTCTTTCGTTGGATACGGACAATGTGGTCAGACGGACGCTGTTGCCCAGCCCGAGGTGATGGTGCTTCTGACGATGCGGTTCTAAAGAGGATATCGTGTCGCGCATGCTTTCTCTCGCGGAGAGTTGCCCGAACAGCATTACCAACATCTGATTCCAATAAGTGAAAGAACGTATTCCTTTGTTGGCGCCGTATTTTTTCACGATGTAATCAAACTGAGCCTTAGGTAAAAAATCAACCAACTGGGCAAAAACATATTTTCCTTGATTCATAGCAACTTATAAATTTCTCACAAAGATATGATTTCAAAAGTGCAGAATCAAAAATCAGCTATAATTTATTGTATTACAATTATTTCAAAGAACATTTTTATAAACGAACGGAACAGTAGTGATTAAACATAGGAAATTTAATAATATGAGTGGTAATAAAAGAAAGATTAGTTCTGGTTCGGTAATCAGTTTCTCAGAGTTGAAACAGCTTGCAGAAGATGGTGATGCAATAGCGCAGAACAAGCTGGCCTTTTTCGAGGTGATGCAACCAGACAACCAGATGGCCCGACACCATTTTCAAAAAACCGAGAGACTTTTCGAACCCCAGACATTCAGAAACCAGTCGGGCCATCACGGTCAAAGGATGTGATTAACTTGGGATGGATGGGACAAAGGGGACAACCAGATAGACGACCATCCAAAGTTGAAATTAAATCATCAAAACTGCACTGTGTATCGAATATTTTTCGTACTTCTGCAAAAAGTTCTTTGAAGGTATTGCCAGTCAAAATATGGAGTAAAAACCTTGTTTTTGTTCCATAATTGTACCACAAAAATGGAAAATCCTGATAACCAGTACCGATTATATAAGAAGAGGTGAAGTAAGACACTGACTATGACACTGACTTATTGATACAGTGACTCTAAAAGAAAAAGGTCAAACAATCAAATATAATTAGAAACTGAAAGCGCGTAATCTGAAGAGGTTGCGCGCTTTTTTAGGTTATTAAAGGCACCGTCCTGTATTTTGTGTAAATGAGAATTACAGCATATAAAGTTCCTATATCTGCAATCTGTCTGCAAATATAAGAATAAATTGGTTCATGATCAGTCCCCAGTTGTGAATGGGCTGGGTCCACTTTTTCTCAATCTCCATCAGAGATAGGAAAACAGTCTTCTTTACGGCATCATCGGACGGGAACGAAGGCTTTGATTTTGTGTACTTTCTGAGTTTGCCATTGAGATTTTCAATAAGGTTTGTTGTATATATGATATTCCTTATCTCCAAAGGAAACTGGAAGAATACAGTGAGGTCATCCCAGTTCTTTCTCCACGACTGTATTGCGTAAGGGTATTTGCCGCCCCACTTGCGTTCCAGATTGTCGAGTTCTGTGGCGGCAACGTCTTTGTTCGGAGCGTTGTAGATATTCTTCATATCGGCTGTAAACTCCTTCTTATCCTTGTAGACCACATACTTACAGGAGTTACGTATCTGATGCACAACGCATATCTGTGTCGCCGAGTTAGGGAACACGGAACGTATGGTCTCCGTGAATCCGTTAAGGTTGTCGGTACATGTGATAAGTATATCCTGCACTCCGCGGGCCTTGATGTCTGTCAGGACGCCCATCCAGAACGAGCTGCTCTCGTTCTTGCCTATCCACATCCCGAGAACTTCCTTGAGGCCGTTCTGTTTGAGACCGACGCACAGATACACGGTCTTGTTGATTATCTTGCCGTTATCACGCACCTTGAAAACGATGCCGTCCATCCATACGATGAGATAGACCGGATCCAACGGACGGTTCTGCCACTCGAAAGCTGCCTGGCTGACCTTGTTGGTGATGATGGAAATAGCTGAGGTGGAGAGTTCTATCTCATATATCTCTCGCATCTCTTCCTCAATGTCAGACACGCTCATTCCCTTGGCGTACAGCGATATTACGAGACGCTCTATCGAAAGTCCGCGGCTCTCGTGCTTGGGTACGACTATCGGCTCGAACTCCCCGTTACGATCTCGAGGAACTGAGATTACTGATTCCCCGTACTGAGTCTGTATCTTCTTGGGATACTTACCGTTACGTGAGTTGCCGCTGTTGTTGCCTTCCGGAGAGTTCTTCTCATAGCCTAAATGCACATCCATCTCGCCCTCAAGCATCTTCTCAAGGACCTGAGCGTGCAACTTCGTGAGAAACTTACTTACATCATCTTCTGTCTTAAACTGACTTAAAAACTCTTTTGTCAATACAGAGTCTGGTACTGCGTTGTGATTTTCTTTCTTCATAATTTTTGTGTGTTGCAAATTTATTAATAAAAAAATTACAGAGTCCTTTTTCAACCCTGTAATTTTCATTTACACAAAATACAAGACGGTGCCTTTAATTTTATTGACTTTCACTACTTCTTTTCCCAATACAAGACTTCTTTAAATTTATGCATCAAATCATCTCCTTTATTTGATGCATATTTATAATAAGAGCAATTGCAATAAAGTTTATTTTTATAACACACTCCCTTTTCTATTCCTCGTATATAACAACGCTCTATCTTTAAACGGCTATAGTATGTCACATTGCTACATAGCAAACAATTTGGGACACAAAATCCATTATCATTCAATTTAGTTGATACAAAATTAAATTTATCTTCATCTGATAATTTCACAATGTCTGCATACAATTCATATTTACAATTATCATCAAAAGGCATTTTTGGACATAAAAGTTCATCTTTCACCACATTATTATTTGCATCAATCTTACAATGATATAATTCCTTTGAAGGTTTTAACAAAATATTCCTTTTAAAATTAAAAAAACGTATCGGAAGTTCATTTTCATCACTTTCTGTTATTTCTCTAAGTGCATCAGACTCTTTTTCTATCTTTATCTCAATTATACGATTTTTACTTAGCTTTTTTTCTTCGGAACATTCATGCGTAACCCAAATCTCTATACCAATAGGTTTCCTACTTTGATCTTTACTATTTGTCAACAATAAATCTGCAATATATCTTTCATCATCATTTTCTATAGAATAGCATTTTTCAAGAGTACAAGTATCATAAAATTCTTTTAAATCAATTTTATATAATCCATCAGCATAACATTCTTCCCAATTGTGTTTACTTAACTCACATTCATCTTTCTTTTCACATTTACGTTTTGCATTATACCACACATAAAAATGCTCTGAAGTTTCAAAACTCACTTTTATCTTATTTTTAGCAAATTCATGCAAATACTTATTTCTATCACAATTAACACTCTTCTCTTTATGTCTAAAATGATGCTCACGTATATTCCCAAGAACAGGAACTAATTCTTTTCCGCAACCATAGCAATAATAATGATGATCATTTCTATTATCTTTATTAATTGATTTTATACATATAAGTTCATCATTATCAGTTTTAGCATAAGGATATTTGAAATCATCTTTCATTTAGATCAGAAATAAATAGATTATAATTTTTCAGATTTTCAGTTTCTCAGATTTTCAGATTTTAATAATGGAGCGGATGACGGGGCTCGAACCTGTGACCTAAATTTGGAGCTTTCGCTCGGCCAACTGAGCTACATCCGCCTTTCGCTCGGTAAAAGTAAAAATAATTTCGCAATCTATCTCATAAAATTAAAATCTTTTTATCATAAACCAAAATTTCTTAATTCTACCTCCAAAAAAAATTATGAATTATGCATTATAAATTATGAATTATCTCTGGGCGTTCCGGCTGTCGCCGTCGGGCTTTCCGCTATATCTTTTTCCGCTACGCTCCAAAAGGATGCCGCTCCAATCCCTAACGCATAGAGGCTACTACAAAACAAAGTGTCACCTTTGAAAATCTGTGCAATCTGCGAAATCTGTGGTCCATCATTCTCTCCTCGGCAGGCATTCCGTGCTGCCGCACTCCATACCATCCCTATTGTCTTTCTCTTTTCAAGGCTTACTCAATAATTATGAATTATGCATTATGAATTATGAATTGTAAATTGTACATTGTTTCAACGGGGTTTTCCGCTCTCAAAATACTGCCGCTGATAGCTATTCCGTCGATGCTGGCCGGCTTGTATTCCTGTTCCGCCAGACGAGTCGGAACCAGCGATTGATAGTACGATGGGATAAATTTTATTTTGATTTATACCACTTTATTTTAAACATTTGCTGCTTAAAAAAAGTGGTATAAAAATACCTTTGCGCTTTACTCCAAACTTCCAGCGTCATCCGCGGCAGCCTAACGGCGTACCGGACACCACCATTTGAGTATGGCGCAAAGGGTAATAAAAATTATTTAGCGGTAATGATTTTTATTGTTTTTTATTTTTTGCAAATAATGCAATCAAAACGCTACCTAAAATTCCCGCTGACAATGAAGCTGCAAGAACAGCAATCTTACCTAATGAACGAAGGTGATGTGTCATCTCAGGAACAAGTTCCCCGAATGATAATGTATCAACGAAAATTGACATTGTGAAACCGATACCGCCAAGGCAAGCAACAGCGAAGAGCATCTTCCATGAAGCTTTGTCTGGCATTTCACCGACTTTCAACTTGATGGCAATCCAGCTTGCAAGTGTGATGCCGATAGGTTTTCCAAGTAATAAACCGAAATAGATACCCAAACCTACAGAACCGATTTCTGGTGAATATTGGAAGAAGTTGAGATAGTTCAATCCAGGGATTTCAACGCCGGCATTTGCAATAGCGAAGATAGGCATGATAAGGAAGTTAACCCATGGAGAGAGAGCGTGTTCCAAACGATAACTCATGCCGACAGCACCTCTTGATACGTGGCTGATGTTTCTGAGACAAGTACGATGATCTTCGTTAGGGAACTCTTCTTCAGAATTGTTATCATATTTTTTCATAAGAGCTTGATAGTTATCAGTCTTTCTGTTGAAGTAAGAACGGCTGTAGCGTGCGTCCATAGGAATCATCATAGCCATAACAACGCCTGACATTGTTGCGTGAATGCCTGCGTAGTAGAATAAAATCCAAACGAAAATAGCAGGAATAAGATAGTAAATCATTTTCTTGACGCCTGCTCTGTTGAGCAAGAATACTAATAATATTACAAGGACTGCGATTCCTAATAAAGGAAGATTGATTTCACCGCCATAGAAGAAAGCAACGACTAAGATTGCACCCAAGTCGTCGGCAATTGCTAAAGCAGTAAGGAAAATCTTCAAGGATACTGGTACTCTGTCACCTAAGATAGACATGATGCCAACAGCAAAAGCGATGTCGGTGGCTGTCGGGATTCCCCAACCACTACTTGCTGCTGTTCCGCCGTTGAAAGTTACATAAATGAGAGCAGGAAGCATCATACCGCCCATAGCCGCAATAACAGGAAGCATGGCTTTCTTGACTGATGATAACTCTCCACATACCACTTCACGTTTGATTTCAAGACCAACGGTGAAGAAAAATACAACCATCAGAATGTCATTGATGAATTTCTCGACATTCATTTCTTTAGGAAAGACCCATTCGAAATTGTGATTGCTGATTGTGATAGACAAATTTGTCTCAAGAAATGCGTGATAAGCGTCTTTTGTAAATGGTAAGTTTGCCAATAACATAGCGATGACGACGCTAATCATCAAAAGAACTCCTGAAATCCATGGTTTTGCCATGAGACGATTAGTGCCCAGTTCAAAGACGTGCTGGTACTTTACTCTCGTGTAATGTGGAATAATTTTCATAATTTTATTTTTTTAATATTTGTTTTGATTATTCATTTTTTTAGACCGCAAAAGTAGTAAATAATGTAATATGAAATCATTTTTTACCTATTTGTATTTGGGTGAATATTTTTGACGTTTTTTTTGTATAAAAAATGAAAAACGTTCGTGTTACAATACATTTTCGTATCTTTGTGAAATTAAAAAAATATATGTGATATGAATTCATTGAATACAAAAAACAGACTTATAGGCGATTATCCTGTTATTGGAATCCGCCCTACAATTGACGGACGTCGAGGTGCTCTTAAAGTTCGCGAGTCTCTTGAAGATCAAACGATGAATATGGCTAAAGCAGCCGCTAAACTCTTCACTGATAATCTTAAATATTCTAATGGCGAACCTGTTAAAGTCGTCATCGCCGACACTACCATCGGTCGCGTGGCTGAAGCTGCCGCTTGCGCTGATAAATTCAGAAAAGAAGGCGTCGATATTACTCTCACCGTCACTCCTTGCTGGTGCTACGGCGCTGAGACTATGGACATGGATCCTATGACGATAAAAGGCGTATGGGGCTTCAACGGAACAGAACGTCCGGGTGCTGTATATCTCGCTTCTGTACTCGCGACACACGCTCAGAAAGGTCTCCCTGCTTTCGGCATATATGGTCATGACGTACAAGACGCTGACGACACTTCAATCCCTGCCGACGTACAAGATAAACTCTTACGTTTCGCTCGCGCTGCCGTCGCTGCTGCTACAATGCGTGGCAAGTCATACCTTCAAATAGGTTCTATCTGTATGGGTATCGGCGGCTCTATCATCGACCCTAACTTCATTGAAGAATATCTCGGAATGCGCGTAGAGTCAGTCGATGAGGTGGAGATAATCCGTCGCATGACAAACGAAATCTACGACAAGAAAGAATACGAAAAAGCTCTCGCTTGGACTAAAGCTAAATGTAAAGAAGGCTTGGACAAGAACCCTGACAGCCTCAAGAAATCCGCTGCTGAGAAAGAAGAGATGTGGGAGTTCGTCGTTAAGATGATGGTTATCATCAAAGACATGATGAACGGCAACCATAACTTACCAGAAGGCTGCGAAGAAGAGATGGTAGGTCATAACGCCATCGCCGCTGGCTTCCAAGGTCAACGTCAATGGACCGACTTCTATCCTAACGGCGATTTCGCTGAGTCGCTGCTCAACTCCTCATTCGACTGGAACGGAGCACGCGAGCCTTATATCCTCGCAACAGAAAACGACGTCCTCAACGGCATCGGCATGTTGTTCATGAAGCTGTTGACAAACCGTCCTCAGATGTTCGCCGACGTTCGTACTTACTGGAGTCCTGAAGCTGTTAAGAAAGCCACAGGCTACGACCTTGAAGGCGTCGCAAAGAACTCAGGCGGTATCATACACCTTATTAATTCCGGAGCTTGCTGCGTCGATGCCTCTGGCGTTTGTAAAGACGAAAACGGCAACAACGTGATGAAACCTTGGTATGAAGTCACTGAAGCTGACCAAGACGCTATGATAGGTGCAACAGAATGGTGCTCTGCCGACTATGGTTACTTCCGTGGCGGCGGTTTCTCATCACGCTTCGAGACAAAAGCCGAGATGCCTGTCACGATGATACGTCTCAACCTTGTCAAAGGTCTCGGACCATGCTTACAGATAGCAGAAGGCTGGACTGTCAACCTCCCTGAAAAAGTGTCAGATACATTATGGAAACGCACCGACTACACATGGCCTTGCACATGGTTCGCTCCACGCACCACAGGCAAAGGCGCGTTCACGACAGCCTACGAGGTGATGAACAACTGGGGCGCAAACCACGGCGCTATCAGCTATGGCCATATCGGTGCCGACCTCATCACATTATGTTCGATATTACGCATCCCTGTCTCGATGCACAACGTGCCAGAAGAGAAGATCTTCCGTCCGGCAGCATGGAACGCCTTCGGCATGGATAAAGAAGGTCAGGACTACAGAGCCTGCGCCAACTTCGGACCAATGTATAAATAATTGACAGTTGACAATTAACAGTTGACAATTTGTAGAGACGCGTCAATGATACCAATGGAAATTAACACTCATTGACACGTCTGACAGAGATATAACAAGTAGAGACGCGTCGACGACACAAATGATTATAAATAAGATGTCGTTGACACGTCTTTATAAAAAATATATTAGGGTAATTTTTTGTCGCCTATATTTATCTATAACATGGATTGCACATGTTTTTTAAAACTTTGCGATACTTATGTAATAGGTATTGTATAGAGCTGATTGATAATATAAACAAGACTTTGAAGGATGATTTTGGTGGTGAAGTGATGTTTACTTATTGACTTTCCAATAACCACCTTTGTTTGGTCCAACGTGTTCTATAATAGAACTTAGTTTGTCAATGTCACGACGAATCGTTCGTTCGTTTACTTTTAATTTCTCTGATATTTCATCAATTGTTATTTGTGGATTCGCTATTATTAGCTCTACTATTTGAAGATGTCTTTTATATTCTTTATTCTTCAGCTTTTTTGTTGGTATATAATCCAAACGAATATCTAACTCATCAGATTCTAAATCTTTTATATCATTTTCTGGTGACATTTTTAGATTTGTCAGGACATTTTCATCGTTTTGTAGTGACATTTTTAGATCTGTCAGGACATTTTCATTATTTTGTAGTGACATTTTTACATAAGTGATTGAAAATATAAAATGTGAACCATTAAGAATCTCTACTTTGTAACTGGAGTTATATAATGGCGCATAACGTAATATATTTCTGGTTCCAGATCCCATATCTTCTACCCATGACAACTCATGAAACACTTTGACCAATAACGGTTTTTTTGTATAATTGTTAAGTTGTTCCAATATTACTTTCCCTTCTGGTATTTCAGGAAGTAAGCGGCTTGGATTTTTAGTCATCACCCTGTCTTTAAATACATGATAACATGTAAATGTAGTATCGAACTTCAACTACTATATGTGGAATGCTTGGAGCGAGGAAGTGTGCAAAATTACCTTCGGAGGTACTTATAAGCACTTATAGAGGAAATGGAACTTCCTTGCAATAAATCAATACTCGGAGCGGTAGAACGCTTATATGCCGAACTATCGGATAACAACCGCGAACTGCTTGTCAATCGTGCAGTGACACTCTATGACGGCAAGGCAACAAGAGAGGAACCACACGATGATGACATTCTTGTATGTGATAGCTGTGGATCCAGACAGATAGAGATTCAAGTCTGGGTAGATGCAAATAGTCCGGAATACCTGAGAGACTTGGAGAATGGAATGAGTGGACAGCAAAGCAGATACAGACAGCATAAAAGAGAAGTCGGTTGTACTTGATAACACTCTTGGGCAACCGACTTGAATAGTTAAGTCTATAGTTTATTTCTTTGAAACTACATTACCTTGCGTATCTACCAAATACCAATCATAACTTTCTGGATCTTGCACCTCAAACAAATCTTTCGAGAGCATGTTGATGTCCGAATAGAGAGCGAAAGTAATCGGCTTGCCTGTTATGCGATTCATTATACCATAACGGTTCATAACCTCATATTTAGCATAGTCCGCAAAGGCATATTGGATATCTCCACACTCATTGTACCCAATAGGATAATTGAGGTAGTATGTACCATCAAACATGAATGGCTGAACTATATTACCATCAAAATCCACCTGCCACTTCCTGCCACCTTTGGTAAGGATAAAGCCATCGGACAACACATCTACATAACCATACTCTGCGGGATAAATAACATTTCCTCTTGAATCGAGGACACCGTGTTTGCCATCTTTGACTATGATTATGTAGCCGCTATCATGCGGTGCCCAGATTTCATCGTAGTCAGGTTCAACAATCCACTTTCCGGTAGTGTCAATTAAGCCTAAGTCACCATCTTTATTTGTCATAATGCAATATCCATCGTGGAAGAGGTAGCCAAAGTCATACATACGGCACTTATCTGTATAATCGAATTGGAATGGGATGACAACCTCATTCTTAGCATTGATAAATCCAATCTTACCCTCTTTCATAACAGCAGCAAGACCTTCTGAGAATACCCATGCTTTACGGTAGTCATTAGCCTCGGCATCAATAACAATACGACCTGTGTTTACATTGATGTAACCGCGCATATTAGGCAATGCGTATACTGCCAACGAGTCGTTCTCGAAGGTCTCTGACACCCAGTTAATCTTGTCGGTAGTATATTCACCCGTCTGCTTGTCATAGACTCTCCA
>JAZNSO010000033.1:0-28369 GCA_045591245.1 Bacteroidales bacterium
GCTGCTATCACGCCGAGCACCGCGAGTATTCCGCCTATCACACCGAGCCAGTCTTTACAAATGAAATCAACGACTTGCGCTGCGGTGAAGTCTGTTCCATGTTGTTCAAAGAAGGCTGTGGCGGCAGTTGCCCATATCAAAGCGCCGATGCCTTCTACTATCATGGCGCCATAAAACACAGGGCGTCCGTGTCTTTCATTTTTGCTGCAACGTGCCATGAGAGGCGACTGCGTGGCGTGGAATCCGCTGATGGCTCCGCAGGCGATAGAGATGAACATCATAGGAAATATCGGTCCTGGCTCGTACTTGGTGCCGAAGCCGTTCCACATCTCAGGAAGTGCCGGCTGTTTTATGAAAAGAACAATTAATATTCCTATCGCCATGAACATCAGGGCTGCACCAAAGATAGGATACAGATTTCCAATGACTTTATCTATAGGTAATAATGTCGCGATGAGATAATAGGCGAATATCACCACAACCCAGAAATATACGTTAAGATTTGTCGGTGTCATATTGGCGATGAGCTGCGCTGGCTGCAAGACGAAGACGGCTACAACTAACACCATCAATAATAAGGTGAATACTATCATCACCTTCTCGGTTCTGCTTCCGAGATATTTTCCCACTATCTGAGGAAGACTCGCGCCGTCGTTACGAAGCGACACCATTCCAGAGAGATAGTCGTGGACGGCGCCAGCGAAGATCGTTCCGAGAACAATCCATAGATATGACGAGGTTCCGAACTTGGCTCCCATGATAGCACCGAATATAGGTCCGAGACCTGCGATATTCAGAAATTGTATCATGAAGATCTTCCATGTCGGCATCACGATATAATCGACACCATCGTTCTTGGTGACAGCCGGCGTAGGTCGTTTCTCATCGACACCGAACATACGGCTGATGTATCTTCCGTAAATGAAATATCCTAAAACAAGGATAATTAATGCTGTTGAAAATGTGATCATAATTTTACTGTTTAAAAGAGATGAGCCATGGGCATTGAGTTTCGAGCAAACGCTCACAACTCATAGCTCACGGCTTATCGCTAATTATGAATTATGCATTTTGAATTATGAATTAAATCAATTATTTCTGTCCGAATTCCATCAGATATGCTTTGATGAACTCATCGATTTTTCCATCCATCACGCCTTGTACGTTACTCGACTGATAGTTAGTTCTGTGGTCTTTCACGCGGCGGTCGTCGAAGACGTAGCTTCTAATCTGTGAGCCCCATTCTATCTTCTTCTTGCCAGCTTCGATCTTGTTCTTCTCTTCCATACGATGTTGAAGCTCCTTGTCATAAAGCTGTGACTTCAAGAGACGGAGTGCGTTCTCTCTGTTCTTAGGCTGGTCGCGGCTCTCGGTGTTTTCAATCAAGATTTCCTCTTCCTCGCCTGTGTATGGATCTTTGTATTGGTAACGGAGACGAACTCCCGATTCCACCTTGTTAACGTTCTGACCGCCAGCGCCACCGCTACGGAATGTATCCCATGAGATCTTCGATGGGTCGATGACGACTTCAATAGAATCGTCGACGAGAGGTGTCACGAAGACAGAGCTGAACGATGTCATACGTTTGCCTTGGGCGTTGTAAGGAGAGACACGGACAAGACGATGCACGCCGTTTTCACCTTTGAGATAACCGTATGCAAAGTCACCGTCGATTTCCATAGTGACGGTCTTGATACCAGCTTCATCACCTTCAAGTAAGTTGCTGATTCTTACCTTATAATTATGAGACTCGGCGTAACGCATATACATACGCATAAGCATCTGTGCCCAATCTTGCGACTCAGTGCCGCCGGCTCCCGAATTGATTTTCAAGACGCAGCTCATCTGGTCGGCTTCTTCATGAAGCATATTTCTGAATTCTAAATCTTCAACAAGTTGTATTGTGGTTTCATATTGTCTGTCGACTTCTTCCTCCTCAGCCTCTCCCTCTTTAGCGAACTCAAACAAGACGCCGAGGTCGTCGTTAGCTTTCACTATCTCGTCGTAAGCTGTCACCCAGCTCTTCACGTCGCGGAGCTTACGCATTATCACCTTACCGTTTTTAGGGTCGTCCCAGAAGCCGTCGGCATTGGTCTGTTCGTCTAATTCTTTAATCTGCATCAACTTACCGTCGATGTCAAAGATACCTCCTCAAGGATTCAATCCTCTTACATAACTCTTTGCAGTTTTCTATTGTTATCATGATTTTGTGATTAAAATTATTGATTTGCAAAGATAAGAAAAAGACTCTGAACTTTGACTTCGACACTGACTTTATTTTAAAACATCAATATGTTTCCTTAAAGTAAGTTAAGATGGAAAACAACACGTCTTCCCAATTGTCAACTGTCAATTGTAAACTGTTTCCCCTATTTCATAAAGATATTCCGGAGCCAAATCGGCACCATTTTCCCATTCAATAGTATTAAACTTAATAGTGAAACTTTTGAAGTTTTCGATATTTTTCAACTGCGCAAAAGCCTCTCCATTCAATGAATTTACCAAATCCACGACTTTTATGACATGATTATTAAACCACAACTTAATTTTATAATCCATCAAATACTCAGCTTTTACAACTTCTAAAAACATATCTTTTATTTTAAAGGTTCAACTTTTTCCAAAATCATTCCGCATTGAGAACGATGCCAATTTTCCATCAACTCTTCACGATGCAGTTCTAACCATTCCAATATCAATTTCACCGCTCTATTAGGCATCTCACCTTTCACAACACCATCTTTTATATTAACAATTATCTTGTAGTCGCCATACCACGCATGAAAATGTGGCGGATGATGATCAGAAAAATTCATTAATATAAAGATTCCATAAAATCTGCTAATTTCTGGCATAACAATATTTTAAAGATTTCACAATTTTGTTAGTTAAACGCAAAGATAATAAAAAGACGAAAGATGAAAGACCAAAGGCTAACTTTTTTTTAAAATCCTCTTGCATAATTAAAAAATGTTCGTAATTTTGCGAACATAAAATTAAGATTATGTCAGAAAAGAAATATTCAGATAAACAAGAACAGATTGCGCGTTTTGCAAAAGCGATGGGACATCCGGCTCGAATCGCGATACTTCAGTTTCTCGCTCAACAAGATACTTGCTACTTTGGAAACATTCACGAAGAACTCCCTATCGCTAAAGCTACCGTCTCTCAACATCTAAAAGAACTTAAAGATTCTGGTTTGATACAAGGCGAAGTGGAAACTCCAAAAGTGAAGTATTGCATCAACCGCGAAAACTGGAAATTGGCTTGCGAATATTTCCACGAATTTTTCAACCAATCTGTCTGCAAGAAAGAAAACTGCTGTAAATGATTTTTTAACAATAATAATTTTAATCAATAATTATAAACATATTGTTCGTAGTTCGCCGAAATACAAATTAAATAATACTGTCTTATGAAGAAAATGATTTATCTTATTATTCCTGCATTAATGTCGCTAACCGCATGTCAGCCTGAATATTTTGAAATGACGGAAGACATCCCGACAGAAACAATCAATTTCGAGAGATTAGAAGTCTCGAAAGACACTGCTTATATGTTCGACACTATTGTTGTAAAAGCTATTGCAAGCGGAGAAAGTCTGAATTACAAATGGCAGAAGAACAAAGGCACTCTCGTCCCAAAAGCCGACGAACCAAACATCGCTTATTTCTGGGGCTGCACCACCTGCACTGGATGGCTAACAATAAGTTGCACAGTATCAAACGAATTCGGTTCTTACACAGAAAGTATTAACGTTTATATCTTAAGAGAATGGCTGCCAAAAAATTAACATTATTGATAGCACTTTCATTTATAATTGTGGAAGTAAACGCACAATGCTGCGGAGCGGGTAATCCTATTTACGTAACCAATGTGGATCAAAGCATCAGCAAGAACAACATTCAGTTTTCGTTAGATTATCGTCATAGTGAATCGGACAGATATTACGAAGGAAGTATAGAATCAGACTTCAATTTCTTCGGCATGGTCGATAAAACATCATACGACTTTATGAACATTGGTATCGGTTATGGCGTGACAAGAAAAATAACATTACAAACACAATTAGGATATTATATTCGAAAGAGTGAAGACTTCGATAATCCTATGCTTCCCGATGCGTCAATTTCTGGTCTCGGCGACATGAGTGTAAGTCTGAGTTACTGCGTATTTCGTGATATAAAAAAAGGTATCGAATTTACGCCTTTCGCCTCTATAAAGATTCCCGTCGGAAAATTTGACAGCGAAAACGCTGGCGTCAAACTGCCGCTTTCAATGCAGACCTCATCAGGAAGTTTCAAATATTCATTAGGGTTCTCATTTTATTCAAATCTGTCAGAAAAATTCTACCTGACATTATATGGCCTATATGAATATTCTCAACGTATTGTCTCAACAAATTTCGACTATCAATACGGCGGACTTTTCTACAGCAATGTCGCAGCGTATTATAAGATTCATAAAATTGTATCAATAGGAATGCAAATGGGTTATGAATTTCAAGGCAGAGCAAAAAGTGAAAACTATGTTTTGATCGGAACATCATATCACATGATAAAAGCGATTCCTCAGGTCTTATGCAGATTGTCGTCAAAGTGGCAGCTGATGCTCATAGCAGAAATGCCTTTATGGAGATATGTGGAAGAAATTCAGATGTCTAACAAATTTGTAATTCAATCAAGATTGGTTTATAACATTAACATTTAACATTAAATTTATATCTTATGAAGAAAGAATTCATCAGGTTAATGATGGCAATAGTTGCCGTCTTAACAGTAAGCGGTTGCTCAGCACAGTCTGAGAAAAAAGTCTCTAATGAATTGTCGGTCAACGACGATTATGTCGAAGTGATTTATTTTTATGGCAAGAAGCGATGCATCACTTGCGTGGCTATCGAGACATTGACACAAGAAGTTCTTGAGAATGAATTTGCCGATGAGATGAAAAACGGGAAAGTCGTATTTAAGAAAATCGACCTTTCCACCAAGGAAGGCGAAAAGTTGGCATACAAATATGAAGTAGCTTGGTCGTCACTGTTTATCAACAAAATAAAAGGCAAAAAAGAAAAAGTCAACAACATGACGGAGTTCGCTTTTTCTAACGCCTACTCTTCTCCTGAGGTTTTCAAGAAAGGTATAATTGAAAAGATTGAACAATTAAGGGGACTTCTATAAATTCCCCGTTTAAATAAATTATGACAATCATGTTAAAAACTTTTGCGTGCTTTATGCTTCTCTTTGGAATCTTTTTGTCTTTTTCTCAATCACATAGCTCGCTATGCTCTATCGAGAAAAACAAAAATCTTCTCAAAGATAAGATCATAAATCACTCGCAAAGCAATTTATAGAAATCCCCTTAAAATAATAATCGTCATGGAGTTTTTGCAGTCGATATTGAATAACAGCACAATGCCATTGTTATCCGCCTTTCTGTTAGGACTTCTCACTGCCTTGTCGCCATGTCCTTTGGCAACCAACATCGCTGCCATCGGATATATTGGCAAGGATATGGAAAACAAAAGAGTCATATTCAGAAACGGATTGCTTTACACCTTAGGTCGCACTTTAGCATACACAATTTTAGGAGTTATTCTAATCCTTATTTTAAAACATGGTGCGAGTATGTTTGGCATCCAGCGTTTTATAGGTAAATACGGAGAAATGATATTAGGTCCTATGCTTCTTCTTTTCGGATTGTTCATCCTTTTCGGCCATAGGCTTAACCTGCCGTCATTTGGCTTCAAAGGAGACGGCGAGAAAGTGGCGCGTCGTGGAGGCTGGGGCGCGTTGCTATTAGGAATATTATTCGCCTTAGCATTCTGTCCTTCAAGCGGTATATTCTATTTCGGAATGTTAATCCCAATGTCAGCGACATCGGCAGCGGGCTACTTCCTTCCAATAATATTTGCCGTAGCGACATCCTTGCCAGTAGTCATCGTTGCTTGGTTCTTATCATTCAGCGCGAACAAAATAGGCGTGGTTTACGGCAAGATGCAAGCCATTCAAAAATGGTTCAACAACATAGTGGGAATACTATTTATCGTCATAGGAATTTATTTTTGTATAACAATTTATTTTTAAAATTATGGAAATTAAGGTTTTAGGCACAGGTTGCGCAAAATGCAAGACAACTTACAATTTATTGGAAAAGGTAATAAAAGATAACAATCTTGACATTCAGCTTGTCAAAGTTGAAGATATTGTTGAGATAATGAGTTACAATATCTTAGCGACTCCCGCTGTAGTCTTCGATGGCGTAATCAAGATTAAAGGGCGTATTCCTTCAGAAAAAGAAATCAAAGAAATATTAGGCTTATGATACAAAGATTTGCAGATTGGTTGGTATATGGCATCTTCGGATTAGACGCCGCCACCTCATTAGGAATAGCAGTCAATTTTTTCTTCTACGACAGCATAAAAATCATAATATTGCTTTTTGTCATCAGCTTTGTGATGGGCATCATCAACGCGTATTTTCCTGTCGAGAGATTACGTAACTACCTGACTACGCACAAGCTTTATGGGTTAGACTATTTCTTAGCCGCGCTTTTTGGAGGCATCACGCCGTTCTGTTCATGTTCGTCCGTGCCTTTGTTCATAGGTTTTGTCAAGGGCGGCATTCCATTAGGCGTCACTTTCTCTTTTCTCATCGCCTCACCATTGGTAAGCGAGGTAGCTGTCGCCATGTTCTTAGGCACTTTCGGGATAAAAGCGACATTGATTTATATCATAAGCGGAACATTATTAGGCATGATTGGCGGTTTCGTCTTGGGTAAGATGAAACTTGAAAGCTATCTAAGCGATTGGGTGAAAGACGCTCAGAAACAGTCGACTGCACAAAGTGAAATCTGGGAAAACGAGAAGACGCCGTTTTTGAAAAGACTGCCCGACATCACTAAAGAGTCGTGGGGCATTGTTCGTGGCGTATTGATTTACATATTCATAGGCATAGGCATCGGAGCTTTCATGCACGGTTATGTCCCCGAAGGATTCTTCGAACAATATCTCTCTGCCGACAAATGGTGGAGCGTGCCGGTCGCTGTAATCTTAGCCGCGCCCGTCTATGCCAATGCCGCTGGAATAGTGCCGATTGTAGAAGTCTTTGTTGCAAAAGGCATTCCGCTCGGAACAGCCATTGCATTTATGATGTCGGTAATCGGACTTTCAATACCCGAAGCGACGATGTTAAAGAAAGTCATGACATGGAAACTGATAGGAATATTCTTCGCCGTCGTCACCTTCTTCATAATCATATCAGGATATTTGTTTAACTGGATATTATAGAAATCACAAAACATCGACTCCACATCAAAAATATAAATTAATGAGACGTGTCAATTACATTCTTGTTTAATTTTTAAGGTGTAATCGACGCGTCTCCACATTGTCAACTGTCAATTGTTAATTGTAAACTGTTAACTGTCAACTTTCATCTTTAAAACTACTCTAAACTTTAAACCTTAAACCATTTTCAACTTTCAAATTTCAACTTTCAATTCTCTTTGGCCGTTCCGGCAAGCCGTCGGGCTTTCCGCTATATCTTTGCTCGCTCCGTAATAAACTGCGCTCCCAAAGGATGCCGCTCCAATCCCTAACGCAGAGAGGCTGCTATAAAACAAATCCGTGGGAGAAAAAAATATTCCCCACTGATTTCACTGATATTCACAGAAGCTATCTGTGCTAATCAGTGCCAATCAGTGGGAGATTTTTGTCCTTTTAAGTCGCCAAGTTGATGCTATAATAAAATTTGTACGGGCACGTTGAATGAGCCCATAAATTAAAAATCGGCATTCTGCATTAATTCTTAACAAACATTAACATCTCTTTCTTAATTCCATTAACATTTACGTTAAAAATTGTTAAAAGCGTGATTTTGTTTTGAAAAAGTCTTGACAAAAAAAAGGTGATGTTGTAGTTTCGCAAGAGGAAATGATATTTGTTTCCGAGACCGAAATTTATTTTTAAAACTTAAATTGAAAACTGCAACAAGCTGTTGCAGTTTTGCCAAAAGAAAGGATTGATGTTATGAAACCTGTTAAAAATGTAAATGTATCAGATGATTACAAGGAAGAAGATTATCAGGATTTATTGCATGAGACTATCGCTGTGATAGAATCTTCTCGTGTAATAATCGCCAAACAAGTCAATACTGCAGTAATGTCTTCTCATTGGGAAATCGGCAGATTGTTGGAAGAACGCAAATTAGACAGCAAACACGGTGACAATATCGTCAAAAGATTATCCGTTGATCTGAAGAAGAGATTTCCCAACATGGGAGTGTCTCCAAGAAATCTTTGGAATATGAAACGATTTTATCTTCATTATTATCAAGAAGATATAAAACTGCGACAGATTGTCGCAGTTTTGCCATGGGGTCATAATCTTTTATTAATGGATTATAAGTTATCAGCGGAACATGTTTTGTTCTATGCTGACGAAATTATCTCAAAAGGATGGTCTCGTAATATGCTGAACCTTGCCTTGAAATCGGAATATCATCTTTCTTTACAGGCTATTGAGAGGTCTAATAACTTTGCCTCCACAATGCCAGGTGAAAGTGCTGAATATGCGAATGAGATTTTCAGAAGCCGTTATCATCTTGGTTTTATTGATGCTGTCGAGCCGTTGAAAGAGTTGGATTTAGAACGACATCTTGTCAATAAAATCAACTCTTTCATTATGGAATTAGGAAACGGTTTTAGTTTCATCGGGAACCAGCATACTTTGTCGTTCAACAACAAGGAATATCACGTTGACTTATTATTCTTTCATCGAAGACTTCGTTCTATGGTCGCTATCGAATTGAAGATTGGAGAGTTCAAACCTGAATATGTTGGCAAGATGAATTTCTATTTGTCGTTATTAGACAAGTTGGAAAAAACCGCAGACGAAAATCCTTCCATAGGAATTATCCTTTGCGCCAACAAGGAGCATTTGGAAGTGGAGTTGGCTTTACAAGACATTCATAAACCGATTGGTGTCGCTGAGTTTCAATATCTTTTGCCTAAAAATAAATTAGAAGAGATGATTACTAACGAAATAAAGAAAAAAGACGATGATTCTTTGAGATAAGTTCCAAGATGATGCCGCTCCAATCCCTAACGCAGGGAGGCTGCTATAATAAAATTTGTACGGACACATTGAATGTATCCACAAAAAAATCCCACTGATTTCACTGATATACATGAAACTATCCGTGCTAATCAGCGCCAATCAGTGGGAGATTTTTATCTCTACAAATTATGAATTATGAATTATGCATTATGAATTAAATAAATATGTACTTCAAGATGAAAAGCACTGCCAAGATATACATCGCTGGGGTGAGTTTTTTGAATTTACCGCAGCACATATTGATAATCACGTATGAAATCATGCCGAGCATGATACCTGCTGAGATTGAATAAGCGAGCGGCATCATGATGAGTGTGATGAAACTTGGTATCGCTTCTGTTGCATCGTCGAAGTCGATGTTTCTAACTGGCTCCATCATGAGCATACCGACGAGGATAAGCACAGGTGCTGTGGCAGCTCCAGGAACTGAGAGGAACAATGGCGAGAAGAACAATGCTATTGCGAAACAACATGCTATGGAGAACGCTGTGAGACCTGTACGGCCGCCTTGTGCCACGCCTGCTGCACTTTCCACGTATGTCGTTGTGGTTGAAGTACCGAGCATCGCACCTGCTGTCGTTGCGATAGCGTCAGCCATGAAAGCTTGTTTCAGATTTGGGATACGTCCGTTTTCATCGACCATCTTAGCCTTCGTGCTAACACCGACGAGCGTTCCTACCGTGTCGAACAAATCTATGAAGAGGAATGTGAAGACGATGACAAGCATATCGAGAGTGAAGATGTTGTGCCATTCAAATTTACAGAATATAGGAGCTATAGATTCCGGAGTCGAGACAATGCCTTTAAACTCTGTTATCCCCATCGGGATGCCGATGACAGTGGTGACGAGGATGCCGATGAGCATCGCGCCTTTGACGTTCAAGGCATAGAGCACGCCTGTGATGACGAGACCTATAAGAGCTAAGAGAGCGGTGCCTGATGTAATGTCGCCGAGAGCGATGAGAGTGGCGTCGTCATTGACGATGATACCGGCGTTCTGCATACCGATGAAAGCGATGAAAAGACCGATACCGCCACCGATGGCGTAACGTAAGTTCTTAGGAATAGCATTGACAATAGCTTCGCGGATATTAGTTATCGTCATGATGATAAATAAGATACCTTCGATGAAGACGGCTGTGAGAGCGAACTGCCACGAGTAGCCCATTCCCATACATACCGTGAAGACAAAGAAAGCGTTAAGACCCATTCCTGGAGCAAGTCCGAAAGGAAGTTTTGCGAGAAACGCCATCGCCAAAGTACCGATGATGGCTGCGAGAGCTGTTGTCGTAAATACCGCGCCGGCAGGCATTCCTTCGAGCAGACCGAACATCGAAGGGTTGACGGCAAGAATGTAAGACATCGTTAGAAATGTTGTAATACCCGCAACAATCTCAGTGCGAATATTATGTTTCTTAGAATCGAAACCGAAAAGTTTGTTTAACATAAGATTAAAATTTAGTTAATAAAATTCGGTACGAATATAAGAAAAATCTGAGAATTCTAAAACCTGAAAATCTGAAAATCTGAAAAAATTCATTAACAAGACGTGCCAATGAGTATTTATATTGCAGGTTACATTGACGCGTCTCTACTTATTGACTCATAGACTTCTAATACTAACGAAAGCGAATATCCTTTTGAGACGGCATATCTAACTAACTTCGCCTTACGTTTATAAGGGTCAGTTTCGTTTATCTTCTTGTTTTTAAGAAGATTGACAAGTTCATCTTTATATGAATCCTCGTCAATTTCAGAAAGCACATTATCTATAATATCCTTGTCAATACCTTTTGAAATAAGCGAGAGCTTAATCTTATTAACACCCCACTTCTTGACATTCAACTTGCTTTTCACATAAAGACGACAATAACGCTCATCGTTGATAAAACCTTCATCTTGAAGAAAATCAATAATAAAATTCTTATCATTATCGTCATCGAGTTCAATGGAATTTAATTTAGAATAAATATCTTTTTTGCAACGATCCTGATAATTGCAATAATGAAGCATTTTCTTTAAAGCCGAGAATTTGTCCATAATTAGTTAAAACAGTCTTTAGGCAAAAATAAGAAAATTTCAATTCATAATTCATAGTACATAATTCATAATTATTTTTATCATCTTCATTTTTATTGAGACTTATATTCAAAAAATAATTATCTTTACAAACTGAAATATGTCGTTTTTCATCTGACGATATTTTTTTAAATTTTAAGATTAAACAATTTATTATCATAATGTTATGAAAAAGGTATTTATAATCTTATGTTGTTTTTTGGCATTACAATCATGCAATAAAGACAATACAAAAAATGAAACTATCAACGGTTTTGAAATTAATTGGGCAGGCGATTTAGGCAAAACAGAAAAAGATGCCGTTAGAGAAATGATTTCCAATATGGTAAAAGTCGATGGCGGCACATTTATCATGGGCGCGCAGAAAGACTCTGTCGAATATCTCAACTACGACGAAAACGCTCTTCCTAACGAGGCTCCAGTTCACGAAGTCACAGTCAGCGACTTCTATATCAACAAGTTCGAAGTCAGTCAGCTGTTATGGAAATCTATCATGGGAGCAACACCTAACAACGAAGACAATATGCAATGGGAAAAAGAATACGGTAAAGGCGACAACTATCCTGCATACAGAATCTCATTCAAAGAAGTTGAGATGTTCATTGAGAAATTAAATATGTTTACGGGATTGAACTTCGCTCTTCCAACAGAAGCTCAATGGGAATATGCAGCAAGAGGCGGAGCTTCAACAACATACAGTCTATACGCTGGCAGCAATATTGTTGAAGACGTAGCTTGGATCGATAGTAACAGCGACAAAAACAGTGAAATCGGAATGAAAGCTGCTAATGAACTGGGTCTCTACGACATGAGCGGTAACGTATGGGAAATGTGCCAAGACTGGTATAGCGACTATACTGAAGAAGCCGTGACAGACCCAGTAGGCGAAGAATATAATCAAGGTTATAAAGTATTCCGCGGCGGCAGCTGGAACACCAACGCTCAACAAGCAAGAGTGACAACACGTTACCAACAAGGCATCCACTATCGCGATTACGAAACAGGATTCAGATTGGTGATAGAATAATTCAATTCACAATTCATAATGCATAATTCATAATTCATAATTCATAATTCATAATTCATAATGCATAATTCATAATTATTGAGAACCAAGTGATTATGAATTATGCTTTTTAATTTAAATATAAACCTCTTTTATGAAACCAAATAACATTATAGTTGTCAAAAGCAAGAATTTTGCTATTAATTGCATTAAACTTTATCAGTTTTTGAATAATAAAAAATCCGAATATGTCATTTCTAAACAATTACTTAGAAGTGGAACCTCTATTGGAGCTAACGTTAAAGAAGCAATACGAGGACAAAGTACAGCAGACTTTAAAGCAAAAATGAACATTGCATTAAAAGAAGCAAGTGAAACCGAATATTGGATTGAAATATTGAATGAGTCTAATTATTTAACAAAATCTGAAACTGCAAATCTTCTAAACGATTGCAGAGAACTAATTAAAATCTTAACATCTATAGTAAAGACAACAAATGAGAGAATTAACTCATAATTCACAATGCATAATTGCGGAAATCAAATAATTATGCATTATGAATTATAAATTATGAATTAGATTTAAATAGCTTCTCAATCCATGCCGCCTTTCCTATCTTGCGAAGGGCGTTTTTCACATATTGACGGTTTTCTGGCTTGTACCAGAAGAAAAATCTCTGCTGATCTAACTTCTCCTGCTTCGTCTTGGCGACAAAGACTGGCTTTAAAGTATATGGGTCGTAACCAGAATAATAAATCTCCGTCGCTAAAGTCATCGGCGTCGGCGTAAAGTCTTGAACCTGCTCTAATCTATAACCTAAATCCTTAGTCTTCACAGCAAGTTCCGCCATATCGGTCAAAGTACAAGCCGGATGACTCGATATAAAATATGGTATCAGCTGCTGGTTGAGATGAAATTTCTCGTTGACCTTATCGAATTTCTTTTTCAGCTTGACGAAAAGATTGAACGACGGTTTACGCATCAACTTCAAAACTTCGTCGCTCGAATGTTCAGGCGCTACTTTCAGACGACCGCTCACATGACGTTTCATCAGCTGCTCGAAATATTCATCGTAACCTAATTTCCCCGAAGGATCTTCATTAGTCAAAAACAAATCGTAACGAATTCCCGAGCCGATGGTAGCTTTCTTAACTTGCGGCATCTTATCGACTTCCTTATAAAGTTCGATGAGCGGATGATGGTTGGTATCTAAGTTCTTACAGATGTTAGGTTGTATGCAAGTCGGGCGCACGCACTTCTCACAGAGACTCTCATCTTTGCCTTTCATGCGATACATATTAGCCGAAGGACCGCCGAGGTCGGAGATATAACCTTTGAAATCTTCCATCTCAACGACTTGCTTCACCTCTCTCATGATCGACTTCTTGCTGCGCGATGCGACGAACTTACCTTGATGCGCCGATATGGTACAAAACGCGCATCCGCCGAAGCATCCGCGATGAATATTCACCGAATGACGAATCATCTCGTAAGCCGGAATCACGCCGCGTTTCGCATATTTAGGATGAGGCAGTCGAGTGTAAGGCAAGTCGAAAGAAGCGTCGATTTGCGCTTCCGTCATCGTCGGATAAGGAGGATTAATATATAAGGTGTGATTTCCTACATCCTGAAGCAGACGGTTGGCATGTTTCTTATTCGATTCAATCTCGACGTTCTTGAAGTTCGAGGCGTAAGTCTTCTTGTCTTTCAGACATTCCTCGTGAGAAGCCAACCGCAAATCATTCCACTCCGACTGTACGGACGTCCCTTGCCGCGTCCTTAAGAAGAAAGTCTGCGGAACATTCGTTATCTCATTTATCTTCTTGCCTTCATCTAAGGCTTTAGCTATTTCCACTATCGCGAGTTCGCCCATTCCATATACGCCGAGGTCGGCTTTGGAGTCGAGCATGATAGTAGGTCTCAGCTCATCAGCCCAATAGTCGTAATGTGTCACTCTACGGAGAGACGCTTCAATTCCGCCAATGATGACAGGAGTGTCGGGGTATAATTTTTGCAGTATGTTGGAATAAGTTATCGTCGCGTAGTCGGGACGGAAGCCAGCCTCGCCGCCAGGAGTGTAAGCGTCGTTAGAACGCAGACGTTTGTTGGCAGTATAATGATTCACCATCGAGTCCATCGCGCCGGCGGAGATGCCGAAGAAAAGACGCGGCTTGCCGAATTTCTTGAAGTCACGGAGGTCGTCACGCCAGTTAGGTTGCGGAATCAAAGCCACCTTATAGCCGTGACTTTCAAGGACACGACCTATGACAGCAGCACCGAAAGCCGGATGATCGACATAAGCGTCGCCGGTTATGATTACAATATCGACTTCGTTCCAGCCACGTAAGTCGGTCTCTTTCTTTGTTATCGGCAGCCAATCTAATAAGTTCATGCGAAAAATGCTTTTAATGATTCACGAGCGTCACGAAGTTTATCCAACCAAATCTCACCAGAGTTCTGACCTATGATGTCGGTGACATATTTTACTGAAACAAAATTAACATTCAATTCTTTACATATCTGCGCCTGAGCGAAAGCCTCCATGTCGATGACGTCGCCGTTGAAATGACCCACTTCCGTCACGAAGCTGTCGCCGGTGTTTACGATTCCTATTTGTTCGTAATTATCAACGACATCGACACCTACTTTCTCAGGAAAAGAAATATCCTTACATACATCAGGCAGTTCTATCTTCTCCATATCTCTATCAACAAAACGATGACAGACGAATATATCGCCCACCTTATGATTTAAAGTTCCAGCAGTTCCCACATTGAGAACCAAGTCGTAACGATTTTCACACAGAGCCTTCGTCAAGTTAAAAGCCGAGAGCACCTTTCCCATTCCGGTTTTAAGAAACGTCAGTTCACAACCTTGAATTTCAAAAGGAAGAATCTCCTCATCAAAAGCGTAAGTCACCAATATTTTCATAGAGATAATTTTTCACAAAGATACGAAAAGACGAATGACAAAAGACTAAAGATGAAGGAATTTTTTAATGCTAATACATAAATCATAATGCATAATTATCGGATTCTTCAACAATTATGAATTATAAATTATGAATTATGAATTAATTTGGGCGTTCCGGCAAGCCGTCGGGCTTTCCGCTATATCTTTTTCCGCTACGCTCCAAAAGGATGCCGCTCCAATCCCTAACGCAATGGATATACTCGAACTCAAAACTCTGACTATTAAAGAGATTCCGAAATCCTCTTAAACTTTGCTGCCATATATTCATACGTAGTATTTATAGAAGTAACCAACAACACACCCATTCCTTTTGTCAAGGCTTTTTCGCAAGAAAATAACGCTTTTAACAATTTTTAACGTAAATGTTAATGAAATTAAGAAAGAGATGTTAAAGTATTTTAAGGAATAGAAGGAACATAAGGGTATAGAGGAACAGATGAGTTGGATATTAGCTGTCAGACACTATGCTACTATTCCTTTCACTTTCTGTCATCGATAGTATGCAATGTCTCCTTTATTATTTTAAGATAAGCTTCTTCTACAGGCGACAAAGTGTTGTTCTGATATTTGCGATATTCCGACATCGCCTTTTCCAACGCCTTTTCATTACTTATGCTTCCCGCATCGTAGAGAATCTGTCTGTCGCCAGTTGTCAACAACCTGTCCAATAAATTGATATAATCCTTCATATACATAGGTTTATGCTCCATTGCATTTATCTCTGCCAAGTCAAAATAACCGGAAACGAGATTTTTTAATATCATAAGTTCTTTTTCATTAAGATAGTTTTTAGCTATACCAATATCCTTGAAAGAAGGAAAATCTCCAGCAAATGAAGTCAGTCCCATAAATGGTTTTTCAGAATCTGCCCTTTGAAAAATCAGTTCTGCGGCGGTATGACCATGAACAGCATAATGCAGTTTATTTTGAACGATTTTATAAAACAATATAGATTCTTCGCTATTAGGCTGAAAGTCGATACTTGTTGCGTAAAGATCCAAAACCTGACGAAATATCACCTTTTCAGATGCTCTTATGTCTCGTATTCGTTCTATAAGCTCTTTCCAATAATTACCACCGGCATTACCTTTGAGACGTTCGTCATCCATTGTAAAACCTTTGATCATGTATTCTTTAAGACGTTGCGTAGCCCAGATACGGAATCTCGTCGCGATAGACGATTTTATACGATAACCCAAAGAGATAATCATGTCGAGATTGTAAAAAGGGATCTCTCTGCATACATCTCTTTTCCCTTCTCTACGAACCTGTCGGAAATTCCGACAAGTTGAAACCTCAGATAATTCTCCCTCTTCGTAAATATTCCTTATATGCTCAACGATATTTGTTCTGGAAGATTGATATAATTCCGCTAATTGTTGCTGAGACAACCAAACCGTTTCATCTTGCAGATTAACATTAATTTTTGTATTGCCGTCTTCCGACTGATAAATGACAATATCGCCATTGTTATTTGTATTGTTTTTCATAATATTTTGGTATTAGTTTATAATTAATTCTCACCCATAAAGTTACAACACACCCATTCCTTTTGTCAAGACCTACAACGAGTTCTCAAGAGTAGTTTTATCTATTATTTCTTGTAACTGATATTCTGCGACTCCGATAGGAGCATTGACACCACGGAAAGCCCATTCTACCATTGTCCTGTCTTTCGATTTACATATTAAAAGTCCTATGCTTGGATTGTCATCTTCGGAACGTAACAACTCGTCTGCTGCTGATACATAAAAATTTAGTTTCCCTACGAATTCCGGTAAAAAATCAACAACCTTTAATTCAATAACGACGTATGATTTTAACTTGATATGATAAAAGATCAAATCAGGAAAGAATGATTTACCATTACTCATTCTCAATTCCATCTGCCTTCCAACAAATGCAAAACCAACTCCCAATTCCAACAAGAAACGAGTGATATTGTTAATCAAAGCTTCTTCTAACTGCAATTCATTGTATCCTTTTCTCATTGATAAAAACTCGAAATTGTAAGGATCTTTTAAAACTGCATGTGCAAGATTACCTTGAGTTTCAGGCAGTCTGTAATCAAAATTTGTTATTGCCTTTCCTTGTTTGCTGTATAGATTATCTGCAATATTATCTTCTAATTCTCGTCGGCTCCAATTTCTTTCTATAGTTTGGTGAATGTAAAACATAGCTTCTTCAACAGACGTGCATTTATATGCGATATGTACGTGATGACGCCACGGAATCATAGCGAAGTCATCAGGCAAACTAAAAATCGCACCAACTTGGTTCGTTTTTGTAAAATATTCGGAATAAAACAAATACCATCTTTTCATATATTCTAAATTCCGGACAGAAAAACCGTCTTTGTCCGGAAACGCCGACCTTAAGTCTAAACTTAGTTGCTTGATTACACCGCTTCCCCATTTATGAATCCTTTGCATCTCAACTATATCAGCGCCGACGCTCCAATAAAATTCAATCATCGTATCATTAACTCTTACGGCAGCCTTAATCTGACTATTTCTAAAACGCTGTTTTATATTTGCTAATAAAATAACATAATCATCATTGATACGGAAGTCCTTGTCCGACACAACGAAAGTAGGTTTATTGTTATTTGTTTCTATAGAATGTTTATTCTTTTTAACAATCTTTCCCATAACATCATAAATTTTGGTATAAATTCTCACCCGCAAATTTACAACACCCCCATTCCTTTTGTCAAGACTTTTTCACAAGAAAATTACGCTTTTAACAATTTTTAACATGAATGTTAATGAAATTAAGAAAGTTATGTTAAGATTTGTTAAGAATCTTCATCCTTCATTGTTATTTTGACTCTATTTATCTCTTTAATCAACTGAGACTTTGTCGGCAGATACAACTGATATTCATTGGCAAGAATAGTCTTGTTATCTTCAGGCAGTGTCATTTTTACCACAGTATCATTTCTAGAAGTTCCGAGTAAGATACCGATTGTAGGATTCTCGTCAGTCAGTTTCTCACATCTGTCATAATAATTTACATACATCTGCAGTTGCCCTAAATCCTGATGAGACAACTTTCCGTTTTTCATAAAGTTGAGAGTTGATTTGTCGTTCCATCTCTCTGCCGTTCCATCCGTTATTGACAGATTCCAACTCGTAATATTCCCTTTTGTCAGGATCTTCAATCTGTATAAATTTTCGATATTGAGTCCAGTTCAATTGCGAACGCAGTGCGTTCGCAATCGGATAGACCCTGTAAAATTGTCTGCTTTGTTCCAAAATCCTTACAGAAAAACCGCTGCCATATTCTGGAATTAATTTGTTAGCAAGATTCTTAATCAGATATGAGCCATAATCGGCTCTGTATTTACCATCCTGTTCCTCCTCGAATATCCGTTTGCCGATGTCCCAATACATTCTCACGCGACAAAAATCAACGCTTCTCACAGCATTCTGACGCGCACTGTCGATTATGCTTTTAACATCATCAATAAAACTCTTACTGTTTAAATCCCTATTTCCCATAACATCATAAATTTTGGTATAAATTCTCACCCGCAAATTTACAATACACCCATTCCTTTTGTCAAGACTTTTTTACAACAAAATCACGCTTTTAACAATTTTTAATGTTAAGGGGACTTCTATAAATTGCTTTTCGAAAGATTTATGAATTTATCTTTGAGAAGATTTTTGTTTTTCTCGAAAGAGCATAGCGGGCTATGTGATTGAAAGAAAGACGAAAAGATTCCAAAGAGAAACATAAATCTCGAAAAAGTTTATCTTGTATTAAACAAAAATATTTGATACGTGGAATTTATAGATGTCCCCTTAATGTTAATGAAATTAAGAAAGAGATGTTAAAGTATTTTAAGACAACCTTATATACTAATTATTTCAATACTTTTCTGTTTTCAATTTTTTCTAAAACAGACATTTGTTGAATAGCGATTCTGTTAAGTTCTTTCAATCGCTCTGATTGCGGCATACCTTTGTTTATAAATACTGCATTAAGATTTTCCATATTCGACAGGCAAATAAGCTGGTTAATAGTAGCATAATCTCTTATGTTACCTGTCGAGTCTGGATTTTCATCCCTCCTTTGTTTCGCTGTTATTCCGAATAATGCAACATTTAAGACATCAGCCTCATTAGCATAAATTGTACTTGTCTGATCCTGTGAAAGTTTATTCGGAATAAGATTCTTTCTAACAGCATTAGTATGGATATGATAATTGATTTTTGACAATTCACGTTTTGCTGTCCATCCAAGAGATTTCTGTTCATCTTCCTTAAGCCGTTGAAACTCCCTCAGCAGATATAGCTTGAATTGAGGAGAAACCCAAGATGCGAACTCAAATGCAATATCCTTATGAGCGAATGTTCCACCATAACGTCCAGCCTTAGCTATGATGCCGATAGAGTTAGTCTTTTCAATCCATTGTTTTACAGACATGACGAAGCGATTAAGACCAGCCGCATTTTTAATTCCCTCGAATTCGGGGGAATTAAAATTAGGATTATACATTTCCTCCCAGATGCCGAGAAACTCTATCGTATTTTTATTTCGCAACCATTTCTCAATTAAAGCGAGACCGTTCTCAATGCCTTTTACCATATCAGTTAGTGAAATATAATCTTTTTCATCTATTTCAATGATTGTAATCTCAGTTTCATTTACTACTATTTTAGCCATAATATTTTGGTATTAGTTTATAATTAATTCTCACCCGCAAATTTACAACATACCCATTCCTTTTGTCAAGACTTTTTAGCAAGAAAATCACACTTTTAACAATTTTTCACGTGAATATTAATGAAATTAAGAAAGTTATGTTAAGATTTGTTAAGGAAACAGACAACGTATGCTGATTTTAGATTTCCTTAACGATTTTTAATAAATAATGTTAATTTCTGTACAGCAAATGTAAAATAATGAATTATGACAAAAAGTTTTGACTATAAGCAAAATATCAGACAGAAAAATATTGTATATTTGCACAAAATTATGAAACTTATGAGTTTAGGATTAACTGTAAACAAACACAAAAACGGCGTACTTATAGCTTATATCGCTCAAAGCATTCTTGATATAAACCTTCGCAAACTGCTGAAATTGATTTATCTCATCGATGAAAAGTTTATGGAGCAAAGAGGATTTCCGCTTACATGGTTCGATTATTATGCATGGGAAAGAGGTCCTGTTGCACCAGAAGTCTATGAAATCAAAAACGGTGCTTTTTCAGGATATGTAAAATGCTTCAAAAACGATGAAGGTAAAAATATAGTAGAATCTTTACTACCAAACAAAAACCAAGTTATGAGTCAAATGGATTCATTCAGTCAATATGAAATGGAGATTATCGACGATATTGTAATTAGGTATGGTAAAAAGACAGCCGACGAACTCTCAGATATTACGCATAAGAATGATTCACTTTGGTCAGCCATCGTCAAAGAAGAAAATATCAGTTTCATTGATGGAAAATCTGACGTACAAATTCCATTGATTAGACTCAATACAGGAAATGTTGAAAAAGAAGAAGTTTACAAAGAAGCCTTAGAATATATGCAATTTTGCGACAAGATATAGAACATGTTAAGAGCCAAAAACATCGTATATGGATTCTGCACATATACGACACCAAATAAACCTAAATACCTTATCTCTCTGTATAGAAGCGAGACTTTGAATATTGTAGCAGTTTTCACGACATCCAAGCAACGTTCAGGCATCTTATCGCCTAAGCATGGTGGAAACATGAGAGGCAACATCATCACTTCATACGTATTTGAAGCAAACAAAGTCATTGGAAAGAAATACATGAGTGATGATGATTTTAGTTTTCCGTTACAGACGATCATTCCGTTCGACTATTGCTTTATAGAAGAGTCACAGGAAAGAATATTGAAATCATTTATAAACCCTCAAGTCGTAGGAGTTCTGTCCGATGAGGAATACATAGAAATAATTTACAACTTTCTTCATAGTCCTCTTACGCCAAGAAAATACAAAACCATATTCGATAATATTTTACAGGAATACTATGCCAAATGACGATAATACAATGACATCAGTCTTTTGAAAACGCAGCATTACAATGTACGGTATTGGTAAGTACCATCCGAAGTTCCTTCCTTCCAACCACATCTTTCATAAGCTCAAAAAGTTCGATGTCGATTTCAGCGTAGCGGATGTTTTTCCGTATTGTTCCAGAGGAGTAAGGATTCGATTTCTTTAACTGAGCGATAGTCTCCTCTCCGCCACAGAAAGGAACGAGACGCCAGAAAGGCTCATAATTCAGATGCCAGAACGGAGTGCCGGCGTTAGGCTTAAACACCGAATCCGTTTTCACATAACGTTTCCAGTTACTTTTGAAACGCTCCTCTAACATTTCAGAAAACTCTATTTTATTTGAAGTGATAAAACCAGCTTCTATCAAATCCATTACACTCAGAAGCATTATCAGCTTATGCGGAGCAATCTCGCCCTTTAATTTGTTGCAATGCAAGTTTGAAAATTGATGGAGGTATTTTTTCATTTTTAAACTAACTTATCAATAATTTCTTTATCTGCTGGCAACCATTTAACATCATTGAGTTCATAGGGATTTAACCAACGAATAGCTATATGTTCCCGTAATTCTATCTCTCCAGAAACAATATTACACAAATAGCAATGCATGGTCAAGTGAAAAGAGGAATAATCATAGTCCGTTGTACAGATGAATTTTTCGATGGAAATATTTATCCCTAATTCTTCTCGGATTTCGCGTTTTAATGCTACTTCATGACTTTCGCCAAATTCAATTTTTCCACCAGGAAATTCCCAAAAGCCTTTAAAATCTCCATATCCACGTTGAGTAGTGAGATATTGGTTTTCTTTTTGTATTATTGCCGCAACGACTTCTATAACCTTCATTATATTTCCTTTATACCAATCTCTTTTAAATAGTTATAAATTCCATCATACCATTCTGGCTTTCTTGTTTCATCTGGTGGTACTCCATTGTCTCCATTCGGGACAACTATAACCATGCCTTGACGGGCTCTAGTAAGCAACACTCTATATGCATTGATTTGGTATTGCTGGTTAATAGGTTTGTTTATATTCTGCCATTTAGTTCCAGAACGCAACTGGTGATGTTGCCATGCTGTTTGTTCTTTATTAAGTCGTAGGTCAGCATCCCAAGCCACACAAGCCCAATCAATTTCCAATCCTTGGACCTTGAACTCTGTTAAGGTGTCTTCAAGTGCATTTGATGAACGTATGTCAGTATCATCTTCAAGAAACCAGTGAACAAAATCAGGTTGGTAACGAACATTAATACTGATAGCTTTCAGACGCTCTGCTTTGCTACTAGCTAATAATCCATAACGTTCGCTACCTCTAGCATGATCTCGTAACCATTGTTTCGCTTTATCTAAAGATCTGGTAAGAACGATAGGATAGTTTGCAAGTTCCTTCAATGTCTTAGCAGCCTCCTCTTTTTCCAATGCAAGGAGTTGATTTACGAAGATACTTACTTTCTCAGAACGGAATGAACGCATTGACATCTTCAAGTGAAGATCTTCTCTCGATTTGAGTTGTTGTTTAATTAGTGCTAGTTCTGTTTGTTTTACGTCTCCAGACAGAAGAAGATATTCGGACATATAAACATCCCAATCTTTATAGCTTCTGCTTATAGACTCAATCCATTCTGTTAATCCAGCCTCGCCTTTATTGATAGATTGTCCGTTACCCACTAAACAAACAACGACGCCCCAATCTAGTTGTCTATTCATACATGAAATTAGATACTCAGGTTCGCTGTATGGGAAATCTCGGATACCTTTCTTCTCCCTCATGAAACGTTTTAACTCGTCACCGGTCCATGCTCTTTGGGCTTCATCGAAAATAGCAACGTGTTCAGTAGGTATGTATGCTTTATCAGTATGACTCTGGAAATAACCTTCAATAGGTCTAATCTCATTGTCAACCACCTTTGTACCTTCAAGGTAAAGGTCACGATAGTGGTGTATCATTTGTATAAAAGCTTTTACTTTACTCTTGGCTTCCTCCTTCGTGCAAGCCTTTCTGCCATCTTTTTTAGCCTTAATTTTTTCTCTTCTTACATAATCTCGTGTTAAAGCCTCTTGTAACACTTCTACAAGTGGAAAGTTTCCAGACAGATAAACCGCTTTTTCACCTCGATTAAATTGATCTATAGCTGTATTTAATCCAATAAGTGTTTTACCAGCTCCAGGAACACCAGTAATAAAACAAATAGCCTTCTTATTATTATCTCTACAGTAGTCAATAATTCTAGATAGTTCAGCAGAAGCTTTGTCGATATCACCACCATGTTTAGTTATATCTTCTACTGTGTTTTCCTCATAAAGAGCAATGGCAGCTTCAATTATTGTTGGTGTTGGTTCATATCCACTTTTAGCCCATTGTTCGTCTCTATCATCAGAGTGGTCAATAATCTCATGAGGTATTTGAGTTAACGAAATAGAAAATGCTTCCCTTAGTCTATTTGCATTTGTCCGTAGTGGTTCATAAACATTATCTTCAAAATGATTAAGAGTAAAGCTACAATTCCTATCCTTTTCAGATGGAGCAACCAAAATTGGAACAATAATACGATTCAAGCTTCCTTCTTGAAAATTTTTCAGGTCAAGAGCATAGTCCCATACTTGCGTAATTGCATCATGAGTAAACCTACTGCCAGCAGTTTTGAATTCAAGAACGAAAATGATTTCATCTATTACAAGTATAGCGTCAGCACGTCTTCCCATACGAGGGATATTATATTCAAAATACACACTTCCCCTTTCTTTATAAGGCGTCAAAACGCTTTTTAAAGTTTTAATTTCTTCAATCCATGAGTTTGACGTGTCATCATTTATATCATGCTGACTAGCAAGCGTGAGTTTGCCAATAATTTCTTCAGTATTCTTTGTTAAGAATCTTGAAATGGTATCTGAATAATAATATCTTAATGCTGGCATAATTTTTCGTTATTTATTCAATATAGCAACATTGGAAATATCAGTACACGAAAATGGTAAAAGATTTAACTTATATGATAAGTCTTCTACACAATCTGGAACTACAACAAAAGGATTAATATCTTTTATGTTATATACACTTATTCTTTTAAGACTAAATCGTTTTGTCTTCATCTCTACTGGAGATATACGTCTCTTTTCTTTTTCAATATTTTCAGCAAATTGCAAACTATTACAATATTCTGTATTTTCCAACAAACTTGATATTACACTATCAAGTGTTCGGCCTGCATTATCTTCGTTGATTAATGCGGCTATAAGATAGACCTCTCCCGAAGTATCGAATAATTGGTTGTGCTTAATGGTAAAACACATAGAATCATTGGCAGTCGTTTTTACCTCAAAGCTAACACGCGGACATACAAAGTCCAACTTTGAAGCTGATCCTTCAGAATGCCAAAATGGAGATAAATCTATGCCATGCTCATTATACATTAACTCAATGAACAATAATTCTCCCATTAATCCAATTAAATTCTTATAATTCTGCTCCTTAGGCAACTGAAATAATGAAACTAATGAATCAAAGAATGGAATAAATTCCCTTCCTGCCATATATGAAGCATGAGCCATGCATAAGTTTGTAAATGCGGATAAATCCGCTTCTGGCTCATGCATCTTCGATAAAAGTAACTCTACATAATTGTAGCAGCCATTTTCAAATGATGAAACAGAAGTATTAAACGCTGATACATATACATTTGTTTCCAAATGCAAAAAGTCTGTTCTAATACCTAAAGAATCACAATTCTCTGTGTTGGGTACTAAGTATAGGATATTGCCATTACATACAAACATACCTGTACCACAAGGCAACTTATCCACTAAATATAGTGTATCATCCTGTGGAATTAGTTCAATCTTATCCAATAGTTGGCGAGTATCAATCATTGTCTTTCACAAAATAAATTTTATCTTTTGGCATATAAATCGCAAACATGTATTGATCCTTCCCTAAGCGCTCATTCTTTGATATGCCAGGCGATATATAGTGGATTTGAATATTAATCTTGTCAGGGTCAATAATTACCTTCTGGTCTCCATAATATGTTAGTTTCTCAATGTCGGTTGTATTGGCGCCTTGGTGCAATGCCTTAATTCTATCCTGGGCAGAGTCATTATAAATAGAACGATAACGTGTTTTATTTTCATCGTTTGTCCACATAAGAATAACAGGTATATCAGATGATCCGACAAGATCCTTAATAGTAGCCCTATTAAAAGGTTCTCTGTCAAACGCAGTCTCAATTGATTGTATAAGGTCTTTTAACTGCTCTGCAGTAAATATTGCATATTGTGCCGTTTGTACGCCATTATTACTGCTAACATCGGTAGTTGCCCAATGTGTAACAGATGTTATTAGTTTCTCAACATATGTGTTATTCGCTGATATTTCGTCATTATTCGTTACGATAAACTTTTGTTTAACCCAACGGTTTCTGAACGATATCTTTTTAAACTTTGCTTTATTTTTAGCAGTAGGATTTTGTTTGGTGTTTTCAGCCTGAATAATGATATTCTTTATTTCCAGCAGGCCTTTCTCCACATCTTCGAATTGTTCCCACAAATCATCCTCGACCTCTGCCAGGACAGCGAATTCTTTAGAGATTTCATCGGTTGTAAAGATTTTACACAGATCCAAGTATTTACTTCTATATCCAAACCAACGAGCTCTCTGAAGGGTCGTATCCATATTCCCTCCACTTTTAGCAAATCGAGTGAAATACGAAACTACCAAGTTAGAGAAAGTTAAACCTCGTTGCAACAAATCTCCGCCAATGTATATTTTATGCCATTTTGTTCTTTCTGTCTCTTTTGTTTCTTTGCCAAGACCATTTTGCAAAATGACACCTGTTCTTCGTATACATACAGCAAGTTCTTCTAATAATTTACTATCAAAAGGATATTGTGACTGCATCTCGCTTGAGACAAGCGAAGTATAACAATTTATTAATTTATTATAATAGAAGTTATATTCATCTGGATCATCTTCTTTATTCTCAAAAGCAGCCTTAATGTTTTTAAGTAAATCATTTACACATGAATATAATACACTGTGTTCAGAGACTCTGCGATCAACATGAATGATCATATCAGAAAGTTTCTCTTTTTTATTTATTGCCATCAACTGCTTTATCGCACTTGCAACTAGAAAATAATATATCGCCCGTCGTAAAGAGTCACTGATAGTTGCTGATGTCTGCTCTTCTTTTGTGGGTTGTATTATTTCATTATCAGACAAATGATATACGCTTGCGCCATTGTATCCAGCGCCAGGTTGAATAAGATGTACGGATGCAGGTATAAGAGCACTTATATCCTCCTGGAAGATATTAGCTTGAGGTGTTGCAGTCACTGATAGGTATAATGGATTTTCGAGAATACCCTTCATAGCCTTTATAGCATTATATGTGGGTGTTCCCTTTTCTTTCTTTTTAGCAGTGTTTAAGCTTGCTTGATCACCCTCATCATCAATAATAAATGGTTTTATATTTGGTACATCTTTTAATGTGCGCAACAATTTATTTACTTTAATAAGGACTCGTGAATTTTTTAGGCATGTTATTATTATGGGACGCTGCTCGCTCAATAAGTCCTTAGCAAAATCTGCAGTAAGACACGCTAGGGGATTGGATTCCTTAGTTACTATATTTGTTGTGAATACAATAGGAGTATCCGACTCCACAATATCATCACCACTCGCCGATTCAAATGTGGAGCCAAATCGTTCTGTACATTGCCTTAACAATTCTGTATCATAACCACCATATATTATCAATAGATTATAACCATTGTCGAAGGCTAATGCTGTCAACAGTTCTAAGTTAGAAGTCTTTCCGGACTGTACCTTACCAACTAATAACGAGTTGTGATTCGTATTCGTCGCCAATTGCCTTAATAGCTTAGAATACGTTGATCTGACATTATTAACGATGTTGTTTGCGCCCTTAAGTGTATATGAGTCTATATGTTTCTTATGTATCAAATCGAAATATTTACCCTCTGTAAAAGACAATGATGAGGGGCTATCTATTTTATACTGTTCCATTAATCTTCATTGGTTAGTTTACGTAAATACTCATTAATATGATTGCGAAAGGCGCTTGGACTAACTGAGCCATCTTCATTTGCATTCTTTTTTACACGTATCTCAGCAAGAGCAAACGCAAGAGCAAACCTTTCTAATACCGATTTAAAATCCTCTTTTTCAGAAAAAGGCTTGAAGAAAGGGTGGTTAATATTTAGTTGAATACTTGCCTTGCTCCCATCCTCTTCTGTATCTACTTTAATCCAAGTGGTGGCGTTACCTTTTGTCCATTGTACAGACATTGTACATTTGCTTGCACCATCCAATGGTATGATATATTCACGAACCTTATCATCAATTTCTTCAGGAAGGTTGTTTTGTTCCGTTTGATACTCCTTATACAGACTTAGTTCTAAAGACTCTTGGAGTTCATCGGTCTGTGTAGGTGTATCGAAAATCGTCGGTTCAGGCTGTGCCTGTTGACTGCCGAAAGACCTATTTATGGTATCTTGTACTTGATTCTGAACATTATCAGAAACCTCTTTTGATGTAGCCTCCTCTTTTTCCCTATCCTTATTTGTTATTCTCGCAATATCAATGTATTCCTTAATATGCGATTTCAACTCTTTAATAAACTCTTCCTCAAGACCATCATCCCACACGAAACCATCTTTAGCCTGATTAACAGGGAAGTCATCCAAGTCCAGTTCTCCAAATAGCTTATGTGATATTGTGCTTTGCGCTTGCCCGAATATCTCTTCAGGTTTATAATTAAAATCTTCTCCGCCAACTACTACTCGATTCCTTCTAAATAGAGCAAAGCCAGCTCTGCCAAATCCGCCATGTGCTAAAATGCCCACAAATCCTGTAACACAATGTATTTGCCCGTCAAATTCAAATAGGAATTCAAGGTCTTTTCTCCATGTGCGATTTCTAAAAGATAAGCAGTCGTGATCATCATAATATAGAGGCTCTCCGTCATATTCAATATGAACCAAGCCACTATTTAGGTCACGTCGATACATACTTTTAAGTAACTCCGTGATTTTATTTTTTGTGCGTGGGGATCCCACTTTTTTAGTAATATCTCGTATTATAATGGTTGTACCGTGCAGAGTGGTATCAACTTTTGTT
>JAZNSO010000034.1:0-7199 GCA_045591245.1 Bacteroidales bacterium
AAACTTCAATCTATAAACTATCATACCTTCAACTACTCTAAATCCTCAACACTACACTCTACACTTTCATTTATTGTGCCAAATTTACATATCATTAAATATCAATGATTTAAAAATTTAACTAAAAATAAAGTGTCAAAAAATTAGACAGTGAGTGTCAAAAAATTGGACAGTGAGGTGTTAAGAATTATTAACTTTATTTCTCTTGGATTAATGAAATTGTTGTTGTAGTTTTGCGCAGAGAACTTTTAACACAATCTTTATGAAAAATATTAGCAATCATAATGAATTACAAAGGATAGATACTTTGTATGAGAATATTTCAAACCTTATCAAAAAAGCGAGAGAAAGTGCTTCTAAAACCATAACTACTACAGAAGTATATTGCAAATACGGCATCGGTAAATTCATCATAGAAAATGAATTAAATGGCAAATACAGAGCATCATACGGTAAGAAAATACTAAAAATACTATCAAGTAAATTGACAGACAAATTTGGTAACGGATGGTCTGTAGAATCTCTGACACTTTGCAGAAAGTTTTATAGTGTATATTCAAAAATCGTAAACGCTGTTTACGAAATTGGGGATTCGCTTAATAATAATCCAACAATTCCTAACTTTAATCTTTCATGGTCACATTACCTTATCTTAATGAGAATCGAAAATCATGAAGAAAGACACTTTTACGAAATAGAGACATTTAACCAAAATTGGAGCGTAAGACAACTACAACGTCAAGTTTCAAGCAGCCTGTATGAGAGATTAGCTCTGAGCCGTAATAAAGATGAGGTTTTAAGATTAGCTAACGAAGGTCAAACAATTGAGAAACCCACAGATTTACTAAAAAATCCTCTTACATTAGAATTTCTTGGTCTAAAGCCAGATTCTTCATATTCAGAAAATAAACTTGAAGAAATAATTATCAACAAATTACAAATGTTCCTACTTGAATTAGGCAAAGGTTTTCTTTTTGAATCAAGACAGAAACGCTTTACCTTTGATGAAGACAATTTCTACGTTGATCTTGTATTCTATAACAGATTGCTACAATGTTATGTTTTAATTGACTTAAAAACAGATAAATTGACTCATCAGGATTTAGGACAAATGCAGATGTATGTAAACTATTTTGATAGGTATATAAAGCAAGAGCACGAAAGACCTACAATTGGGATTCTTTTATGTAAGACAAAGAGCGATTCATTAGTCAAATTAACCTTGCCTAAAGATGCAAACATTTATGCGCAACAATATGCTTTATGTCTTCCTGACAAGAAACTCTTAAAAGAAAAATTGAAAGAATGGATTTCGGAATACGAAGAATACAACAAGAATATTTAACTATAAATATCATTAAATATCAACGATTTAAAAATTTAACTAAAAATAAAGTGTCAAAAAATTGGACAGTGAGTGTCAAAAAATTAGACAGTCTTAACATTTTCCAAAATAAAACAATTTCTCAAAAGTTAATTTTATATAAAAAAACACTTTTCCAAAAGCGTTTTTCTTAAAATAATTACAGCAAGACTTTCGACCATATTTCTAACATTCCAAACAGTTATTTAACCATTGCCGATTTAGAAATAGGCAACGGCAAAAGAATCCCGTTATGGATGTTCGGATTATTGTATTAAGGGGACTTACTATAATCCTGCAAATCAAATAGACGCGTCAATTACACCTCTTTCATTCTCTTTGGTGTAATTGACGCGTCTCTACCAATTGTAAATTGTAAACTGTTAATTGTAAACTGTTAATTGTAAATTTTTATTCACGCTCCCGGTTTAACCATTCCGTCGTCATAACCTCCGTTGCTGAGTGACTTCTGAACTTTCTTGAATGATTTTCCGTAATTTATTTTCCATGACAGACCAAGCGAGAGCATATTACCGTTGTTGGCGGTCCAATTGGCGTGCTTATATGGATGTATTTCCGAAAGTCCTTCTGTTTGATATTTAAAACCATCTTTATTGAACGGGCACCACCATGTAAGAGTAACATACAAATCCTTATACTTGTATTGTGCGTAAATATCCTGCGACATCTCACTATAAGTCAATGTCTCTCCATATAATGATATGTGCGGAGTGATGTCGAAGTCACAGCCTATATTAAAATTCCTCCAAACTGCCTGCACTTTAACATTACTATAGGAATTGACGTTCTCATGATGAAAATCAACGCCTTTAGATTCGTCTCTTCTCAAATTTCCATTGAGAGATATGTAAAGGAACCTGAACAGTGTTCTCGTTCCAATCTCAGCATTGAGATATAAGCTTCTGTAATAATCGCTGTTATGAGGCGAATTGATGAACAAGTCCAATTCTGGATTATAGTGATATGTATATACTATAGGATTGAAAGAATGCGTGTATCCGACCGTGACTCTGGCGTAAAAAATCTTTTGTGTATTATAGTTGAATTGCAATCTTCCAGATAAGGTATTATATGGTTTCAAATCCGCATTACCGACATTTGCTTCAACATTATCTGTACGTTGCATGACGGTTGAAAGTGAACCTAACGATGGCAGACTTGGAGTTAAATTCGCCGATGCTGATAATACAATCTTGTTGTCAATCTTGTAATTTAACCTGAACGTACTTAAATTCCTGACATAACTTAAGGTATTCAAGCCGTCATTCACAACAAACACCTTCGCTCCTGTTCCTAAAATAAGACTTGCCCTTTTTCCTAACATTGTGACATATTGTGCATACGCATAGACATTATCCTTGTTCATGGATGTTGTTTCGTCATAAACCACATAATCGTTATGGGCGAAATTATGCTGATATTGTAATCCGAGGTATAATTCCGAATAATCGAACGACTTGGTGTACATCGCTTCTCCGCTGACAGCGTATCCGTAATTTTCCGTATATGTCGGATATTCTTCAACAAGAGTGTCGGTATTATATGTCAATTTATTTTCGTATGACGAAGTCGAATATTGACCTACGACATTCAACTCTATCTTCTGATAGTTTTTCATCTGGCGACTGAAATACAAATCGAGAGATGGCATGTTGCCTTTCCATTTTCTTACTTCGTTCATGTTCATTGTATCTGTGATGCCGTTGTCGGTTTCTATCATCATTCCGTTTCCGTTCCAATTGTTGTTATTTATATAGTCACGCAAAGAAATAGTCATAAAAGTACTGTCGTTGGCTCTATAAGTATAATCCGCCATAATGTTATGGGTCGTATAATAGAAAGGGAAATTCATCGTCTGCTTGCGTTCCACCATTCTATTCTCATTGATGTATTTATCTGTCATTTCGTAAGGAACATCGTCGTAGTTACGGTGACTGATATTATATTGCAGCATGATTTCGGATTTACCTCTGTTGTATGTTCCCATCACATAACCGTCGGCGAAACCTGTAGTGAAAGCCGTCTTGCCATTAGCGACGATTGAACCGCCGTCTTCAACCTCTTTCAAAACAATATTTATAACACCTGATGCGCCACGATCCATATAACGTACTCCAGGATTGTTGCTGTATTCTATGCGTTTAATCTTGTCTGAACTGACATTGATGAATCTCTGATAAGTAACCTCTTTGCCGTTGATTTGATAGACAGGAGTACCGCCGTCGATTGTGATTGTCTCTTTCGCCACATTGACATCCAATCCCGGAAGCTGCTGCATGTTAAGGAAATTCAATCCTCTACCTGAACTCTCCACTTCCGTCGGATCGGGAAGTATCACATAATGTTGAGGTGTTTCTTCAATACGAGAACCTTCTATCGTAACCGCATCCAACATTTCTGAAGTACGAGGCATCTTCAACTCTCCGAGGTCGGCAGGACGGCAATATATCGAAAGACGTTCGTAACCGACAGCGGAAGTCATGAGAATGTATTTGCCATCTTCAACATTAAGGATAAAGTTACCGTTTTCATCGGAAGAAGTACCGGCAATGATACTGTCGTTGTCAGCCATCTTCAGAGAGATGTTAGCGAATTGAACAGGTTTCTTTTCCTCGTCAACAAGACGAGCTTTCAGTTCTTTCATCTCATTCTGCGCGAATGATGTCATAGCTAAAAAGCTGAATAATAATGTAAAGATTCGTTTCATAGTAGTAAGATTTATAGTCAATAAGATATTTATTTTCAATTTTAATTTTCTCTCGCAGAGACACAGAGAATCGCAGAGTTGTAACATTGCTTCTTCGCGTACTTTGCGCTTTTGTGTGAGATCATCCTCGATTATCAAACGAAAGATTTTTCTTTACGCTGCACAGAGTTTAAAACTATTCCCATTTCTTTTTCCATTTCTCATTCATCATTTCATCTTCAGTTCTTACAAATTCGCCATTTTCAAGATAATAGATATGAAATTTTTTCTTGTATTTATTGCCAAAAAGTTCTTTGTAAAATTTATCTTCCAATTTATTATCAACATTTATCATACAATCACCGATATTCATTGAAAATATCGGATTCTTAACATTATCTATTTCGGCAAAAGCTGCTGTATATTCGTTTGTAATTACATATAATTCGATATTATTTTCATCGCAATATGATTGTACAAAATATATTGGAATATTATTCTTCATATCATAAGGTAACCACCTGTAAACAATCGTTCTATCTTTAGCTATAAGTAAGTCCTTCATCTGATTTGAATTGATAGCATAGATGCAATCATCATTATCTAAACCGATTAATGAAGTTGTATCAGACAACCAGCAGATGCTGTTTGTCTGTTCAGGAGTTAAATTACCGTTCATACATGGTGGAATTTCTATTGTTACGTAACACGATTGCATCACCAATGCCATTGCAAATAATAAGATTAGTTTTTTCATAGTTATAATATTTTTTTGTTAATATATTAATTTGTTTAATAGACTTATAAAATTATTTACAACGCCTACTCGCAGGCATTCGTGTCAACATTTTTGACACTTTTGAAATAGAAACATTTCTCATTACTATATTATTCATAATTTTAACATTTTATTTTTAAATATACATAAACAATGCCAAATACATTACACACTGTTTATTAGCAAGTTACAGTTTTGAATAAAAATAAAGTGTCAAAAAATTAGACAGTCAGTGTCAAAAAATTGAACAATGAGCTATTAAGAATTATTAACTTTATTTCTCTTGAATTAATGAAATTGTTGTTGTAATTTTGCAAAATCAAACAATTGAAATTATGGAATCTACTGACAATTTAAGGAATTTCATCTATACCGTTCGTGGTGTCAAGGTGATGCTTGATGCAGATCTTGCTAAAATTTACGGTTATACTACAAAAGCATTTAACCAACAAGTAAAAAACAATATAGAAAAATTTGATAGTGATTTTAGATTTCAACTTACTAAAGAAGAGTATCATGAAATTTTGATGTCAAAATTTTTGACCTCAAAATCAAGTACAAATCATTTATTATCAATCACTTCTAAAAACGATACAATTCTAAGGTCAAAAAATTTGACCTTAGAATTAGAGAAAGGGAAATATTCAAAATATCTTCCGTTTGTTTTTACAGAGCAGGGAATCTACATGTTGATGACTGTTTTAAAAGGAGAACTTGCCATCAAACAAAGTAAGGCTCTGATAAGAACATTCAAAGAAATGAAGGATTTCATAATCGACAATCATAATCTAATAGGAAATCGTGAACTTATACAAATATCAATTCAAAACTCACAGAATACAGCTGATATAGCGCAGATTAAGGAAAGCATGGTTACCAAAGATGAACTTACTAAAGTAATTCATGACTTCACAGATCTCAATATTAGAAGTGAATATCTGATCCTTAACGGAGAAAAAATCGAAGCGAACTTGGCTTACAACAATATTTACAAAACTGCCAGGCAAAGTATTTTTTTGATTGACAATTACATCGGAATCAGAACTCTTGTTTTGTTAAAAGAAATAGAAAACCATATTCCCATAACAATTTTCTCAGACAATTTAAAACGAGGTTTGCATTATAGCGAATACAACGATTTCCGCAAGCAATATCCTAATGTCAATATTTCATTACGTCATACTTGCGGAATATATCATGACAGATACATTGTATTAGATTATAATTCTGATAGTGAACGAATTTATCATTGTGGAGCATCATCTAAGGATGCGGGGAATAAGATTACAACCATCTCAGAAGTAAGTGACCGTCAGGTCTATCATCCTATTGTTGATACTTTGTTGAAGAATCCGTCATTAGCATTGGAATAATTGTTTTAAATTCAAACTTAGAATTTAAACTTACTGTACCGACAACCGACAGTCGCATATTAAATCTCATCATAATTGAAAAATAGTTATATTTTTATACATAGATATAGAGAAGTTTTATAACTTTGTTTTTACATTAAAATCTCAAACTATGAAAAGACCTGTCGTCAAAATCGTTCCGACTATTGGAGAGAAAATCGTTGAGCTTTTAGGATTGTTAACCGTAATATGTATGGTAATATTTCCGTATGTTATATATGACAAACTTCCTGAAATCATTCCTACTCATATGAATATACTCGGTGAGATTGACGGATACGGAAATAAAGATAGTTTTTCTCTATTGCCTTTTTTCGGCTTGATTGTCTATATCGGAATAAGTATCTTGCAGAAATATCCACATGCCTTTAACTACCCTGTTGAAGTCAACGAGGAGAATTATCTCCAACTATATACTTTAGGAATAAAATGTTTAAGAAACATAAAAATAATAGTAACACTAACTATTGCATACATCACATACCATTTTGCTTGTAACGCATTCGGAATAAAAGTAAGTATAATTCCAGTAACTTTCTTAACGTTAGGAGTTTTCATCACCTTGATATACTACATTATTAAAATGTCTAAATGTAAATAAAACAGATTTCACTTATTTTCACAAATCATTAACTGCAAATCAAATAGAGGTAGATTCAACGAGCAAGTGCAAAATTAATAAAAATGATCGAAGAAAGCTTTCTTTGGAGAAGAGAAATTAAGTTTTAGTCGAGGTCTTTGATTTATTTTATACTGTACATATTTGATATAATCATCGGATACTGTATTGAAATCCATTCCTTTAGGCAAGTATTGGCGGATAAGTTTATTCGTGTTTTCTATAGCACCTTTTTGCCATGCAGCATAAGAATCCGTAAAATATATATCCGCACCTAATTTTCGGGCGATCTGTTCGTGTTTTGCGAATTCCGACCCGTT
>JAZNSO010000035.1:0-3282 GCA_045591245.1 Bacteroidales bacterium
CGAACAGAATCCAAAGTGCCGATCAATGAAATGGCCAGCAGCCATATGGCCCGCCGCACCTTCATCGGCAACATCTACAAGCTGGTCAAGGATCCGAACCTCGTCTCAGCCCTCACCGGCCACGCAGAAGGCAGCCGCGCCTTCAATCGCTACCGCGACATCGACATCGATATGAAACGTGATCTTGTGAAGATATTGGAAAACAAGCAATAAATTAATAACTTTGGAACACTTAATAACTTAATCATATGATGGATTTTATAAATAGCACTCTTGGCATTATTGTTTCAATACTAACTTTATTATCATTATGTACTGGCGGTGGTTATTTAACGTATAAGAGAATGACTAAGGTGAAATCTAATAAGGGTAATGTCCAAGATGGAACGAGAAATAATATTATTTCTGGGAACAGCAATGTGACGATTGTAGGAGATAATAATGTTGTACAGGCTGCTCCAAGTGATCGAAACAAACAGTCTGCGAATGAAAATAAGCAGAAGAATGCAACACAGATTTTGTTTATAGATGATGAAGATTTTAGTGTGCTTAAAATGCTTAAAAAAGCCGGATGGAAGAATGTAAAAAAGAAACAGGATGTATGCGACCTTGATGATATCGATGTACGTAATGCTGATATCATTTTTGTCGATATTAAAGGAGTTGGATTGTCTTTAGGATTTAAGAATCAAGGTGCAGGCTTGGCGGCAGCAATTAAACAACGTTATCCAAATAAAGGTGTTGTTATCTACTCAGGAACTCATGAACATGATATTTTTGACTTGGATTTAGATAAGGTGGATGCAAAACTCCCTAAAAATGCAGAGCCAGTGCAGTTTATGTATCTTATAGAACAATATGGAAGAAAGGAAGACTAATATTTTCATTCAAACTCACGATAAAGAGATTGTGCTTAATACACTACCGGATATGTCGTGTTTGTCGTGTATTTATAAAAATATAAGCTTGGGTATTAGGAATACGGTATGTCCTTTATCTAGCATAAAGAAGCGGTTGGCCTATAAGTCACTTAATCAAGGTGAATTGTATATTTGCGATTCTAAAGAAAAAACTTCCACAAATTTTAAAGTCCTTTCCGAATTAATTGAGCATTCAGTTCCTAATATGGTCTCGCTATATAGGAAAGCTCAGGAGAATTCATTTGCTGAAGTGCGAGTTGAAATAGATTCATTGAAGCATAACATTGAACATATTAATTCTGATGCAATCAATGAATTTTATTCTTTCATTCCACAAGAAACATTCGTAAAAAAATATCGGGAATTGTTGGAATCAGTTAAACAAGCTATTAAAAAGGATATAGATGGTGCGGGTGACCTTATTACTAGGCTAGCAAGGTACAATCTGAATGTTAAAACGGAGTTGTCTGTATTTTCAAAACTTAATAATCCTACTGCATTGCCAAATTATTCATTAGCGAATCCTAGAGATGCGATAATGACGAATGTTTATATGCTATATCCAGACTTCAAAAAGAAAAGTGTATATGTGGATGTTGGTGAATACTATCGGCGATTTAACGTAGATTTTGAAGCCTTACAGGTCGCAACATATTATATCATCGAAAACGCTGCAAAGTATACTATGCGGTCAAGTAGAATGAATATTTCATTTACTGAACGATTGGATGTACTTGTGATTGAGTTTGCAATGAAAAGTTTGTATGTTAATGAAGGTGAGGAAGAGTTGATTTTTACTGAAGGATATAAAGGAAAACAGGCTCAAAAAGCAGGTAAGTCGGGTAAGGGCATAGGTTTGAATAGGGCGTTGAAACTTATTAACTTTTGTAAAGGACGTTTGACTTTGGAAGTAGGAGAAGATATTCAAAATAATAGTGGTTTGAAATATGCCTCTAATACCTTTAGAATTTTTATTCCGACAAAAATCAAGTGAAAACAATAGCAGTTTACGAATAATTCTTGAAATGTATCGTTAGGTTGTTTCAAGAATTTTTTTTGAATCCATACAAGTAACTGGGGTGATTTTTGTATTTTTCGACTTTAACTATTAAATTTGTGAAAATTTCACATAAAACGAAGTTAAGCTATGCTTTTGGAGTTCTCATTCGCAAATTTTCTTTCTTTTAAGGAAAAAGTGACATTTTCAATGGTTGCCACTTCCTTAAAGGATAAAAAGGCAGAAAGTGCAGATACGACTTTCTCTGCAGGAGGTGAGATGCCGGTTGTCCTTTCACGTGCCTGTGCTGTGTTTGGTGCAAATGCATCTGGAAAGTCCAATCTGATAAAAGCTATGTCTTTCTTTAAGTGGTTCACGATGAATTCGTCGAAAGAAGTGCAGGCTGGAGAAAAGATTCCGGTTAATAGTTTTGCACTTTCTACGTCAAGTGTTGCAGAGCCTAGTCTGTTTGAAATCGTGATCATGATTGGCGAAGACACTTATAGATACGGATTCGAAACTAGTGCGGAAAAGGTCCACAGAGAATGGTTATATGTGAAGGCCGGTAAGAAACGCTCAAAGGAACTAGAACTATTCTATAGAGAGAAAAATGTGTATGAGGTTCATTCTCGTTTTACAATCGGCAGGGAATTGACTGAGAAAAATATGGTCAGAGATAATGCCCTCCTTCTTTCTTTGGCAGGACAGTTTAATGAACCACACTCCGGTGCCGTAATGAAGTGGTTGGCTGATACGACCATAATTACAGGTAAATCAGAGACTGATGTGTGGGCTTTGACCCTAAAAGCAATGGAAAACCCTGTAACAAGAAAGAAGATGGTTGATTTCTCAAGGTATGCAGACCTTGGAATAGATGATATCACTTTGAGTGACAGCGGAGTGCTGACCTACCATACGCAGTATGATGAAGATGGCAAGGAGACAGCTGCTGTTACCTTCTCTATGACGGATAACGAATCTGAAGGAACAGTGAAGTATTTCTCGTTGGCATATCCTATTCTTGACTCCTTAGAGAATGGTAAGCGTCTGATTGTAGATGAATTTGGAGCAAAGCTTCATACTCTGCTCTTGGAAAGGATTATCTCGCTGTTCAATACACAATCAGGTAATAGTCGTAATGCACAGTTGCTAGTAACTCTTCATGATACAAATGTATTAAGCAGTAATCTCCTCAGACGAGATCAGATCTGGTTCACTCAGAAGAATGGAAGGGGGGAAAGCAGTCTATATCCTCTTTCGGATTATAGAGTGCGTAGTGATGCATCCTATGAAAAGGATTACCTTCTCGGAAAGTACGGAGCTACTCCGATAATTGATGACCTGTCTAAAGCTTTAAAGTAGTAT
>JAZNSO010000036.1:0-30284 GCA_045591245.1 Bacteroidales bacterium
GGCCGCTCATTTCGAGCATGACGTGGCAGTGCGTAACGGAAAAGCTGAGATATTATCAAGTTTTGAATGGATAGAACAGGAAATCAGTAAATAAAAGAATATTATATGGCAAAACAATTGTCGATAGAACAAGACGGAACAGTAGTAGAATCATTGGGTAATGCTATGTTTAGAGTGGAGTTGGAAAATGGACTTCAAATTATAGCTCATATCTCCGGAAAAATGCGTATGCATTATATAAAAATACTCCCTGGCGACAGAGTAAAACTCGAAATGTCTCCCTATGATCTGACAAAAGGACGTATAACATTCAGATATAAATAATAAAATGTCTTGTCCTACGTTATAACAGGATAAGTAAAACAAAACATGACTTTAAAGAAATTAAGATAATATAATAAATATGAAAGTCAGAGCATCAATCAAGAAAAGATCAGACGATTGCAAAATTGTGCGTCGTAAAGGTAAATTGTATGTAATTAACAAAAAGAACCCTAAAGAAAAACAACGTCAGGGTTAATAACAACGTAAAACAATAAAATTATGGCAAGAATCGCGGGTGTTGATATCCCTAACAACAAACAAGGTCAAATTTCTTTGACTTACATTTACGGTATTGGACGTTCACTTGCTAAGGAAATCCTTGCTAAGGCAGGTGTTGACCCAGAGAAGAAAGTTCAAGATTGGAATGACGATGAACAAAACACTATTCGTACAATCATCGGTGACCAATACAAAGTAGAAGGTGAACTTCGTAGTGAAATCCAAATCAATATCAAACGTTTAATGGATATTGGTTGTTACAGAGGAATCCGTCATCGTTCAGGATTACCTTTACGTGGTCAAAGTACCAAAAACAATGCACGTACTCGTAAGGGACGTAAGAAAACTGTTGCTAATAAAAAGAAAGCCACTAAGTAATAAATAGCTTATTGGTTGGATCATAAAAAACCATTAAAACAAAAAATCAAAAATGGCAAAAAACACAAAAGTCGTTAAGAAACGTGTCGTTAAGATTGAAGCTGTAGGTAAAGCATTCATTAAAGCTTCTTTCAACAACGTCATTATTTCCTTGACAAACAATGAAGGACAAGTCATTTCTTGGGCATCAGCCGGAAAAATGGGCTTCAAAGGTTCAAAGAAGAACACACCATACGCAGCTCAAATGGCAGCCGAAGATTGTGCAAAAACTGCATATGACTTGGGATTACGTAAAGTAAAAGTATTTGTAAAAGGACCAGGTTCAGGACGTGAATCAGCTATTCGTCAAATCAATGCATCAGGTATTGAGGTAACAGAAATCGTAGACGTTACTCCATTGCCACACAATGGTTGTCGTCCACCAAAACGTAGAAGAGTGTGATTTTTATTAATTAAGTTAAAAATTAGTAGTTATGGCAAGATATACAGGTCCTAAAACAAAAATCGCTCGTAAGTTTGGTGAACCAATCTACGGAGCAGACAAAAATTACGAAAAGAGAAATTATCCTCCGGGACAACATGGTGCAGCAAAGAGAAGAAAGAAAGTCTCTGAATATGGTGTACAGTTGATGGAAAAGCAAAAGGCAAAATATACATACGGTATTTTGGAACGCCAATTCAGAAACTTGTTTGAGAAAGCTAACAAGAAAAAAGGCATCACCGGTGAAATTTTACTCCAACTTATAGAATCACGTTTAGATAATTTAGTTTATCGTTTCGGTATCGCTCCAACACGCGCAGCAGCTCGTCAATTGGTAAGCCACCGTCATATTACAGTCAATGGTAGAGTTGTCAACATTCCTTCATACCTTGTGAAAGTTGGTGACATCATCGCAGTACGTGAGAAATCCAAGAGCTTGGAAGTCATTACTAATTCAGTGGATGGACGTTCAAACCGTTATCCATGGTTAGAATGGGATTCAGACAAACTTTGCGGTAAATTTATGACATATCCAAACCGTGAAGATATTCCTGAAACCATCAATGAACAACTTATCGTTGAGTTGTATTCTAAATAATCGAATATAAACTGATATTATGGCAATATTAGCATTTCAAAGACCCGATAAGGTTATAATGGTAGAATCGACAGACAAACATGGTGTCTTCGAATTTCGCCCACTCGAACCTGGTTTCGCTACTACAATCGGCAACGCTCTCAGAAGAGTATTACTTTCTTCATTAGAAGGTTATGCAATTACTTCAATCCGTATTGAAGGAGTTCAACACGAATTCGCTCCTATTTACGGTGTTATCGAAGACGTGGCTGATATAGTACAACGTTTCAAACAGGTACGTTTTAAACAACAAATTCCGGGCGAAACATTTGAGAAGGTTACTGTTGTTGTCGGTGGACAAGAAGAATTCTTGGCTGGTGACATCAATAAATTCCTCTCTGTATTCCAAGTGTTGAACCCAGAACTCGTCATCTGCCACATGGACCCTTCTGTAAAATTGTCAATTGAATTGACAATCAACAAGGGTAGAGGATATGTGAATGCTGACGAAAACAAAGTGTTGAATGCACCTATTGACACTATCGCCATAGATTCTATCCATACTCCAATAAGAAATGTCAGCTATAAACGCGAAAATTATCGTGTTGAACAAAAAACTGACTACGAAAAGCTTATTTTTGACATCGAAACAGATGGATCAATAAATCCAAAAGATGCTTTGGAAGAAGCAGCAAAGATACTTATTTATCACTTTATGCTTTTCTCAGACGAGAGAATTACAATGATGGATGAAAAGAAATCGGCATCAGAGGACTTGGACGAAAACTCACTACATATTCGTCAACTTCTCAAGACTAAATTAGTCGAGATGGATCTTTCAGTACGCGCATTGAATTGCTTGAAAGCAGCTGAAGTTGAAACAATAGGTGATTTGGTAGCGTTAGATAAGCATGATTTGCTTAAGTTCCGTAACTTCGGAAAGAAATCTCTTACCGAATTGGAAGAATTGGTCAGAAGCAAAGGATTAGAATTTGGAATGAATATCAGCAAATATAAATTAGATAAGGAATAAAAAGATGAGACACAATAAAAAATTTAATCACTTAGGAAGAAAAAGCGCTCACCGCAATGCTATGTTAGCTAATATGGCTAGTTCGCTTATTCTTAACAAACGTATCACCACTACAGTCGCTAAAGCAAAGGCTTTACGTATATATGTAGAACCAATGATTACTCGTTCCAAAGATGATTCAACTGTTTCACGTCGTACAGTTTTCGCTCAACTTCAAAATAAAGAAGCCGTTACTGAACTTTTCCGTGAAATTAGCCAAAAAGTTGCAGAACGTCCAGGTGGCTACACACGTATCATTAAATTAGGTACACGTCTTGGTGATAGTGCTGAAATGTGTATGATGGAACTCGTTGATTACAACGAAACATATACAACTGAGAAAAAAGCTAAAGTTGCTAAGACAACACGCAGAAGAGGTGGTAAGAAAAAAACTGAAACACCTGCCGCTGAAGCAAATACAGCAGAGTAAATGATTTAAAAGACCTGACAATTTCGGTTGGGTCTTTTTTTTGAAACTAAATAACTTTTAAATAATTTAATATGAATAGAATTTCAAGTGTATATGCACGTCAGATTTTAGATTCACGCGGTAATCCAACCGTTGAAGTAGACGTTTATACTGAAGAAGGCGCAATGGGACGTGCAGCTGTTCCATCAGGCGCATCAACAGGTGTTCACGAAGCAAGAGAACTTCGCGACGGCGATAAATCAACTTATCTTGGTAAAGGCGTTTTAAAAGCTGTTGAAAATGTTAACACTATAATTGCTGGTGAATTACAAGGAATGAACGTCCTTGACCAAAATGAAATAGATAAGAGATTATTGGAAATCGACGGTACCCCTAATAAAGACAAACTCGGTGCTAACGCTATCCTTGGCGTTTCTTTAGCTTGTGCTAAAGCTGGTGCTCAATTAACAGGTCAGCCTTTATATCGTTACATTGGTGGTGTTAGTGCTAACACACTTCCAATACCTATGATGAATATCCTCAATGGTGGTTCACATGCTGATAACAGCATCGACTTCCAAGAGTTTATGATTATGCCAGTTGGTGCAACATCATTCCGTCAAGCTATCCAATGGGGTGCTGAAATTTTCCATAACCTCAAGAGCGTTCTCAAAAACGCAGGCTATTCAACAAACGTTGGTGATGAAGGCGGTTTTGCTCCTAACCTCCGTTCAAACGAAGAAGCTATTGAAGTTATCCTTCAAGCTATTGAAAAAGCTGGTCGTAAACCAGGAGAAGAAATCTTCATCGCTCTCGACCCTGCATCTTCAGAATATTATTTGCCAGAAGAAAACGTTTATCACCTCCACAAATCAACAGGCGATAAATTGACTCCAGCTCAAATGGTTGACTACTGGAAGAACTGGTGCGCTAAATATCCTATCATCTCTATCGAAGACGGTATGGCAGAAGACGATTGGGATGGTTGGAGAATGATGACTGACGCTCTCGGTAATAAAATTCAACTCGTTGGTGACGACTTGTTCGTAACAAACGAAAAACGCTTGAGATTAGGTATCGAAAGAAATGTCGCAAACTCAATCCTTGTTAAAGTTAACCAAATCGGTTCATTGTCAGAAACTATCGCTGCTGTTAACTTGGCTTATCGTAACCAATATACAGCTGTTATGAGCCACCGTTCAGGCGAAACAGAAGATACAACTATCGCCGACCTCGCAGTTGCTCTTAACACAGGCGAAATCAAAACAGGTTCTGCTTCACGTACAGACCGTATCTGCAAGTATAACCAACTTCTCCGCATTGAAGAAGAATTAGGCGACATCGCTTACTATCCTGGCAAAAACCACAGATTTCATAAATAATTCATAATGCATAATTGAATTAAGTCTTTTGACTTATGAAAGAGAATACTTTAAATATTAAGTGTTCTCTTTTTTATTCATAATTTTATAGTACATAAGGGACTGAAATTTGTGAGGATAGAGTTTAGATATTCTGATATCTGATGAAAGTTGAAAATTATAGGTATATGCTGTTTTTTCAACTTAAATTATATCATATATTTTAAATTTCACATCTCTTCAAACCATTCTTCCTTGAAATTGACAAGATAGACTTTTTTACTTGCACGCGTTAATGCAGTGTAGATCCAGCGTATGTCACTCATGTCTAATGACTTTTCTTCTGGAAGGTATGGTGCTTCAATAAAGACATTTTCCCATTGTCCGCCTTGTGTCTTGTGGCAGGTGAGGGCGTAACCGTATTTTACCTGCAAGGCGTTGAAATAAGGATTTTCTTTCATCAGTTTTCTTCTGTCATGAGCGCGTGGAATGTCCATATAGTCTTCTTCCACAGTCCGATATAATCGTTTTGAATCTTCTTCGGTAAGGGAAGGAGCATCGCTGTGTAAGGTTTCCATAATAATCTTTACTGACAGAGATGGCTGTTCTTCGTAATCTAACATCTTTATCTCTACATCTGCGAAATGAAAACCATACATCTCTTCAATTTTATTAATTCTCATAATTTCAATCATATCGCCGTTGGCAATAAAACTGACAGTTGATAGTGCGGACATGGCTTGCCGCGTCCCTATATTGACTGCTGATTCTGCCTGCTGACTCCAATAATAATTGTTCTTCACGACCATAAGTTTCTCGCCAGCAGATAATTCTCCTTCTTCTTGCAGCACTCTGCTTCTGATGGCTTGGTTGAACATATTGGTTCTCTTGTTGGAACGGCATACAACTACAGCGTCATTATTGCTTTTCTTGTCGCCGAAACTTTGCCACAGCAGTTCTTCAAATGACATAGAGTCAATTCTTTCTATATCTGAAAAATTATTGATGTCTAACAAAGGTAAGTCAAATTGATTATATCCAAAGACATTCGTCTGTTGTCCGTAGTCTGAGGACAATAAATTGCGAATCTTTGTCGCGTTATATAAGATTCCAGAGTCTAATGCCTGGCGCATCACTTCTTTCATCTCGTAAGTTGCGATGGTGAGGTTGAAACTGTCACGTAAGATGTCGAAGTCCATGGCGGGACTTATATTGAGTCCTACTGGCGGCAGTTGTGCGGAATCTCCAATAAGCAACAGTTTACAGCAGCTGCCGCTGAAGACATATTCTATCAAATCGTTTAAAAGCGAGCGTGACCATGAGAATCCTTGTGCTTGGTCTGAAATCATAGAACATTCGTCAACGATAAATAATGTGTCCTTTGATTTGTTTTCTGCTCTTGTCAATCTTAGTTCTCCGTTGGCAAGTGCTTGAAAACGATATAGTTTTCTGTGTAATGTGTAAGCGGTCTTGCTGGTGTATCTGCTCATTACTTTGGCGGCTCGTCCCGTAGGTGCCATCAATTGGTAATTCATTCCAATATGCGGAAGCGTCTTGACAATCGTAGAAACGAGTGTCGTTTTTCCTGTTCCGGCGTAACCTCTTAAAAGATATACAGGTCTTTCTTTTTTAGATAATAAGAATGCCGACAGATGTGCCAATACTTTGTTTTGTCCTTCGGTAGGTGTGAAACCAAAGTTGTCTAGCAGCAAATTATATAGAGTGTTTCTATCCATAGTAAAAATTAGAATGGATAACCTATACCAAAGTTGAGAATGAAGTCGTTGAATTGTAACTTGCTGATTCTCCATCTTTCACCTTCAGGATATGCCGGATTGACAATAGGTGCAGCAGCATCGAGACGGAAGAGTAGGAATGAGAAGTCGAAGCGGAGACCTAAACCAGCATCAGCTGCGAGTTGTTTGTAGAAAGTGTTGAATTTGAATTCGCCGCCTACGAAAGTCTCGTTTTCTTTCATGGTCCAGATGTTTCCGATGTCGGTAAAAATAGCTCCTTTTACGAAACTGTGAATTGGGAAACGATATTCAAAGTTTAGTTCTATCTGCATATCGCCTATGCGTTCAATGTTGAGATTGTCCGGATTGCTGAAAGTTCCAGGACCCAACTCTCTGAACTGCCATCCTCTCATGCCGTTGGCACCGCCTGCATAGAAGCTCTTTTCAAAAGGCATATCGTTAGAGTTTCCGAATGGCAAACCAACGCCTAACATGAATCGTGTTGCAATCTGATTTTCTCCTATTAAATATTTGAAGTATCTGAAATCGAATGCGAAACGAAGATATTGCGCATACCTGATACCGAAAATCTCGTGGTAGTTGTCCACGGTTTTTATCATCGATGTGTTGTTGAATGCCGACAATAAGTTGCCGCTAGATTGGATGTTAGCCTTGAAATAGTAGAAGTCTTCCAAAAGTCGGACATTTTGATTGCTGAAAATATATGTGTAATCAAGACCTAAAATCAAGTGACTTGTGTATTGATCCTTGATTCTTTGATTTGTTTCTTGTTCCAGAATTTCCTCGAAGGACGGCGAAGGTTCAACTTTAACGCTGTTGAGTGTGAGCGGCGTTAAAATATGTTGCTCGAACTTGTTTGCCATCCAATTGTAACCGAATGTCAATGAGGTAATTTGTCTTAGATAAATGGGTCTTAGCTGCCAGCTGTAACCTAGCGTAAGTGTCGTTCTAGGTTGATACTCTTTTGCAAAATTGTTTAATTTTATTGGACTAAGGAATTTCGGGAAAAATATACTTGCGTCTATGCCAAATTCTTTTGTGTTAAACAGACTTGTATTTCCGTCGTTATCCAAAACCGACTGAGCCTGCGTACCAGCTCTCAAACTGAGATTCAAAATTTCTGAACCTTTGAAGATATTTTTATTACGATAAGTGAAACTTCCCAACATACCCAAATCGCCGCTCGAATTAGTGCCTTCCAACTGAATGCTGTAATAATTTACTTTTGCTCGATTCAATATTATGTTGCAATTCAGAAGATTAACGCTGTCTTTGTCTTGCTTGATAGGTTCGAAATCAATATTGTTCAGATTGTATATCTTTAAATTATTGAGTGCTTTATATGTCTGACTTACATTTTTTAAACTGTATGGAACTTTCGAATTAATTTGTATGATGTTGTCGAAAGTCTTGAATCTTATTCTTGGATTTCCGTCATAAACAAAATTGAAGGTCTCATCACCAAGTTTTTTCCCTAAAGAAAAAGTGTAATTGACAGTGTCCGCTTTAGCATTATTTGAAACTACACCTTTGGGATAAATGTATATATCGTTGATATAGTATCTTTTGTGATTTTCAGGTTTCTGTGTTATAGGGTTAATGGCATTATCGATTCGTATGTTAATATTGGCTTTCCTTGCGGAGAAGTTGGTGTCAATTTCCATGAAGATGTAGTCTTTTGTAAAGAAGTAATAACCGTTGTTTTTAAGATATTCTGTTATCATTTCTCTTTCCTCATCCAAATCGAAAGCATTGTAAATGTTGCCTTTTTGAACGGGAAGTTCGCTCTCCACATCTTTGATATATCGCATAAGGACTGTGTCGCTTATCGAATATGAAATCTCATCGACAATATAAGGATTTGATGGCTTGATTATGTATGTTACGTGGCCAATTCCTTTATTGTCATAAACTTCCGTTGTGACACTAGAGTTGAAATAACCTATGTCGTTAAGGTATTTTTCTATTTGAATAATCGAATTGTCTTTCTGCTCTTTATTGTAATATACAGGTTTCTTACCCACGGTTTCATTGATCCAATTAATGATTTTTTTGTTTGGTTTATTTTCTGTTTTGTAATAAACCCATGTCAATGGCATGATTCCCAGAAATTTGGGATTAGAAGCCTGTGTTATATAAGGTGATATCTCGGCTTTTGTAAATGCCACATCATCAGATTCAATATCAACGTAATTGTTTTTGAGAATCATCTTGTCTTCCGGAACGAACTTCCTGATAGAACATGAAGCCAAAATCAATGACATTGACAACAATAAAATGATATTTACAAAAGACCTGCGCACCTTAAAAAATTACTTTACAAATATAAAAATTAAATTCATAAATCAACAAATACGAGTTATGAATTCGTCACATATCAATATATTAAACGACTTCGGCAACTGTGAAGTTACTTCCGCCCACGAAAACCAAATCTTCTTCTTTTGCATTACAACAAGCGGAATCGTATGCGTGTTTTACAGAGTTATAAACATTGCCGTTCAATCCGCAGTTTCTTGCTTTTTCTGCTAGAATGTTTGCGTCTAAACCTCTCGGAATGTCTGCTTTACAGAAATAATATTCAGCATACTTCGGCAATAATTCCAATATGCCATCTATGTCTTTGTCGTTGACGACGCTTAACACGAAATGCAATTTCTTGAATTTTGTCGCTGCTAATTGTTTTGTGACTTCGTTGATTCCAGCAACGTTGTGTCCCGTGTCTGCTATTGTTAACGGATTCTTGTTTATGATTTGCCATCTTCCCATTAATCCAGTGTTACTCACTACGTTAGCTAATCCTTCGTAGACATGTTTGTCTTCGATGTTAAAAGAATTTCTGAGAATGTCTAACGCGCAAATAATTGTTGCGAGGTTTTTCTTTTGATAATCTCCTGTTAATGGAAACTTGATGTTTTTAAGATATAACTCGTTATTTTTGTATATGTCGATATCGTTGTATTCTAATGTATTAGAATTATTTACCTTGCAATTGAAGATTTGGTCTGCGAAATAGATAGGACTGTTTTTTTCTTTTGCTTTACCGATAAAGACTTCTTGGCTACCGTCTTGAGTTTCTCCTATTACTACGGGAATTTCGTTTTTGATGATGCCCGCTTTTTCAGCCGCGATTTTTTCCACACTGTCGCCGAGAAACTTGATGTGGTCTAAAGAAATATTTGTTATAAGGCTAAGTTCTGGTTTAATGACATTGGTTGAGTCTAATCTTCCGCCCATTCCGACTTCAATGATAGCGATGTCAACCTTTTCTTTGTTGAAATAATCGAAAGCCATTGCTACTGTCATTTCGAAGAAAGAAAGTTCAAGTTCTTCGAGTTTGTTTTTGTTTTTTTCGATGAAAGATACTACGTCATTTTCAGAAATCATTTCTCCGTTGATTCTGATGCGTTCTCTGAAGTCGCGAAGGTGAGGCGAGGTGTAGAGTCCTGTTTTAAGACCAGCTTCTTGGAAAACAGATGCCAGAGAATGCGAAGTGCTGCCTTTGCCGTTAGTGCCGGCGATATGAATAGTCTTGAAATTATTTTGCGGATTAGAAAGATAATCTAAGATCTCGATTGTCGTATTCAAATCTGCTTTATAGGCTGCTGCGCCAATTCTTTGATACATAGGAAGTTTGTTAAACATCCAATTCAAAGTCTCTTTGTAGTTCATATTATTTTAGTCTTTTATTGTCTGATGATGAATGTATAAGTTATAGTGCCTTTCTGCAAGTCGGCTGCTTTGTCATCTTGGTTAAATACTGATTTTTTAGCTGCTTCCAGTGCAGAACTGCGCATCGATTCGTTAAGAACTGTTGTTCCTCTGCCAATTTCTGCTCTGCGTACGATTCCATCTTTGTCAACCCAAATATCGACGACCACTTTGCCTTCTTCGCTGAAGTCTCTGCTTGGAGAAGGGATACTCTTTGCGCCTCTGCCTCCTAAGTCGAATGCAGGACCTCCGCCACTGCCGCCGTTGCCATCATATCTTTCAATATCTTTCAATCCGTGTTCCGAACCTTGGATACCATCGCCTTTGGTGTTGCCTTCCGATGACTGAGCCTGCTCATTTTTACGTCCTTGAAACATGGCTCTTTGATTGACAACAGGTTTCTCTTCGACTACTTCTTCTGGCTTTTCTTCAACTATTTCTTCTACAACTTCTTCTTTTTTTTCAGGAACTTCTTCAACATTCTCTTCTTTCTTTTCTTCAATTGAAGGAACGTCTTCTTCACTGTTAAGTATTTCTTCTTCAATGGTTTCTTCGACTTTTTCCTCTACTTTAGGAGCAGGTTGTGGAACTGGTTGAGGTGCAGGTGCTGGTTTTGGACTGCTATTATGTCCTGAACCTTGTGCGTACATACCCAGATTTACTTCTACGCCAGCTTCGCCAGGAAGTGGGAGAGGTGTCCTGAAACACAATGTCATAAGAAGCACTAAAGCTATTGCATGAAAAACTATAGTTGAAATAATGCCAAAAAATCTATTTTTATTTTTCTTTGTCATTTCTTATTTGATGTTGCTAACAAAACTTTATGCTTATTATCGGTTAGTCTATTTATCTCGTTGACAGCGTCAATGATGTTAACAATGTATTGAACTGCAACGGTTTTGTCAGAACGGATGACAACAGTGCCTTCAACTTGATTGGCGAGGGCAGTTTGTATCATCTTCTGTAAGTTGTTTTCGCTGACTGGATTTTCTTCAATGTAATATCTGTTTTTGTCGTCAACATAAACAGTAATCGTTTGCTTCGACATAGTTTTGCTATTGCTTGAAGGAAGCATCAGTTTTATTGCGTTAGGCGCAACTAATGTTGATGTCAACATAAAGAAAATCAATAATAGAAAAACCAAATCCGACATTGAAGACGTATTGAAGTCAATATTTCTTTTGTTTCTTGATTTTATTGCCATAATCTTAATAATTTACAGTTTACAATTTACAATATAAGTTATTATTTACACTAAATTAATTGTTAATTGTCAATTGTTAATTGTTAATTGTTAATTGATTTACGCTGGTTCGTTCAGAACATCCATGAACTCTACACTCTTGCTTTCAAGCAAATTGACGACATTGTCGATTTTGGACACGATAATGTTATAGAAAACGTATGCGAGGATACCTACAAATAAACCGCCTACAGTTGTTACCATAGCTTCGTAGATACCAGCCGACAACAATTCGATGTCTATGTTATTGCCTGCCATTGACATATCGTAAAATGCTCTGATCATACCCGTTACAGTTCCGAGGAAGCCGAGCATAGGAGCAGCACCTGAAATCATACCGATTAAGGCAACGCCTTTTTCTAACTTACTAACTTCAAGATTGCCAACATTTTCTATCGCTGTCTGAATGTCGTTAAGAGGTTTGCCGATGCGTGAAATACCTTTCTCAATCATTCTTGAAATAGGTGTGTCGGTTTGGTTACATAAATCCTTTGCTTCGTCTAATTTTCCTTCAATCATGTAATTTCTAATCAAATTCATGAAGTTGTCGTCTTTTTTTGAAGCCTTGTTAATGGTAATGAATCTTTCGGTGAAAATGTAAACTGCTATTACTGAGAAAATAGCAAGTACAATCATAATCCAACCGCCTTCTTTTGCTAATTCTAATAATGACAATTTAATCTCTTCTGCTTCTGCTGATGGGACAAGGTTGTCTGTGACCTGAAGAATGATACTTAATAAATTCATTTTGCTGTGATATTTTAGATTTATTTATAACTTTTTTTTCAATTATTTATTATTATGCGGCAAATAAATTTTTCCGCTAGAACTGTCTGATGCTGCGCCTGTTACCGATGATAAAACGTTTGTCTTTCTTTCATATTTCAATACTCCCAAGAAAGCGAAAATCAAAGCTTCTTTGTAATCTATAATAGTCGTGTCGGGAATTATGATTTCGTGTTTGCTTAAATCGCATATTCTATTGATTAAGAATGTGTTTTTTGCACCGCCTCCAGTAATTAACATCTTTGACTTTTCCAGTTGTTCTGTTGACTTTGCGATTTGAAATGCAATGTGCTCTGTTGCAGTTCTCAATAAGTCTTTAACATCTAATTTGGAATCATCGACTAATTTATGTTGAACCTCTTCAAAGAACTCTCTGCCTAATGATTTAGGATGACTTTTTCCATAATATGGATTGTCGTTTAATTTGTCAAATAAATCTTGATTTACAGAGCCTTGACTTGCGAAGTTGCCGTTATTGTCGTAGTCGTAACCTAACTTGTTTGAAAGGTAGTTCAACAACTGGTTGGCGATGCAGATGTCATAAGCGATGCGTTTGTCATTCATCTCGTATGAGACATTTGCGATGCCGCCGATGTTTAAGCATATAGGAAATTCAGCGAAAAGATGTCGGTCTCCTATTGGAACCAATGGAGCTCCTTGTCCGCCTTTTGTTACATCTTCCGTGCGAAAGTCGTTGATTGTCATAATGCTTGTTGCATCTGCAATCTGTTGTCCGTCACCTATTTGCAATGTGTATTTTTCCTCTGGACGATGGAATATTGTATGACCGTGAGATGCAATCAGTTTTGGTTCCAATTCATATTTTTCTATGAATTTCTTGGTTATTGTACCAAGGTATTTTCCGTATTCAATGCCAAGTTGTTCCAATTCTTTTTCATTTTTGCTAAAAGCCTCAGCAAGTTGTTCTTTCCAGTATGAGGTGTAAGGAACATTTCCTGCTTCGACGATTTGGAAGAACCAGCGTTTATTGTCATGGCTGAAATTGACGTAAGCAATGTCAACGCCATCAAGCGAACTTCCTGACATCAAACCTATAACCTTGAAATCTCTCATAATTATAAATATTTGTATAGTTTTTCCAGATGATTGCTATTCGAACCTTTTACAAGAATCTTCATTCCTTTTAGAGGATTTTCCTGTAAAGATTCTATCAATTCATCGACATTTTCGAATGAAACGAAATCGTGTTTTATCTTCATAAATTCATTTCCGATGAGGAAAACATTTTTGAAATTATGTTTTTTTATCAAATCAATGATTGCAAGATGTTCATTTACGGATTCGTTGCCGAGTTCTTTCATGTCTCCTAATATCAGAAATGAGTTGTCTCCTGAAATTTTTCTGAAGTTGTTAATAGAATGCTTCATGCTGGTAGGGTTTGCATTGTAAGCATCCATCACTATTTCGTTGTAATTGCTTTTTATGTATTGCGAGCGGTTGTTGGTAGGGGAGTAGTTTTCAATTGCTTTTATGATTAGATTTTTTTCTACGTTAAAGTGGTATCCCACAGAAATAGCAGCCATCACATTTTCATAGTTATAGTCACCGACGAGATTTGTTTTTATTGTATTTCCGTCCCAATTGATTGTAAGGAAAGGAGTTTGTCGCTCGGATACTATTTGTTGTTCATCTTTTGTTGAACCGTATAGGATTCTCTCCATACCGTTGGAAAGATTCATCAGCAGTTCATTGTTTTCATTGACGAAGACTTTTTTGTTGTTTTGTGTTTTCAGATAGTCGTATAGTTCGTTCTTTGTTTTCACAATGCCTTCAAAACTACCAAAACCTTCGATGTGAGCTTTCCCAATATTTGTTATGATGCCGAAGTCGGGTTGTGCTATTTGGCACAATTGAGCTATTTCTCCAGGATGGTTTGCGCCCATTTCTACGATAGCGATTTCTGTTTCTGGTTTGATATTCAGCAAGGTGAGCGGCACTCCGATATGATTGTTAAAGTTACCTTGTGTATAGATGATGTTGTATTTCTGAGAGAGAACGGCTGCGACCAATTCTTTTGTAGTAGTTTTACCGTTAGTGCCAGTGATACCAATCACAGGTATATTGCTTTTTTTGCGATGCAATGACGCGAGTTCCTGCAAAGCAGATAAGGTGTCATCGACTACAAAAATTCTCTCGTGTATAGGAAGATCTTTTCTATCAGCGACAACGCACGAGGCTATATTGTTTTCTGCGACTTCAAGCGCGAATTCGTTTCCATCAAAGCGTTCGCCTTTAAGCGCGAAAAAGACACAATCTTTGTCGATTTTTCTGCTGTCTGTCGATACAGAATGCCCTTTTAAATAGTGTTGATATATTTTTTCCATGAATCTCATAATTCAAAAAAAAAGCCGTCTTTATATTGACGGCTTATATTGTCGGTTAATAACAATTTATCTTGTCAATGAACTGCCAACTTTGTTCATGGCACATCTAAAGCCAATTGTTGCAGAACATTCATCTTCATCTTTGAATTGACGGAGTGAAGGACTTAAATAGTAAGCACCGTCAGCCCAAGAACCACCTTTATATACTCTAGATTTATCTGAAATCAAAGTTGTTGTGCCATGCTGATACATGTGTCCTGTATAAACTGCTGTACTATCAAGGTTATCCCAACTAGGTTGAATTGTTGATTTATAGTCTCCGTCATTGTAGTTAGCTCCATAAAGAACAACTGTAGTATCAGAGATAATGTTGCCACGATAAGGGTTATTGTCGTCGAAGTCTTCTAAAGAAAGCGGACGATAAACGTCAAGTACCCATTCGGCGACGTTACCTGCCATGTTGAACAATCCGTAATCATTTGGAAGATAAGAAACTACAGGAGCAGGGAATGCAGCACCGTCGTTAAGGCTACCAGCCACACCCATATAGTCACCGCCAGCTCTCTTGAAGTTAGCAACAAAACTTCCGTAATACATAGGGTCGCTGGTTCTCAAACCGTCACCGTTCCATGGATACACCTTACGTTCTACAATACGTTCGCTGTATGTGTTGCCGATGAGACCTAAAGCAGCGTATTCCCATTCTGCTTCTGTTGGAAGTCTGTACTTTGGAAGAAGAATGCCGCCTTCCATTTTGATATTCTGACTTTCAACTATTGTTTCTTCTTCTTGTGGTGTTTCAACAATAGAGTCATTTTCTGCTACAACTTCTGCGTCAAGGCTGCTGTCAATACTTTCTTTTGCAGGGTAAATGCCAGCTAAATATCTGTCAGTTGTGAAGTAGTTGTCTTTATTTTGATTGTTGTTGTATGACAAAACACCTGCGTCAACTAACAATTTTTCGTTGACTCTGTCAGAACGCCACAATGCGTAATCGTTTGCTTGCAACCATGTTACGCCAACAACAGGATAATCTCTATATGCTGGGTGACGGAAGTACAATTCCACCATTGGTTCATTGTATGACAATAAGTTTCTCCATACTGTTGTGTCAGGAAGAGCTTTTGTAACTCTTTCTGGGCAATCTTTTCCGAAAACACGATTCAGCCAATAAACATATTCTAAGTAATCTAAGTTGCTTACCTCGGTTTGGTCCATATAGAACGATGAAACTGTAACTTGTCTTGGAGTGTTATTCCATTCATAATAAACATTTTCCATTGTGGCTCCCATTGTAAATGTACCGCCTTCTATAACAACAAGTCCTGGTCCTGTAACTTGTTCTGGTATTTCGTTAACTGTGAATCCCCCGTTTTCAGGGTCGTTATAATTCCAACCAGTCGTTCTTGATGCACCATAATCTTTTTTACCACATGAAACCATGACTAAGCTTACCGCCATAATTGTAAGCAACGATTTAATACCAATTCTGCGCATTATCTGTTATAATTTTATTATTTGATTACTAAAAAAACTCTGAAACAGCTCGTTTATTGTTGCCAAAAAACAAATTATTCCATACTTCAATTTCAAACTGCAATTTTACGAATTTTTTTTGAATAAATTATGATATTAATTATTTTTTTTTTGCAGCATTTACAAACAATAAAAAATGTGTATCTTCGTTCCGAATTTAATAATTATTAAAGGATTTTTTTATCATTTTTGTTATGCGTTTAAGTTATTGTAAAATAAGATATTACCTTTTCTGTCTTTTTTTTGTGCTGTTTGTTGTATCTTCAAATGCACAAGGTAGTCGATCTATTTCTGTGGAATTTGCGTGGAATGGAACTGAGAAAGTTGAATATCATGGCGATACAATTAGCAGAATTTCTTTTGATGGTGCTTTTTATGACGGTAATTTCCCCAATGAACCGCTTCTGAAAAAAATAATTCCAATTTACAGCGAAGATGTAGATGCGGATTTTGAAATCAATATAAAATCATCAGAATGTGTTCCTTTTGATGAGATAAATTTGCTTCCTTCTAATATTGATACAATACCTTGTATTAATTATAGCATCCAAACTTATCGTAACGATTGTAATTTGTGCGTCACTCTTTCTCCTTTTTTTAAACGCGGCAATGATTATATGCGCATTAATTCTTGCGAAATTACTTATCGTTTGACAGAAAAGAAGAGCAAATCAGAAAAAGAATATCTTGAAAATTCATTATTGGCATCGGGAGATTGGTATAAGATGGCGGTATCATCGACTGGAATGTATAAACTTACTTATTCTGATTTTACATCAATGGGCATTCCAATTACTTCAATAAATCCTAGGAATATCAGACTGTTTCATAATGGAGGTGGTGTTCTGCCTTTCGTTAATAAAACTGTGAGAAACGAGGACCTAGTTGAAATTCCTGTTTATGTACATGGCGAGAATGACGGCGTTTTCAATGAAGGTGATTATGTGATTTTTTATGCGAGAGGTCCGGTGACATGGGACTACAAAAATGGCTCATACGAAAGGGTTCTCAATCCTTATTCTGATTATTCTTACGTGTTTCTTACTTTGGATTTAGGTGAAGGGAAAAGAATTCAAAATGCTGAGAATATAACTTCTGAATCGGTTGTTAAGGTTTCTTCATTCGCTGATTATCAGTTGAAAGAAGAAGATTTGTATAATTTAAATAATATGGGTGCGTCGTGGTATTTCGATGTATATGATGCCGAACTTTCAAGATCTTACGTTTTTAATTTCCCTAATTTGATAAAAGATAAACAATGCATTTTGTCTTCCGAAATGGCTTCGCGTAACTTAACAAACACAACGCAGTTTCAATTTAAGGCTAACGGCAATTTTCTAACGCAGGTGAATTTCACTAAAAATACAAACCATTATGTATATGCGAAAATTGGCAATACGGGAAAGACTCCCTTTTTATCAAATAAGGATGAAATTACAATTGATTTGGAATATCTGAAATATGGTTCTTCAGCGACAGCCTGGTTGGATTATATAACAATTACGGCTTGGCGAGATTTGAAATTCGTTGGCAATGTGATGAGTTTCAGGAACCCTGAATGTGTTGATATTGATAAGGTTTATCGTTATGAGATTAAAAACGCTTCCAATGCGATGCAGGTGTGGGATGTTACAAATCCTGTAGAACCCAAGAAGTTACAGTTGCAATATTCTTCAAATGTAGCTGCTTTTGATGTTAAAGGCGTGAATGCTAATGAATTCATAGCTTTTAATGGTTCTGGTATGAATACACCTACTTTTGTATCTAAAGTTAGCAATCAGAATTTGCATTCTAAATATGATTTTGATTATCTGATTGTTGCACATCCTGATTTTTATTCGCAGGCACAACGTCTTAAAAATATTCATTCAGAAATTGATGACCTTGAAATTGAGATTGTTACACCTCAACAGATTTACAATGAATTTTCTTGCGGCGCTGTCGATGTCACGGCAATTCGCGATTACATAAAGATGGTTTATGACAAATCGGACGAGCGTTTGAAATATGTCTTGCTTTTTGGAGATGCTTCATACGATTTTAGGAATAAAAGCGGAAATGTGTGTTTTGTTCCGTCGTACGAATCTGTTCATTCCACGTCTTCGCAATGCAATGTAACCGATGACTTTTTCGCTTGTATGGATCCTAATGAAGGCGATATGGAAGCTTCTGGAAATGTGGTAGATATCGCAGTCGGTAGGATGCCGGTTGGGACTTTGGAGGATGCAACTAATGTAGTCGATAAAATAGTGACTTATTTGTCTAAGGATAAGGAAACTATGGGCGATTGGCGCAAACTGATAACTTTCATTACTGATGATGAAGTATCGTTTATGACTCATGCTGAACAATTGGAGCAGCTGATCAAGAATGATGTCGGCGAAGCTGTCAATTTCGATAAGATTTATCTCGATTCTTATCCTCAGATAGCGACTTCGAGCGGACAGCGTTCGCCGGAATGTAACGCTGCCATAACGAATAGGGTAGAGTTGGGTTCATTGATTATCGACTACATAGGTCACGCTGGTGAAGTCGGATGGGCTGACGAAAGAATTTTGATGAATGAGGATATTTTGTCGTGGAAAAATTCGCCCAAACTGCATTTTATGATTACGGCATCTTGCGAGTTCAGTCGTTTTGATGACCATACCAGAACGTCGGCAGGTGAATATGTGTTTTTGAATAGTCGCGGCGGTGCCATTGCGATGATATCTGCGGCGCGAGTCACACTTGGCTCAAACAACCAGTCAATGTTCAAGGGTTTTTATGAACATCTGTTCGATATTGAAGGCGGCGATTATCTGACAATGGGTGAGCTGTATGTGTATGCAAAGCAAATTGGTGACGCGAATTCTAAAGATTACGCCTTCTTCGGTGATCCGGCACTGCGTCTTAATTATCCAAAAAATAGTATCGAAATAACATCGATAAATGATCACGATGTGAATCAGATTGATACACTGAAGGCTTTGCAAAGAGGTCGTGTTGAAGGAGTGGTGAAAGATATTTACGGAAAGGTGATGTCAGATTTCAATGGAATTCTTGATATGAGTATTTATGATAAGGAAAATTCTTACGAAACATACGGAGATCAGCAAGAATCGTTTTTATACAAATTGCGTAATAATGTGATTTATTCAGGAAAAGTAGTGGTGACTAATGGCGAATTTACAGTTGATTTTATTTTGCCTAAAGACATCAATTATAGCTATGGCAATGGTTTGATGAGTCTTTATGCTTATAGTGAAAATGCTGATGCACAAGGATGTTATTCGAATTTCATCGTTGGAGGTTTGAATCAGGATGCGGACCCTGACGATGAAGGTCCTGAAATAGAATTGTTTATAGACGATGTTAAATTTGTTGATGGTTCCATGACAAATGAAAATCCGCTTCTGCTGGCATATATAAAGGATAAAAATGGTGTCAACACTTCAAGCGCGGGCATCGGTCATGATATTACGGCGACTTTGACAGGCGCGACGAATAAGACATACACTCTCAATCAATTTTATGATTCTCCTCATAATCAGGATGATTATGGTGTTGTTTCGTATAAGTTATATAATTTAAATGAAGGAGAGCATCTGCTGACCTTCAGAGTTTGGGATATTTATAATAATTCCAATACGAAAACGATTCGTTTCAATGTGGTGAAAGGCAATATTATAAATATTGAAAACGTCTCGAATTATCCAAATCCGATGCACGACAATACTAATTTTGTCTTCGAACATAATCAAAAAGATAATGAGATTGATATTCAAATTAGAATCTATAATATTATGGGTCAATTGGTTAGAACTTTAAGTGAAAGTAGGTTTGGAACAAGTGCGAGAATTGAACCCATTGTGTGGGATGGAACTTCCGACAAAGGAAAAAAATTGCCGTCAGGTATGTATGTATATTATGTGACAATAACTAATTCGCATAATGAGCAAACTTCTGAATATTCTAAATTGATTATTAAATAAAAATCGTTATATTTGCAAGCTTAAATTTATCAGAAAAATAGTGATATACAATAATACGATTTGTTAATCGTTACTCTACTAACATTAAATTAAAGTATGAAAAGAATTAGAATTTTTACATTGTTATTCGTGATAATGTTCACGAATTTAAGCGTTAACGCGCAAACATCAGATGATTACAACGTTATTTCAACAGCAGCTCCATTTATGATGATTGCTCCAGACGCAAGAGCTTCAGCTATGGGTGACGTCGGTGTTTCAACATCTCCTGATGTTTATTCAATGCAATGGAACCCAGCAAAATATGCATTTATCGAAGAAGATTTCTCTATTGGTCTTGCTTATAGTCCATGGTTGAGAAATTTGGTTAATGACATGAATATCGCATATCTTGGCATTTCAAAGCGTTTAAGTCCAAAGTCAACTATTGCAGGAACATTGCGTTATTTTTCTCTCGGCGACATCAACTATACAAGTCAAACAAACCAAGATTTAGGAACATTTTCGCCAAATGAATGGGCAATTGATATCGCATATTCGCGTAAACTTGGAAAATATATTTCAGGTTCTGTTGCCGGACGTTTTATCTATTCAGATATCACACAAGGTGTTAATGATGATTCAAAACCAGCAATGTCTGTTGCCGCTGACATCGCAGTATATTATACAAGAGACGTTTATTGGTTCGATAACATTGGCGCGAATATATCATGGGGTGCTGCCATTACCAATATAGGTTCTAAGATGAGTTACAGCGATGCGACACCTGAAAAAGATTTTATCCCAACAAATCTTCGTTTCGGTCCAACATTGAAATTAGATATAGACGATTTCAACTCTTTGGCATTATCATTTGACATTAATAAACTTTTGGTTCCAACACCTCCAATTTACCAAACAGACTCTACTGGTGCAGTTATTTACGTTAATAATGAACCTGTTATCAAAGATGGTATGGATGATAATGTCGGTACAGTACAAGGTATGATTCAGTCATTTTATGATGCTCCAGGTGGTTTCAGTGAAGAATTTAAAGAGTTTACAATAGGAGTCGGTGCTGAGTATTGGTACAACAAGACATTTAGCGTACGCGCCGGTTTCTTCCATGAAGCGCAATCAAAAGGTAATCGCCGTTATGTTACATTAGGCGCTGGCTTGAAATACAATGTTTTGGACCTCGGCGTGTCTTACTTGATTCCTGTTAATAATACAACAACATCAGGACAAAATCCTCTCGAAAACACGCTTCGTTTCAGCTTGACTTTTAACCTTGATAAGTGGGGCGACAATACAAAGTTAGAAAAAGTAAACTAATTTAATTTACAATAAAAGATTTGCCGACTCTTCTGTCTTCGTAGATAATATGAAGGTGGAAGAGTCCTTTTTTTAATATATCGCAGTTCAATTCGATTCTTTCAGTAGCGGAATTATTGTCGAATCCTATCAACATTTGCCCCAATGTATTGTAAATCTCGACTCTTTTAATGTCTTTGCCTTCGACAAAAATAACATCTTTTGCAGGATTAGGATAAATGTTCAAGTCTTTATTCTCTAAATAACTTTTAACATTTATATATCCTTCATGACGATAATGATTCTGTTTTGTTGCAACAACCTTAATATTTCCTTCTTTATAAAAAGGTTTGATATTTACCATGGAATCTTCGCCAAAAGACGTTGCAATTATCTCACTGTCAATTGAAAACGCTACTTTCGTCCCTTTGTCTTTTCTTACTATAAAAGAAGAACAGTCCGTCGAGATTTCTTGCGGATAACTGATTATAATTTCCTGTGGCAGTTCAGTGTTTAATGCCATAAAAGCATCGCCAAAATAATGAAATAAATTATATGTCAGGTTTTTATGTATTGAAAGATAAGGCCATTTTGATTGTTTTAAGAAATATTTTCCATACATGTTTGCGAAAGCCGGATATTTAAAATCGGTGTCGATGCTTCCGTAATCGGGCAAGAAATCGTTCCATAGGTAATCGTAAAATCCCCATACATAGGTGTCGTTTACGTAAGAGTAGGAGATTTGAGAAGCTGCAATTACTGCGACAGCTCCGTTCTCTATTCTGAGAAATCGTTCTGCAAAGCAGTCGTTGTTATTTTCACCAAAACGGAAATCACCAGTTTGGCAATTGGCGGACATTATGAATGTTAAGTCTTTGTTTTCCAATTTGTTGATTTCATTATTAGAGAAGTAAGGATTGTTCCAGTTTTGGTAAGTTCCGTGGTCGCGATGTTGTATTAAAAAAGTACCGTCATTAATTGCCTTGCTCAAGTTGTCTTGATTTGAATTCCAATCTGTTATATGTTGGAGATTGTCGGGAATATAATTTAATCCGTTGGTTCCGAAATAGTTGATGATGAGATTAGTGTTTTCGCCTGTTGACCATACAGAATCTGGTGAGCCAGAATATATTGAGTTGAGACGATTTGGTTCTTTGCCGATACTCTCGAAATAACCAGCAACGACTTCTGAACAAAGCTGAAACCAGCGTGATTCTTCAAATCCCATTGCGGTGACAGGACGATTGTAATATTCTGGATTTGTTGATGGTTCTTTTTCATAACGCATGATTTTTTTTACCATAAGTTCCGCTTCTTTTTCGTTGGCAGCTGGCAATCGAGCGATGCATATTTCAGGGAGGTCATCGTTGTTAAAATCCACGAGTTTATTGTCAGCAAGATAAGAAACGCCGTTTTCCGGATGGTTGTCAAGATAGAATGAGCAGATTCCCTTTGTGTTGTCGGTACTGTAGTCGCCGAAGAGTAGGATGGCTGACGGAACCATGTCGTAGTTGTTGTATATGTCTTTGAAGTAATTTCTTAAAGATACAGGATTGTTTTCGCCTATTTCACCTACATTAATTATTTTGGTAAGAATTCCTTGTTCGTTGCGATATTTAGCGAGAGAGTCTGCCCATTTCTGGATTTTTTTGTTTTCGGGGCAGACAATTAGGTATTGGCAGCCTTTGATTTTATTTTCTAAAATATTTTTAACATAACTATCGTAATCGGCAGGAAATGGACTCGGAATATTATAATCAAAATGCAGAAGCTCTTCTTGTCCCTGTGCTGAAGCTATATATGATATCGATAGAAATATTAAAAATACGATTCTTTTCATGTATGCAAATATACAAAAAGAAGGTGAAAATGAACTTATAAAATAAACCCCTAAGTCTTAAGACAAACTTAGGGGTTCGATTTAAAGTTGAAGATTTTATTGTGTTTGATTTTCAGGGAATTAATCTTTCACCGGACGTATTGTCATGCCATTACGACGGAGACTCCAGTTGCAATAGAACTGATAAGAACACATATCCAAGAAACAAGCCTTGTTGAGACTTGGTGCTGCGCCTTCTTCTTCGTATGGAGTTGACATCCAATAATAGCCGAAAAAGTCTTCGTCTATCAACTGATCATTTACGCGGAACCCAGCAGCTGGCAGGAATATATGATTTCCGTTTGTCTTTGAAGTAACTTTATAACCCACAATGCCATTATCTTCAACCCAGGTCCAAGTGCATTCTTGTGTGAGTTCGTACATCTCTTCCAAAGTAGGCATTCTCCATCCATTACCCCATTTTGCAGCAGCAGCGTCATATAGCGGATTACCGGAGATGTCGCCTAAATCCTGATAATTTGAAGAACAGTTGCCTGACTCGTATGTAGCTTTTGGCTCTATCTCACCCCAAGCAAAATAATCGCCATGACCTTCAGGATATGTGGTTCCGACATTGTGCATAGCCCATTTCACTCCGCTCGGAAGACCTAAATCAACATATTCATATTCTATCACTTCATCGTTTGCTTCTGTTGTGAAAACAACAGGCTCACTAACAATTTCACCTTTGCTGTTTACAGCGTAGGCAACTACATTATACGATGTAACTTCTTGTAATCCTAATAATTTAAAAGAATATGTTCCTAAACCTTCTCCAACTTTCACACGTTCAGTATTGTTGTCGCCTGCATCAGTTTTATTCCACATAAAACCACGTTCAATAACATCTGCGCCACCGTCAGTAAGGACCTCTGCACTTACCACTGCTGTATTGTATGTTATTTCTGAAACCGTGACAGTTGTAACAGTTGGCAACTCTATTTCAATTTCATTTTTCTCGGTAACAAAATAAACTATCTCACCGTAAGATGTACCAGCATCGTTAGTTGCAAAAGCCATCACTCTGTATTCAGTACCTTCTTTTAAACCTGTAAGCTGATAATTAAATGGACCTACACCAGAACCGGCTTCAACTTTATTATCATTTAAAGGCAACTCGCCTTCATATTCCACACTTTTTTCATTCCAATAAAAACCACGCGTTGTAACCTCAGCACCGCCATCTGCAGTCACTTCACCGCCTATCGATACTGCATTGAAAGAAACACAACTTGCCGACAAAGTAACAACAGTCGGTGCAACTACATCAATTTCACCATTGTCATCACCACCATCATCATCGCCTCCGTTGTCGTCACCGCCATTGTCATCGCCACCATTGTCATCACCACCATCATCATCACCACCGTTGTCATCACCACCGTTGTCATCACCGCCACCATTGTCATCAGCTTTTAAAGTAGTGAATGTGTGCTCACTACCGTATGCTGTACCTACGCTATTTGTAGCGAAAGCTCTGACATAGTAAGTCGTGCTGTCTTTCAAGTTACGAATTGTCGCAGTAAAATGCTCCATATTAGGTTCATTCCTTGATAGTTCTGTCGTTACATTGTCATTTAACGTTGGATTCTGACTTGTACTCCAGCAGAAACCTTTTGAGGAAATCTCATCATTGCCACTGTCAGTTATCATTCCCGAACATAAAGCACTCTCTGATGTCACTTCTGTTACTGGATGAGTACTTACAGAAGGCAATTGTGGTTCTGGTTTGCAGGAAAACAAAATGCCGCAAACCACAGCAATTAAAACAAAATACTTTTTCATGATTTGATTTTTTAAATAAAAATAATGATTAAAATGTCATTTCAACGAGGGTGCAAAGTTAACAAAAAAAATATGATGAGCAATAATTATTGTTATAAATATCGTTCATCATAAATTATGCATTATGAATTGATTACAGTTTCTCCATCACCAATCTGAATCCATAGACGTTATTTCTCGATTCCGGATGTCCTTCATTGTTTCTATAATAGACTCTGTTTTGCGTAGGATAGTCTTGCCAGCTGCCACCACGTAACACCTTGAAATTACCTGTAGCAGGTCCTGTCGGGTTGATATAATAACCACTTTGATAAACAGCATACCAATCGCTGCACCATTCCCAGAGGTTGCCGCTCATATCATAGATACCGAGTTCGTTAGGAGCCTTGCTTTTCACTTTTTTAGATTGTGCGCCGCTATTTTCAATATACCAGGCGAACTGATATAAAAGATCGTTGCCTGCATATTTGTAACCCTTACTCATACGTCCGCCCCGAGCGGCATATTCCCATTCTGCCTCTGTAGGAAGCCGGAACGTCTTGCCTGTAAGATGGTTCAGCCTTGAAATGAATTCCTGACAATCGTACCATGAGACATTATCCACGGGACGTCTGTCACCCACAATATAAGTGGAGATTGTTATTTTCTTGCTTCCAGGAATGGAGTCATTTACCGCGACCTGTGAATATGCTGTTAATGAAATGAAGAACAGCGATATTATAATCAGAAACCTTTTCATCATACATTCATTTTAATACGGCAAAGTTATGTTTTTTTCGCAAAAAAAACATTTTTCTCTTGACATGTAAAATATAATCTTTACATTTGTAACTATAGGATTCGCCATGATTTATTTCGGACATCAAATAATGGCAAAGTTCTATATTAACCATACATCAAAAATCAAACTTTATGAAAACTGTTAATGCTCAGATCATTCCTGAATTTATAGAGGGAATACCGACAATGAAAACTCTTATTTGTGAACGACGTAAACTGATAGAAACTTATTATACAAAGCTTTGGAAACGTAGTCACTATATTTATAATAAGTTTTTACATGCCAATATATACATAAAAAAGAACGAAAGCGATAAGAAAGTCAAAGCCATTGCTCCAAGGAAATGGCAATCTACTTATGCAGTAAAATATCTCGATATCGTTGTTAGAAATGCGATGCCTTTGAATGAAGCAATAGAATATGATAAACCCAAAACGGGCACACAGGTTAAAAACGGTTACAAAAAGATGTTGATGTTATATTATAAATTTACAGATGATAAATTTGAGTATATGAATTTTACTGTCAAGTTAACAATAGGTGTTAATGTGGAAGGAAAGTACATTCAATATTCTGTGAATAAAGTGGAGGTTAAATAAAAATAGATTTGAAAGATAATGCAAGTATCGCGCTTTAGCTTGAACCACGTCCTTCAAATCTAATTTAGTCTGCAAATATAAAGAAAATAATCGAGACAACTGAGCCTCATATTTTTTTTTCAAAATTTTTCATTTTTCTCTTGACATGTAAAATATTTTGTGTACTTTTGCAGTGTCTTAGTTAACTAATACAGCAAACAAGCAGAATGTTCTTTGACGTACTGGAAGGAAAAATTAAAATTGAAAGTTGAAAATTAGGCTATGAGCTAAGAGCCATGAGCAACGAGCAAAGGCTCACTGCTCACTGCTCAAAGCTCAAAGCAAAAAAAATGGACAAAGTCTGTTGACTGTTGACTGTTGTCCGTTGACTTAAAAAAAATAACTTTAAACTAAAATAATTATGAGTACAACATTAAATCTTATTTCTGCGATAGCTCTTATTATTGCTGTCGTGATATTCAGAAGACTGATAGAAAGACATCTTGACGAGATTGCGGAAGTGAATCCGGAAAAGTATAAGAAGAAGAAAAGAGTTATCAATGTGGCGAAAATCTTTTTGATAACGTCAGTTTCAGCATTTTTTGCGGAGCAGCTACGCCTAAGCTGGATTGCCGGTGACAGGAATTATTTCAATCTTGCAATTACGATAATCTTCATAATAGGCTCCATAATAGTCTGCTTCAGAAGATTAAAGAAAGTTTAAAAAATTGGATTATAACGAAAAATTAAAAACGAATTGGATTACGCCTTCATGATGAAAGAGTGTGCGCCTAATTGTGAAGGATGAGAAATGGTGTCGCGGCAGAAAACGGTATAAGGGCAAAAAAAAGAAACCGTTTCCTGCAAACAAACACCACAAAGGCAAAGAGAATCTTTAACGAATCTGTTTCATGGCAGATTATTGCACGCCGAAACCTCGCTTTTGACTTTGCTTTGCAAAGATACGAAAAGTAGGGACATGAGAAAGTTGAAAATTGAAAATTAGGCTATGAGCTACGAGCCATGAGCAACGAGCAAAGGCTCAAAGCTCAAAGCAAAAAATGTTAAATTGGTTTAAGGTTTAATGCTTAAGGTTTAAGGTTAGGATTACGATAAACTTTAAAACTTAAAACTCTCAACTTTAAAACTACTTTAAACTTTAAACCTTAAACTTTAAACTAAAATAAACGGACAAAGTCTGTTGACTGTTGACTGTTGTCCGTTGACTTAAAAAAAGAATCGTCTCACCAACAAAGCGGAGTAAGGAACCGCGAGACGAAAACTAACAAAATGAAAATATTTCTAAAATATCTCTCAATTGCCTTTTTCTTCATATTGTCTCTATCCTGTTTCGCTCAGGAAAATTCAACCCCTAAAAAAGAATTTAAACGGATGGCTAAGGAAGTGGCAAAAAAATATGAATGGCTCAGCTTTGATGTCTGTCATCAGAATTACAGAAATGATACTTTCAACTGGGAAGTGAAGTATAGCGTCATTATGCATTATGACAAGAAAAATCCTACCATATATGTAGGCAGGAAAGATTTATACGACAATGATTTGACATCTGAAGAGTTCCGTATCTCAAAAGATAAATTTGAAAAGATAATGCATAACGACCATAATATCATTACTTATAAAAACCATCATTTCTTCGGAGACGCTTATCATTCGTTTCCGCTTATGGGCGATATCCCTAATTATTTCAAGAGCTTAGGCTATTATCTATACACTACACAATCAAAGATAGAATCACAGTTCTGTAAGCCCGCTATAGTTATGGATGCTGATATTGTGGATATAGACGGACAGTTGTATTTTAAATTTCACACAATAAATACGTTTGTAACAACATCTTTAGAAATAATTTATGACAGAACACATACATTTGTCGATGCAGAGACAGGTCTTATCGACAGCGTTTATGCCTATTCAACATCTTCATTAAGAGACGAAAGTAAAATATACAAAAATTCATACGGTGAAATATACAATAACTATTATAAGATAGATAATTATAGTTTTGAATCTAAACAGCATATCTTAGATTCTATCTTCGATCTACAAAGTATTCGTTATGCCGATTATGCTCATTATGACGAGAAGACATCTCCACAATGTCAGACTCGGAGCGAGAATAAGACCGCATGCGACGAATTGCTAGATTATCCTCTCGTAAATCTTGAAGGCGACACCACTTCCATCAGAGAACAAGAAGGCTGGATATTGCTTAACTTCTGGACTACCGGATGTGAACCTTGCATAGAACATCTGATGAGAATGGCTGCGGAAAAAGATTCGTTGGGATACAGAATGTTAGAAAATGAAGGCATTAAAATTTTGGCTATAGAACATAAATCCAACAATATGGAAATTATCACCAAGAGAGCATCTAAAACCAAGTCGGAAGATATTATGTATTCTGGCAAGGGAATAGGAACAACCATCAATATTCCAACATTAGGATATTATTATTTGGTATCTCCCGACAAGGAAATCGTCTATGAAACCGGAGACTTGGGAGATTATTCTGAAATCATTAATAAATTGAAAGTTGAAAATTGAAAATTGAAAATTAGGCTTTGAGCTATGAGACATGAGCTACGGGCAAAGGCTCACGGCTCGAAGCTCAAAGCCCGAAGCAAAAAAATTGGACAAAGTCTGTTGTCTGTTGACTGTTGTCCGTTGACTAAAAAAAAGCATCGTCTCACCAACAAAGCGGAGTAAGGAACCGCGAGACGAAAACAAACAAAATGAAAATATTTCTAAAATTAATTTGCTTATTTTCATTCATATTAACATTTGTCGATTATAGCAATGCGCAAGAAACTGAAGATAAAATGAATTTCAAAGTTTCTAAACAACACAAGCAACAAGCTACAGCTTTCGCAGATTCTCACGAATGGGTTTCGTTTAAATATAGGATAATTCATTACTACAATGATTCTCTCTATTGGGATATTGTATCGGATGTTATTATAAAATACGACGATGATAATTCGATGATTTTTTTGAATGACAAAAACGACTATATGTTGATTACCGAAAAATACTATAAAAGAATTGACAAAGACAAATACAACATCTACAACATAAAGAAAAACAGGAAAGATAAAAGCAGAACTTACCAAAACTTAGCGACAACAGGTAAGATTCACAAGTATTTTCAGTACTGTCCTTTCTTTATGAAACCTATCGACTTCGCTTATTCATGGGCTTTGTGGCATAGTTTCTATTCTGTCGATACTGTTGAAATGAATAATGTTTCTTACAATAAATACAGATCCAAGACTATAGGATTCAACTGTAATGTGGATTCATATATAAATACAGAGACAAACTTTTTAGACAGTATTTATATGGAATGGAACGAAGATGAGTTCACTGTTCTTGAATATCTCACTTTCTATGACGTGAGTTATGAAAATCGACAAAGCTATATCGACTCTATCTTTGATTTCAGCAATGCAGAATATGAACCTTATTCAAGATATGATGAATTTACGATGCCAGTAATGGCAATCTCCAATCAGATGTCGCAAGGTTTGTTAGATTATCCTCTCGTAAATCTTGAAGGCGATACAACTTCCATCAGAGAACAAGACGGCTGGATATTGCTTAACTTCTGGACTACAAATTGCGGTCCGTGTCTGCAACATCTTAAGGAATATTCTCACGAAAAAGATTCGTTAGGATATAGGATTCTTGAAAATGAAGGAATTAAGATTTTGGCAATAGAACATCGTTCCAATAATTTAGAACACATAAGACAAATTGCCTCAAAATCAAATTCCG
>JAZNSO010000037.1:0-4986 GCA_045591245.1 Bacteroidales bacterium
GGTTCATGGTGTCGATGACACGGATGCCTGTCTCTAACAAACGGAAAGGACGTGGCTTGTTTTTATATGCTTTGATGGCGAGTTTCACAGGCCACTTCTGTACCATAGTGACGTTGTGAGTCTCACCTTCTTTGTCTTTCAAAGTAGCGATGACGTCGTTGATGGTGTATTCGCCTTCAGCTGCTACCGACATCACTGTATATTCGCCTTCGAATTTGAAAGGCACCATGATCTTATGGTCGAGCCAGTTTTCTTTGACGTTGCCGAGCCAGTCGCCAGCAACTACAGTGTCGCCTGCTTTTGCCAATGGAGTAAATGACCATTTCTTGTCGTCTTCAAGAGCTGGTGTGTAAAGACCTCTCTTTAAGAATACGCCTTCCATTTTATCTAAGTCGTTCTGTAGTCCGTCGAAGTTTTTCGATAACAAACCAGGACCGAGTTCTACTTCAAGCATGTGACCTTCAAACTCTACCTTTGAGCCTGGCTTTAAACCACGTGTGCTTTCAAACACCTGAACGTAAGCAATGTCGCCAATAATCTTGATAACCTCAGCCATTAATCTTTCTTCACCTAAGAAGATGAAACATATCTCATTCTGGAATACGTCACCTTCAATACGAACCAAGACCAAGTTGGAGATGATACTTACTACTTTACCTAATGTCTTATTCATGTTATATGTTTTTATTATTAAATATCAAATTCTTTTGCAAACTGAAATTCATTCTTGAAGCGTTCGAGCAGTTCGCGGAATATCTTCTTTCCTTGTTCTGTCGTCATCTTGCTCCAACGTTCCAATATCATCAGTTTGAGTGTAAACGCAATCACATTGTCGAATGTGAAATATTTATGACCAGTCATCTCGTCAAGAAATTCCCAATAAAGCATGTCGATTTTGTATTCGCGTTCGGCTGTGTTGTCTTTTTCAAAAAGAGACAAAACTCTGTCGACATACGGATAATCGTCAGACAATTCGAAGTCTTTGGCTCGCGATGTCTTAAGTTGTTTTGTGAAAAACGAATCGCCGATGACTTCTTTTTCTATGTCGAGGTGATATTTGCGGCAGTTTAATGCGGTAATCAAGTTCTTTATATTCAACGAGAATTCTGCGTATTTCCTTACAAGTTTGTTTTTCTGCGAAAGCATGAAATCCCAATATCTCTCGCTGAGTTCCACTTCCTGAAGTCTGTTTGTCGGTTCTCTGTCTTCTTTTTGCAAATCGAGCAAATATTCCATGAGGTAAGAAGGTACAAACATCGGATCCGCGATTTCGTCTTCCAACTGAGATGTTGTGAATACGGTTTGAAGGTTTGGGTCAGGTTCTTGTTTCTGTAAGATACGAAGAATCTGTGCGTTATCGTTAGGATAGAAGAAGAGATTGATGATGTCAGTTTCTGTTTTTGTCAGATAATCGTTGAGATAAGAGCGCAGCTCCTGAACGGAAAGGCTCAGTTTCTTGTCATCGGGACTTATTTCAGGCAGTCCCGCTATCAGACAGTAATAATTTCCTCCTGAGATGTTCATAGCGGTTGTGATAATGTTAAGAATAAAAAAGATATACCCAAAATAGGATATATCTTTATGATTTATGAGAATAACAACTTCTTGGAATAGTCTTTTATGTAGGCGTTGAAAAACTCCTCAAAGACTTTTTCTGAAAACGTTATTTTATAACTTCCGTCTCTAGGCTGAATTACAAAACCTTCTTTTTGGTTGCTGTTAGTTACAAGCGACAGACTTGAATCTAACAATTCTTTATGTTTGCTGAGAAGATATTTCTCAAATTCTTCTCTTTCTTTTTGATTCATTATCACGTTAAGTTCGAGCGAACTTTCGGCATTCCATTTCCCGATGATTTTGCACATCAGTTCGCGTACGAATTCCTCATCTTTGAAAGCGGCTGCTGTCATGTCAACGGCAATCTTATTAGAAATTAGATTCGTAATTTGTTGCTTTAAAGAAGCCACAGCTTGTTTTACGCTCATTCCGATTTCGGTTTCTGTTCTTTGTCGCAGATTTGCCGAGTCGTTGTTTGCCTTTTCAATGATAGCGTTAGCCTTGTTCTCAGCTTCTTTGATGATGCTTTCCGCGCTTTTTTGCGCTTTGTCAAGAATATTATTAGCATCATTCTGTGCTTTTTCAATACCCTCCTCGTAAATCTTTTTTGTCAAGAGGTCTAATTTGTTGTCGTTGTTATCCATAACTGTTGTTTTTATATGTATGTTATGCGTCAATATTGGCGTATGTTGCGTTTTGTTCGATGAACTCACGGCGAGGTCCTACTTCGTCACCCATCAACATTGAGAACACATAATCTGCTTCAGCTCCGTTTTCGATAGTGATTTTACGCAGCGTTCTGTTTGCAGGGTTCATTGTGGTATCCCAAAGTTGTTCTGGGTTCATCTCACCGAGACCTTTGTATCGTTGGATATGCAATCCTTTTTCAGAGCCGTCGGCGGAAAGCTCTCTCGTAATCTGAGCGCGTTCCTCTTCTGTCCAGCAATAGCGTTCTGTCTTGCCTTTTCTTATGAGATACAATGGCGGCGTTGCGATGTATACGTAACCTTTATTAATTAATTCTGGCATATAACGGAAGAAGAAAGTGAGAATCAATGTCGAGATGTGACTACCGTCGACGTCGGCATCGGTCATGATGACAATCTTATGATATCTCAGTTTTTCTATGTTCAAAGCTTTGCTGTCTTCTTCTGTACCTATAGTAACACCGAGAGCTGTATAAATGTTTTTGATCTCGTCGCTTTCGAATATTCTGTGAGGCATTGCTTTTTCCACGTTAAGGATCTTACCTCTCAGAGGAAGAATGGCTTGGAACGATCTGTCGCGGCCTTGTTTTGCTGAGCCGCCTGCAGAGTCACCCTCAACGAGATAGAGTTCTGCTTTCTCTGGATCTCTGTCGGAGCAGTCGGCCAACTTTCCTGGAAGTCCTGAGCCTGACAATGCGCCTTTGCGTTGTACGAGTTCTCTCGCCTTACGTGCGGCGTGACGTGCCGTCGCTGCAAGAACAACCTTATCGACAATCATCTTGGCTTCTTTTGGATGTTCTTCCAAATAGTTATTGAGACGGTCGCTGACGATCTTATCGACTATGCCCATCACTTCGCTATTGCCGAGTTTTGTCTTTGTCTGTCCTTCGAACTGTGGTTCCGGAACCTTGACGGAGATGATTGCTGTTAAGCCTTCACGGAAGTCGTCGCCGTTGATCTCGAATTTCAGCTTGGCGAACATGCCTTGTTTCTCAGCGTATGACTTGAGTGTACGTGTCAAGCCGCGGCGGAATCCTGAGAGGTGGCTGCCGCCTTCGTGAGTGTTGATATTGTTTACGTATGAGTGAAGGTTTTCTGAGAATGAGGTGTTATATTGTAACGCGATTTCCACCGGCACGTTGTCGCTCTCACCAGCGATGGTGATTGGTTCCGGTGTTATCTTCTCGCGGTTTTTGTCCAAATAATCAATGAAGTCGGCGAGACCGTTTTCAGAGTGGAAGACTTCGCTTTTCTGAATGATATTAGCATCTTCGTCAGTCTCGCGTTCGTCTGTTAATGTTATGCTGATACCTCTGTTGAGATATGTGAGTTCGCGCATACGTTTCGACAAAGTCTCGTAGTCGTATATTGTTGTAAGGAATATTGAATCGTCTGGAGTGAAGGTGATGATGGTTCCTGTATCATCGGCTTCGCCTATGACTTCAACTTCTGTTATCGGTTTGCCGTATTCATATTCTTGTTTGAATATCTTTCCTTCGCGGTGAATCTCTGCAGTGAGATGTTTCGAGAGAGCGTTGACGCAGCTTACACCGACGCCGTGGAGACCGCCTGATACTTTATAAGAGCCTTTGTCGAATTTACCTCCGGCGTGAAGCACTGTGAGAACCACTTCAAGAGCTGAGCGTTGTTCTTTCTCGTGCCATCCTGTTGGGATACCACGACCATTGTCAGCCACGCGGATAGAGTTGTCTTTTAAAATCTTTATGTCTATAGTGTTGCAATAACCAGCCATCGCCTCATCGATGGAGTTATCTACGACTTCATAAACCAAATGATGCAAACCTCTGACGTTAACATCGCCTATATACATGGCAGGACGTTTGCGTACTGCTTCCAAACCTTCTAAAACCTGAATATTGCTTGCGTTATAATTACTTGCAGCAACATTTTTTACTTCTTCTGTCATTTCTTGTTATATGTAAAATGATATATTTATTATCTAATTAATGATGTAAGATTATGTGCAAAGATAATAAAAAAAATCGTGCATTTTTACACAACGCACGATAAAAAATTATATGATTTTTTGAAAGAAAATGACATTGAAATGATGGCTGCTTATATTGTAATTTGAAATGTTTTATTAATTGCCTAATGCATTCTGATAGTCTTCTTTAGTGATGCTTTGGGTTCTGTCTAGTATAATGTGAACCGATGTAATTGACACTTTCTACATTTGGTTCTTTAATAATGTTAAGCATTGTATTATTGTTTTCGATAGAGATGCTGACATAACCATCCACATATATATCATGATTATGATTCGCAAAATAATTTTCTATTGCTTTATTGATATCCTTTGGTAGTTCAATCATGTATTCACCAGCAGGAGTACCGCTTGGTGTTAAAGGGATGTTTTTGGGTTTTGTTACTATAAACTCTTCCTGATATATGATATACTCTTCACCATCTTTTATGCTCAAAAGATTGTCTTTTTCAAATATCAGATAGCAGTCGGGATTGTATATTTCAGCCGGATAAATACCGATAACGCCTCCAACTATAGAGGAATGCCATTTCCAAGAACCTTCGATGTCAGGAATACTTTCTGCTATACTATATCTTTCGTTACATGAGCACATAAATGCTGCAAACAATACAATGATAATGATATTTTTTTTCATGATAAATGTTTATTTGTTTATTAACTTAAAATTTAAACGGCATATCTATAAGTTATACTATTTCTTGAACTTGAGTT
>JAZNSO010000038.1:0-52607 GCA_045591245.1 Bacteroidales bacterium
AGATAACGTCAATGCTGGTCTTCTCACCTACCCTACTTTGATGGCAGCCGACATTTTGGTTCACAGATCTAATTACATTCCTGTCGGAAAAGACCAAGAACAGAATCTGGAAAAAGCCCGCGATTTCGCAGAACGCTTCAACCGCATATACGGAATAGATTATTTCCCTGTGCCACAAGCTTTCAACTTCGGCAACGACCTTATCAAAGTACCAGGATTAGATGGCAGCGGCAAGATGGGAAAATCGGAAGGTGAAGGCAACGCCATATTCCTATGTGAAGATGATAAGTCGATACGTAAGAAAGTGATGCGCGCCGTCACCGACAGCGGTCCTACTGAACCTAACCAGACTAAACCTGAACCTATACAAAACCTCTTTAACCTGATGAAGATAGTGTCGAAACCAGAGACAGTCCAATTCTTCGATGAGGCGTATAACAACATGAGCATCCGCTACGGCGACATGAAGAAACAACTTGCAGAAGATATGATTAAAGTCGTGACACCGTTCCGCGAACGCATCATCGAACTCTCTAACGATGACGAATATATCAAGAAAGTTGCACGAATGGGCGCGGAAAAAGCACACGAAAGTGCAAGTAAGACAATAAAGGAAGTTAGAGAAATTATTGGTTTTAGAAGTTTTTGATTAATTGGTTTAAGGTATTAATTTTTCAATTTTAACTTTCAACTTAAAATATGGCTGAGTTTGTAGTATACGAAAAGAAGCAGGAAACAGCAGTTTTGGTGGCTGTCAGCACACAGCAGCAAAACAGAGAACGTACGGAAGAATATTTGGAAGAACTCGCATTTTTAGTCGAGACAGCAGGCGGCGTACCTGTTGCCCGCTTCATACAACCTCTCGACCATCCTAACAGCGTAACATATTTAGGCACAGGTAAATTGGAAGAAGTACGACAGTACATCAAAGCCGAAAACATCACGATGGCAGTCTTCGACGATGAACTTACGCCGACTCAGCTTCGCAACATTGAGAAAGAATTAGAATGCAAAATCCTTGACAGAACAAACCTTATTTTAGACATCTTCGCAAAAAACGCACGAACAGCACACGCCAAGACACAGGTGGAACTCGCACAATATCAATATATGCTTCCACGACTGACGGGTATGTGGACACACTTGGAACGTCAAAAGGGCGGTATTGGTCTGAGAGGTCCGGGCGAAAAGGAAATTGAGACCGACCGACGTATCATCCGCGACAAAATTACAAGTCTTAAAGAAAGACTTAAAGAAATAGATATGCAGAAAACTGTCCAGCGCAAAAACCGCGGACAACTCGTAAGAGTGGCTTTGGTAGGTTATACCAATGTCGGCAAGTCAACAATAATGAATCTTTTAAGCAAATCGGACGTTTTTGCAGAAAACAAATTGTTCGCCACTTTGGAAACGACAGTACGCAAAGTAGTAGTGGAAAATCTTCCTTTCCTATTGTCAGACACTGTAGGTTTCATAAGAAAACTGCCGCATCAGCTCGTAGAGTCTTTCAAATCAACATTGGATGAAGTAAGAGAATCTGACATTCTGCTTCATGTTGTTGATATTTCTCATCCCGACTTCGAGTCTCAAATAGAAGTTGTCAACAAAACTCTTAACGAAATCGGAGCCGGCGACAAAAAAGTCATTATGGTTTTCAACAAAATTGATGCATATAAATTTATTGAAAAAGAGGAAGACGACCTCACTCCTATCACAAAAAGCAACTATTCTTTGGAAGATTGGAAAAAAACATGGATGGCGAAAGGAAACTCATGCATTTTCATCTCTGCTGTAGAAAAAGACAACTACCAAGAATTCAGAGACTTATTATATAAGGAAATAAAAGACATGCATGCCATCAGATACCCTTACGACAACTTCTTATACTAGAACAATGTACATCGACACACATTCACATATCTACGATGAAGCTTTCGACACCGACAGAGAATCAGTGTTTCAAAGGGCAATTGACGCTGACATAAAGATGTTATTGCTTCCAAATACAGATAAAAGCACCATCAAACCAATGATGGATTTTTACGAAAGTCACGCCGAGAATTGTCGCGTAATGATGGGACTTCATCCTGAAGGAGTAAAAGAAGACTACAAACAGCACCTCTCTGTGATAGAAAAAGAAATGGAAAAGAATTGCTGGATTGGAGTTGGCGAGATAGGTCTTGACCTATATTGGGACAAGACATTTGAGAAACATCAAGTTGAGGTTTTGAAAGAACAGTTACACTGGGCAAAACAACTTCATCTTCCGGTTTCACTTCATACGAGAGAAGCCTTCGATTTAATGTTCAAGGTATTAGAAAGCGAACAAGACGGCAATCTTAGTGGTGTATTCCATTGTTTCAACGGCACTAAAGAGCAAGCCGACATCGCAATTTCACTTGGATTTCATTTAGGATTAGGAGGAGTCATCACATATAAAAATTGTGACGTTAAAAGTTTTTTAGGAGAAATTCCTTTAGATAAAATAATATTAGAAACTGACGACCCTTATCTTCCACCCGTTCCTTTCAGAGGTAAACGCAACGAACCATCATACATGATTGAAGTCGCAAAGAAAATAGCGGAAGTAAAAAACATTGATATAAAAGAAGTTGCATCAGCAACGACAGATAACGCCAAAAGATTATTCAATTTATAACATAAAATTTAAGATTATGTCAGGAGAAAAAACATCACTATTGATACTTTATACAGGAGGCACCATCGGCATGATGCAAGACCCTCAGACAGGCAGTTTAGTACCTTTCGACTTTGACAATTTATACGACCACTTGCCGGTTTTGAGGAATTTAGATTATCAGTTGGACTTCTACGCATTCGATAATCTCATCGACTCTTCAAACATGACGCCAGACTTTTGGGTAACATTGGCGAAGAAGATAGAAAGCTGTTACGAGAAATATGACGGATTTGTAGTTTTGCATGGTTCAGACACCATGGCATATACCGCTTCTGCATTGAGTTTTATGTTAGAAAATCTTAACAAGCCCGTAGTCTTTACGGGTTCGCAATTACCGATGGGAATGGTAAGAAGCGATGGCAGAGAGAACATAATAGCCGCCATTGAGATTGCAGCCGCCAAAGACGAAGACACTGCAATGGTCCCTGAAGTCACGATATTCTTTGAAAATCAATTATTAAGAGGCAACAGAACTACCAAACACAACGCGGAACATTTCAACGCTTTCGTCTCTGGCAACTATCCATCATTGGCAGATGTAGGGGTGCGCATCAAATATAATAAGGAATATATAATGAAACCTAATTTCAAAAGGTTAAAATTACATACCCAATTGGACAACAATGTAGCCATTTTGAAATTGTTCCCAGGCATCACCAAGGAATTCGTCCAACACACATTGAATACGCCTAATTTAAAAGCACTCATCATAGAGACTTACGGTTCTGGCAATGCTCCTACAGCACCTTGGTTTATTGACGGTTTGAAAGAATCCATCGAAAAAGGACTGATAATTTACAATGTAACACAATGCAAATCAGGTTCCGTTGAAATGGGACGTTATGAAACAAGTCTCGATTTAAACAGAATCGGAGTTTTAAGCGGTCACGACATCACAACAGAGTCGGCAATAGCAAAACTGATGTATTTATTAGGAGAAGGGTATCCTGCCGAAAAAGTCAAAGAATTGCTGCAAATACCAATCAGAGGTGAAATTACGTTATAGTCAACGTATATTAAGGTTTAATGATTCTACGTCCTACATTTGTTGACAAATATTATCATTTTTTAGAGAGAAAAGATATATAAAAAAAGTTGTAATCAATTTAGATAATGTAAATGTCCTGATAAGACAATAGTTAAGATAACAATAAAAAAGTAAAAATGTTTAAAAATAATTTTCTTACAAAAGAAAAAAATATGTAACTTTGGCGAGAATTTCATAAACCTTAAATAGGAGAGATGTCCGAGTGGTTTAAGGAGCACGCCTGGAAAGTGTGTATACTCCAAAAGGGTATCGCGGGTTCGAATCCCGCTCTCTCCGCAGGAAATTGAGAATCATAGATAAAGAAAATTAAACTAAGTTAAATTAAAATAAGTAATCAATCAAAAAAATTAAAAAGTAGTAATCAACATTTCTAATTATGAAAAAATTAATTGCTTTACTCACAATTGCTGGTTTTATGACATTCGGTATCAGCAATTCAGTTCTTGCACAGCAAGAAGAAAACGTTCCACAAACAGAACAAGCAGCTCCTGCTGAAGAGGCAGCTCCTGCAGAAGAAGTAGCAGCTGAAGAAGCAGCTCCAGTTGAAGAAGCAGCTCCAGTTGAAGAAGTTGTAGAAACAACAACAATGACAGAGGAAGAAGCTGAACCAACATTCCACGAAGTTCTTAAGAAACAATACATTGATGGTGGTTGGGGTTTCATGACTCTCGTTCTCGTAGTTTTAGTTCTCGGTTTGGCTATCTCAATCGAAAGAATCATTTATTTAACATTAAGCACAACAAACACCAAGAAATTGGTTGCTGACTTAGAAACAGCTTTGAATCAAGGTGGTATTGAAAAAGCTAAAGAACTTTGTCGTAACACACGCGGTCCTGTCGCAAGTATCTTCTATCAAGGTTTGATGCGTTACAACGACGGTCTTGATGAAGTAGAAAAAGCTATGATTTCTTACGGTTCAGTTATGAACGGTAACCTTTCAAGCGGTTCAAGCTGGATTACATTGTGTATCGCTTTAGGTCCTAACTTGGGATTCTTCGGTACAGTTATCGGTATGGTTCAAGCTTTCGACGACATCGCTGCAGCAGGTGACATCAGCCCTACTATCGTTGCATCAGGTATGAAGGTTGCTTTGTTGACAACAGTTTTCGGTTTGATCACAGCTATGATTCTCCAAGTCGCTTATAACTTCATCCTCAACAAGATCGAAGGTATCTTGAATGACATGGAAGACAGCACAATCAGCTTCATGGATATCTTGAACGACTATTCAAAGTCAAAGAAAAACTAATTATCGTTAACCATAAAAACAGTTAACAATGGAAGAAAAATTATTAAAATATTGTAAATACGGGCTTTGGGGTCTCATGGGCATCATTGTCATAATCCTTGCTATCTGCGTAGTAAAAGGAGAGTCAAGTGCCGACCTTCAAATGTATATGACTTACGCACTCGTCATATTGCTCGTCTTGTCTATACTCTTCTCACCTATTTACGGAGCTATTGTTAATCCTGGTAACTTAAAGAAAATAGGAATCGCTATCGGCTTATTCGCAGTAGTGGCATTGGTAGCTTGGTTAATTTCTCCAGGTGCAACATTAAGCCAAGAATATTTGGAATCTATGGGTATCACCCAAGGTGCAGAAGCAGTTTGCGACTTCCTTATGATGGTCGTTTATATCATGCTTGGCGGAACAATAGCAGCAGTTATATATTCAGCAGTAGCAAAACTATTTAACTAATTAAGATAATATCAATATGGCTAAACAAAAAAAGAAAGTACCGGATCTAAATGCAGGTTCAATGGCCGACATCTCTTTTTTGCTATTGATATTCTTCCTCGTTACAACAACTATGGACGTTGATAGCGGTATTATCCGTCGTCTTCCTCCACCAGTTGAAGATCCGGAAATGGACATCAAAGTCAAAGAAAGAAACATCATGAACGTGATGATTAATAAATATGATAAGATGTTAGTCAATAATAAACCTGGTGATATTACTACACTTAAGGAGATGACTAAAGAGTTTATCACACCACGTCCAAATGATGAAAAGGCTCCTGAAGTTGAGGTCAAAGAAATTGAACTTATTTCAGAACCAGTCATGATAAGCAAAGGTGTCGTTTCATTGAAGAATGACCGCGGTACTTCGTATGCAATGTACATCAGCGTTCAAAATGAATTGACAAGAGCTTTTAATGAACGTAAAGACGAATTGTCGATGAGATACTTCGGACAACATTTTGCAGACTTAACAGATGAGGGCAAGATCGATGCTATCAACAAAGCTGTTCCTGTCCGTATTTCAGAGGCTGAACCAGAAGCATATTAAAAATAGGAGATTATTATTATGGCATCAAAGTATAGATCAGACGAAGCTAAGGAAGTACCAGCAATGAGTACTGGTTCCATGCCTGACATTATCTTCATGTTGATATTCTTCTTCATGGTTACAACCTCCATGCGCGAAGTCTCATTGAAGGTAAAAATGAGTTTGCCTGCGGCAACAGAAGTTCAAAAATTAGAAAGAAAATCTTTAGTTAGCTACATCTACATCGGACCTCCTACCAATACTAAAATCTATGGTACAGAGTCTCGTATTCAGCTTAACGACCAATATTCAAGAGTAACTGATATTATTCCTTATATTGAAGCAGAACGTTTGGCTCGTAGCGAAGCTGACCGCCCTCTCCTCACAACTTCATTGAAAGTACACGAAGAAGTAAGAATGGGTCTCGTCACCGATGTTAAACAAGAACTACGTAAATGTGGCGCCTTCCGTTTCATGTACTCGGCACGTAAAGGCGAAGTTAAGTGATAATTTACAAGTTACTTGATTCTAAAAAAATCCCTGGCTACAACAACCAGGGATTTTTTTATACAAACCTCCAATGAGCATATTTTCCCCAATGATTCTTACTCTTCATTTTTTCAGTTTGTAATCGTAAAAGATGGTTTTATGGCATAAATTTTGTTATCTTTCGCCACCGAAAACGAGATTTTTTAACTTTATCTTTACCATTTTATATGAAAAAATTAATATTGTTATTTTCGTTGTTTGTTTCATTGGTAGTCACAAACAATATCTTTGCTTCTGAATTGGAAACTTCTATGACAGAAGGTGGCGAGATAAAAGGCAAACTTATAGATTCTGAGACTGATAGCCCGCTTGAATATGCGACAATCAGTCTTTTTTATGCTCAAGATTCAACTTTGGCAACAGGTGTTATCAGCGATGATAAAGGCACATTTTCATTGAAAGTCAAACCTGGAAAATATTACGCTGTAATACAGTTCATGGGATATAAGACAAAGACGATAAACATTACCGTTAACGACGAAAAATCTACTGTTTCTTTGGGAGAAATCTATATGAATCCAGATTCTGAATTGCTCGATGAGGTTGAAATAGTTGCAGAGAAAAGTACTATGACGATGACTCTCGACAAACGTGTCTTTAATGTAGGAAAAGACGTGAGCAGCACTGCTGGAAACGCCATTGAAGTTCTCGATAACATACCTTCTGTCAATGTCGATGTGGAAGGTAATGTCAGCCTCAGAGGCGACGACGGCGTCCAGATTCTCGTCGATGGTAAGATGTCGGGGCTCGCTGGCGTCAGCACACAAGATGCTCTACGTAGCCTTCAAGCTGATATGATAGAGAGAATCGAAGTCGTGACAAATCCTTCTGTTAGATACGACGCTGAAGGTACAGCGGGTATCATCAATATTGTTCTTAAAAAAGACAAGAGAAAAGGTTTCAATGCATCCGTCGATTTCCGCGGAGGTTTCCCAGTACAGTGGGGAGAAAAGTTCTTTAAAGAAGATTTCCCATTCCAGACAGGCTTAGGCGCAAGCCTTAATTATAGATTCAAGAAATTCAATGTGTTCGCCAACTATAACTTCAACTATCGCGATGATATAAGTGACGGTTACACCATTACAGAATATTACGAAGGATTATATGGTTACGACCCTACACTCGGCAATCATGACGACGCTACTCAGATAACTGAACAGTTTACTTATCGTAATCGTAACAGAAAAGGTCATAACATTCGAGGCGGATTTGACTATTATTTCACCGATGACGACATCTTGACTTTCAGCGCAATGTATCGCCAATCGGATGGTCATAACACTCCAAGCGTTACTTATATCGATAACTTCCCGTTTGAAGGCTTGCAGAATTTCTCAAGACGTACCGAAGACTGGTTCAACGAAAGACCTATGATGGAATATACTCTCTCTTACGACAAATATTTCGGTTCTAAAGACAATTCGCTTAAAGCATCGGTACGCTATTTTTCCAACTCTGATAAAGAATGGTCCGATATCGTCGACGCTGAGTTCTTGACACAGGAAGATATGGATAACAATATTCCTTCCTTTAGTTTGAATCAGAAAACCTTGGCAGAAGAGGCTCAGCAAAATCTTCAGGCTACAGTTGATTTCGTTCATCGTTACGGACTATCGGTAGTGGAACTCGGCGGTAAATATACCGGACGCTGGATAAATAATAATATGATGGTGACAGAAAACGATTCTATTCTTGGAGACTATACTCACGACTTCGATTATAATCAACAGGTAGCAGCTTTGTATGGTAGCTACGGAAGAGAGTTCGGTCGCTTCTCAGGACAAGTCGGATTGCGTTATGAATTTACACTCATCGACACTTATCTCAAAAACACCGACCAGAGAAACGACCAGAGATATTCTGACATCTTCCCAACAGCACACCTTAATTATTCGTTGACAGAAGTCGATCAGGTGCAGGCAAGCTACGCTCGTCGTATCCGTCGTCCTTGGTATGGACAGATGGCTCCTTTCAGTTCTTTCAACGACGACCGTAACATCAGAACTGGTAACCCTGGCTTGCAACCAGTCTATACGGACAGCTACGAGATTTCTTATCTTCGTTTCTGGGAAAAAGGAAATATCAACTTTACAGCATATTATCGTCACAGCACTGATGTGATACGTCATTTCACTACCGTTATAGGTGACGTTTCTTACAGCCGTCCAGAGAACTTCGGTATCAGCGATGACTATGGCGTTGAACTCGTTGCTTCATTAGACATCCTCAAATGGTGGAACATAAACGGCAGTATCAACTTCTTCAAATCTAATACTGTAGGAGATTGGAACAATAGACATTATGTGACGGATTCATACAATACTTTTGCTCGTATAGTTTCTAAATTTAGAATAAAGAATGTGTGCGACTTGCAACTTACAGGACGTTATATGGGACCTCGTGAAGAACCTCTCGGCTACCGCGACGCTAACTATTGGTGCGACTTCGCTGCTTCACGCGATGTGTTTAACAAAAACGCCACTATCTCTCTTAACATCCGTGACGTCTTTGGCAGCCGTCAACATGGAGGTGAGTCGTGGGGCGACAATTTCTGGCAATATAGCGAAAGCACTTGGAGCACAACATCAATAACACTTAACTTCAACTACCGCATCAACCAGCAGCAACAAAAGAGAAGACCTTCTGGCAGCGGAGGCGACAGCTTCGAGGGAGGTGAAAGCGGAGAAATGGAATACTAATTGAAAGTTGAAAATTGAAAGTTGAAAATTGAAAATTGAAAGTTGATTTGAATGTCAACGGACAACAGACAACGGCCAACAGTCTTTTAGGATTTTGGAGAATTAACAGTTTGTCGTAAGATGAATCTCTCGTAGAGGCACACGGACGTGTGTCTTGAAAATTGAAAGTTGAGGAAAGAAATGGATTAATTAGAAATAAGTTACTGTAACTTAGCATCTCAGCAACTAAAAAAAGACATCGCTTTTCACTTGCGATGTCTTTTTTTTAAATTCGTGTTATATTCGTGTCGATTCGTGGACTACTTTATCACGATTTCATCGCAGAAGATCCATCCTGGCTCGCCAGCACCGACATGCCAGTCAGGGCAAGCATCAATTTTCTTTGCAACCATCTTGATGTATCTTGCCGAGAATTTCTTGTCGATAGAGAACTCGTGCATGACAGGTTCCTCTGTCTCTTGTGAGATGTGATTCTCTACTACGCCGATCGACTTGAAGTTCTTGCCATCGTTGGAGATGAAGAACTCGACTTGTTTTGGCATGAAAATCCATGACTTCTGATCTTGCAAGAAGCTGCCTCCTACTTGTTCTATTTCTTGTACCTCACTTAAATCGACGGTAGCGATGAGGTCAACGCCGTGATAACCTTGCCATGTTCCGACGCGGAAGTTGTTGCTGCCTCTTTGGAAGTCGATGAGCGCGATGTCACCGCCAGCCTCATATTGCGAGTTGTATCTGTTTTCAATCTTGATGGTTCTTCCTGCTGCAATCTTCTTGAAGTTGCCTTCGACAACATTGCTCTTCTTGCCGTCTTTTATCGCGACTGCCCTTACATCTGCGCTTTCGTTGATTACAAACGGAGCAGTGTAGAGTGTGCTGCTTTCATTAGGAGTGCTGCCGTCGACGGTATAATAAACCTTGGCGTCAGCATCGATATGACTTATCTCTACATCCAATATTGAGAAGAAGACATCAGAAGCGACTTTCAAAACAGGAGTCGTCACTATGATAGGATTGTCGATTCTTTGCTTAGGTGAGTTTTCTGCTTCTGTAGCCCATGTAGAGTTACGTTTGTTTGTCATCTCGAATTCTAACTTGCCGCCATTATAAACCTCGTCGAAGTAGATATAGCTACGGTCTAATTTCTTGCCGTTAAGTTTCACCGATTCGATGTAACGGTTTTCTCTTGACAAGTTGTTTGCTATGACAGTGAATGTCTTTCCGTTTTCGAGACTTAATGTCATCTCTTCAAAGTGAGGAACGCCTATTACGTAATATCCGCTCGCTGGTGTTACAGGATAGAATCCCATTGCGCTCATAACATACCAAGCCGACATCTGACCGCAGTCTTCATTGCCACACAAACCATCAGCTTGATCTGTATATAATTCGTACATAATCTTGTTGACGAGTTTCTGTGTCTTAGTAGGTTTTCCTAAATAATTATAAAGGTAAGCCATGTGGTGACTTGGTTCGTTGCCGTGAGCATATTGACCGATGAGACCAGTGATGTCGGATTGCACGCGGCCTGTCATTTCTGAAGAAGAATTGAAGAGCTCGTTGAGTTTTCTGTCGTAAGCTTTCTCGCCGCCCATCATCTCGATATGAGTGTTGACATCTTGTGGGACGAAGAAGTTATATTGCCATGTATTAGCTTCTGTGAGCATGAAGTTGACCTGTGTCGGGTCGAATGGAGTCACGAAGCAAGCGTTTCTTTTTCCGCGGAAGAACTTCGTTGATGGGTCGTATAAGTTCTTGTAATATTGAGCTCTTTGATAGAATTCGTCAGCGATGTCTTGTTTGCCGAGAGCTTCAGCCAATCGTGCGATGCACCAGTCGTCGTAAGCATATTCGAGAGTTTTTGAAACCGACTCGCCCTCGCAGTTAGAAGGAATGAAACCATATTCTTTGTAGCAACCAACGCCGAAGTGTTCTTTGTTAGCGCTGTTAACCATTGCGTCCAAAGCCTTTTCATAGTCGATGCCGTCGATTCCTGAGAAATAAGCGTCGGCGATGACAGGCATTGCGTGATAGCCAATCATACAGTATGTCTCGTTAGCAGCGAGTTCCCATACAGGAAGGACAACGCCACCAGTTTCGTAATTATTAATAAATGTGTTGATGATGTCGCGGCTGCGTTCTCTTTGGATGAGAGTGAGCAAAGGATGTTCTGTTCTGAAAGTATCCCACAAAGAGAAGACAGTGTAACGAGGTCTGTCGCTTTGGTAGATCTTCTTGTCGTGAGCGCGATAGCGACCATCAACGTCTGAGAAAAGATTTGGCACAGCGAAACAATGATATAAAGATGTGTAGAAAATATCTTTGTCTTCTTCGTTAACGACAGTATTGATATTGATACGGTTGAGTTCATCGTTCCAATAGTCGTATGTCTTCTGAGCGAGTTTGTCGAAATCGAAGTCGGTGATTTCTGAAGCTAAGTTTTTCTTTGCACCTTCCACGTCGACAGCTGAAGTAGCGACGCGCATCACTATAGGTTTGCCGTCAGTAGCGTCGAAGTCTAACCAAGCTTGAAGGTCTTTGCCCTCAGCATGTTTCATATTAGGATGTTCGACATTATCAGAGCATATTCCGAAGCCTGTGAAAGGTTCTGAAAATTCAGCATAGAAATAAAGGAATTGGTCAGAAGCCCATTGGCCTGTGCGGCGGAAACCGCTGATTGCGTTGTCGCTTTCTATTGTAATGAACGACTCGTGAATTGTTTCGGCGGAAGTATTCGATTCCTGAAGTTCGACGATGATGTGAGCGTCGTTTGTTTGAGGGAAGGTGTAGCGTTGCATTGCAGTTCTTTCGCCAGCTGTGAGTTCTACCTTAATATTATAGTCGTCGAGGATGACAGAATAATAGCCAGCTTTTGCGATTTCGTTTTCATGTTTGAAAGAAGAGGAATAGTCTTCAGAATTGAATGAAGGTTTTCCTGTTACAGGAGCGAAGCGAAAGTCGCCATAGTCGTTGCAGCCTGTTCCTTGAAGGTGTGTTAAGCTGAAACCTAAGATAGTAGTGTCGGAGATATGGTAGCCAGAACATCCGTCCCAAGAGTCCATACGAGTGTCGGGAGAGTTCTGTATCATACCGAAAGGAGCCACTGCGCCAGGATAGGTGTGGCCATGTCCGCCTGTTCCGATGAAAGGATTTACATATTGGGCAAAATCCTGTTTCTCGATGTTATTTGTTGAACATGAGAACAATAGAAAGCTAATCGCAACGATTAATGTAGTGATTTTCTTCATTTTCTGTTATATTAATTAATGTAAAAATGTTTTCAATAATTAAGCGGTAAAATTACTCATTAATTAGTTAATTTGCAAGAATAAGTTTTAACTAAAAAAAAATATCCAAAAAAATAAAAAAACATGCTTTATTTTTTGAATAATTATTATATTTGCAGTTCGAAGTGTAAAATGAAATTAACTTTATTATTAACTTAAAATAGCATTAAAATGAAAAAAGTTCTTTTACTTTCATTAGGTCTCGTAATGGGATTTAGTGCATTCGCACAAAAGACAGTTTCTAAGTCTGAACTTAGAAAACACACTGTCACTAAAGGAGCAGCTTTTGGTACAGAAGTAGTTACTAATACTGCTGAAACATTTGCTCCTAAATCACAACAAAGTGTTGTAACCAACAGATATTCAAATCGTGAAGAATCTGAAGTTTTACACACAATGTATGACTTACAGTCAAACTCATTCTTAGCAAACCGTATGTATCAAAGAAATGACGGTTCTATCGGTGTTGTTGCAACATTCTCAATGGCTGAAAACGCTTCTGCATCTGACCGTGGTACAGGTTATAACTACTATGACGGCAGCGAGTGGGGCGAAATGCCAGAAGCTCGTATCGAAGCTGAAAGAACAGGTTGGCCTTCAATCGCTCCATGGGGTGCAGAAGGTGAAATCATCGTTAACCACTCAGAAAGAGTTAACTACTACATCAGAGAAAAAGCTGGTGAAGGTGAATGGACAATTGGTGAGATTCCAGATGCAACAGGTTTGGAAGGTCTTCCAGCAGGTTTAACAATGACATGGCCAAGAGTTGCTACTTCAGGTGCTAACAACGATGTTATCCATGTTATCGCAGCAGCTCAAGATGCTAACGACGGTAACGCTTCTTACACATTCTATGCTCGCTCAACCGACGGCGCTCAAACATGGGATGTTTCATTCGGACCTCTCTTCGAATATGGTGACCACTACAACCTCTATAGTGCTGACGACTATGCTATCGCTACAAATGGTGACAACGTAGCTCTCTTCTACTGCGGTGGCATACAAGGTCACGCTGTTATTTGCAAATCAGCTGATAACGGAGAAACATGGGAAAGAGTTATTGTTTGGGAAAATCCATATTATGGCTTAGACTTCGGCACTGATGAAGCTTCTATCTTCGAAAAGTTATTTGTTCCAGCTCATGGTACAATCGCTATCGACAACGATGGTATTGCTCACGTAGCTATGTCTGTAGGTTGCATCAGCCACAGCGAATTAACACCTGATGGATTGTCATGGTCTATTTGGTCAGGTCTTCCAATGGATGGTATAGCATATTGGAATGAGTCGTATGGTCAACCAATCCAACCTCGTATTGAAGGCGACCCTCACAGTGCTCTTCAACTTTGGTTCCCAGCAGAAGATGACCCAGATGCATATCAGGCAGCTTTCGACAGCACATTGTTCTGCGGCTGGATTCCTCCACATCCAGAAACATGGTGGACAGAAATTACTAACGATATGATTTTCGACGGTCAAACAATAGATGGACAAGCAGGAGACTATAGTTCACAATTTGGCGGATGTATCTCTGCATATCCATCAATCGCTGTTGACGCACAAGGTAACTTAGCAGTTGCTTATTCAGCTCCAGACCAAACTCGTCCAGCTGAAATGTATTTATTCAGAACTCCATACGTTAGCTACTTGCCAAAAGGTGAAACAGAATGGCTCGTCGCTGCTGACAACTTCTTCGTTGAGGAATTCACACACATGTATGACGAAGCTACTTGCGTAACAGCTGTTCCAAATCCTGCAGTATCAGGCGAATTCGTATTCTCATACCTCGCTGACGGTGAATTAGGTTTCGCTCATGGTACATATCCTTCACAACAACAATATTCAGAAAGCATCCTTTACGTAGGTAAAATCAGCTCTGAATATATTCCAATTAGTGTTGAAGAACAAATCGAAAGAGACGTTGTTTATAACGTATATCCAAACCCAGCTACAGATATGATCAATGTTGCTTCTTCAATGAATGCTGACGCTATGATCACTTTCACAAATTTAGCAGGTCAAACAGTTAAAGTTGTTAACACAAACTTAGCAACAGGTAACAACAGCATCTCAATCAACGATCTTAATAGTGGTGTATATTTCTGCACAGTTGAAGCTAACGGTTTCAGCCACACTACAAAAGTTGTTGTTAAATAAGAGATAAAACAATATGCTTAAAAGAGCGGTCTTTTTGATCGCTCTTTTTTTTGTCTTATATAAAAATCACTGAGAGTCTTTAGGTCGAATCAAATCGGATCAACATCGACTTGTATCTTCACCGATTTAAAATCATTGTTACGCTTAAAATCTTCTATAGTGTTTCTGATGAAATCTTTAACCATGCCAGAGTTAAGGTCTTTGCTTATTTTTATCATCATCTGTTTGATATACAAATTTTTAACTCTTGAAACAACAGGATATTCTGGTCCGAGGAAGTTTTCCTTAAAAACCTGACGCAATATCTTTGCCAGTCCATCGGCAGCCTTATTAAGTTTTTGACTGTCAATATCTTTAAGTTTTATCATAACGAGCCTCGAATAAGGAGGATAGTTGAATTGGCGGCGTATCGGCATCTGTTCCTCATAAAACTTCACATAATCATGGCTCATCACGTTGAGAATCACAGGATGTTGCGGCTGATATGTCTGAACTATCACCTTTCCTTTCTCCCCCTTCCTTCCAGCTCGTCCGCTCACCTGCTCCATCAACTGAAAACTTCTTTCGTATGCCCTGAAGTCAGGGAATGTAAGCATATTATCGGCGTTCAATATTCCGACGGTTTTCACGGAATCGAAGTCGAGACCTTTAGTAACCATTTGTGTTCCAACAAGAATATCAGTCTCTTTATTCTGAAACTGTTCAAGAATATATTGATAACTGTTTTTAGTCCTCGTGGTATCCAAGTCCAAGCGTGCGCTGCGAGCCTCCGGGAAAACTACTTTCAAGTCATCTTCAATACGTTCTGTACCAAAGCCGTGCATCTTCAAATCGGTACTTTTGCACGAAGGACATTCCGTCGGAACATTTGCAGTGTAACCGCAGTAATGGCATTTCAGGATATTCTGATTTTTGTGATAAGTCAAACTGACATCACAGTTGATACACTGAGGTATATAATTACAATGGTCGCATTCAATTCTAAGCGAGAATCCGCGACGATTTTGGAACAAAATAACCTGATTTTTCTCTTCGAGAGTCTTGTTCATAGCATCGACTAAAGTCTTGCCGAAATTAGCCTGCATCATTTTACGGCGCATCGCGACTCTCAAGTCATCGACGACGATGTCTGGCATTTCCACACCGCCGTAGCGTTCTGTTATAGAGACAAGATGATATTTATTTTGTTTTGCGTTGTAATACGATTCAAATGAAGGAGTTGCAGAGCCAAGAAGGAGGCGAGCGTGGAACATTTTTGCTAAGACGACAGCGAGGTCGCGAGCCGAATAACGCGGTGCGGGATCTATCTGCTTGAACGAACTGTCATGTTCTTCATCAACGATAATCAAACCTAAATCACTAAAAGGCAAAAAAATTGACGAACGTGAACCTATGATAATCTGATATTTAAAATCCTTAACATTCTCAATATCTTCCGAATTCCTGAAATTGATGACCTGCTGCCATATCTCAACACGCTCGTTATTATCGTAACGCGAATGATAAACTCCTACCCTATCACCAAAATATTTCTTCAACCTATTTATTATCTGCTCCGTCAAAGCAATTTCAGGAAGCAAATACAAGACCTGCTTGCCTGCATCCAAAGTCTCTTGTATCAACTTGATATAAATTTCCGTCTTACCGCTTGCTGTCACGCCATGCAACAAAACTGGCTTCTCTCCTTCAAAACCTTTATGTATCTCATCAAACGCATCATACTGTTTCTCAGTAAGAACAATCGACGAAACATCTGTCAAAGCTTTATATTCCTTTAGGCGGCTTATTCTTTTCTGATAAGTCTCGAAGATTCCTTTCTCTACCATCGACGCTAATATTGATGAATTAGCATTTGCTTTTTTCAACAAGTCGGAAGCCTTGACATCATTATCGACAGAGCCTCCCAACACAAAGAACGCCATTATAAGTTCCAATTGTTTATATGCTCTTTTCGAGAGAGAATCCATCAACTCGTGAATTTTTTCTTCATCGCGATAATCATTTGAAAGTCTTACATATCGCTCATATTTCACCTTATATTTCTGCTGTAATTCCTCATGCATCACAATGATTTTCTTTTCAATCATCGTCTTGATGAGCGGCATTACTTTCTTATATCCTATTATCTTGCTAACCTCTGTTATAGTAAGCTGCGGTTGGATTTGAAGAGCTTCTACTATAAGGAATTCGTTGTCTGACAGCGTCATGCTGTCTGCATCTATATCTTCCGCCATTGATATTTTAGATTCACTCGACAGTTTCAAGGCGGAAGGCAAAGCAGCCTGCATCACCTCGCCAAGATAACACATATAATAAGATGCAATCCAATTCCAAAGTTTCAGTTGATTTTCATTAACGACAGGGTCATCGTCAAGAATGTCAAGAAGATATTTCACAGCATTACAATCAGGGACTGCGTCAGTGAAAGACATTATCAAACCCGACAATATTTTTGTCCTTCCAAACTGCACAACAGCACGCTGCCCAACTCTAACCTTATGATTCAGTTCAAAAGGAACTCGGTAAGTGTAGGTACCAGGTATTGGCAAAGGCAGTAATATCTCTGCGAATAATGTAATTCTCTCTTCCGACATATCGATTAATGTGACAAGATGGTCTTTACTCCTATAAGTTGATCGTAATTTTGGACCGAATCGAAAAGATACAAATAAATAGTATATTCATTGACGGTTTCCCAGAAATTGCCTGCCACAACTCCTACATCTGCAACCGTCTGGTTCTTTTCCTTAACGGCATATATATAGTCATAATAACCTTGTTTCAAAAGAAGATTTAATGCATAGCCCTTTCTCTCATAATCATATACCATCTTATTTTTCTCATCAAAATTCCAGTCTGTAATCGCGCCCATGACATAGACATCATGATTATCCATAACAGGTACCCATTCCAAGAAAAATTCCACCATCACATAATCAGCTTCCGTCGCTGCCGCTCTGTCATCACGCTCCAGATATATCACCTTCTCACCAAACAAATCCGTCTCGTTAAGATAAGTATGAAGGTTGCGCTTCTGATCGGGATATAATTCCACCACATAATAATCACGCGACATTTCTACCGTACGAGTCTGCTCCGGACGATTGTTCAGATTACTCGTATTAATTCTACGAAATTGATTTCCAGGATTAAAGACTGTTTTTACATTATTTTCGTAAGAAAGATAATCAGGATAAACATAAGTAGGTTTCAGACCCATCACCGCATTGTCCCAACGTCCGTTCTGCTGTATCGTGACATTAGAATATTGCTCAGCCAAGGAATTAAAGATATCAGGATATGAAATGTTCATCTCAATCTGCTGCTTGTCGGTACCGAGATTCAAGTCGAATGGATAACGAGGAATGCTGACATTAAAACTCGCCTTGTCATCGACAATCATAAATCTCCGCGTAAAATACACATTCTCAGGCGAAAGTTCATTTTCAAACACTATAAGAAGATAATTTCCAGAAATCTTAGGAATCATATCTTCAGTAGGAAAAACGAGGTCAAAATGTACATAATCCACCATAGTGTTCAAAGAAAATGAGTAATTCTCAATATCGTCGGAATCAAAGCCGCTAAGATATTCTATACTCTGAATATCAGACTGTTGAGTCCAGTCATTATTACAATGTATAAAAGTATAATACATATATGGAGCATCGTTGGAGAAGACATCGAATTGCAGATGTAGTTTTCCCATCATATCATTAAGATGTATGATCGGTTTTGCCAAAGAGTCGGTCGTCGGATGAAGAAGGACTGTCTGTACCCTATCGTTATAATTTTTATCAGAAAACGACTGTAACTGCTGCGCGTTGAGAGAGATAGATATTGTAAGAAGTGATATTAATGCTATAAGCTGTGAGCTGCAAGTTACAAATCTTAACCTTTTATCTTTTGAATTTTGAATTTTGTCTGTAATCGTCTTCATAATGTTATTTTTAGTTTTCAAAGATAATCATTTTTTTGACAACAAATAATCAAGACAAAGGTTTTTGAAGCTTGAAAACGCATTGCGATTTATCTTATCTTTGCAGAAAAATAACATTATGATTTTCATCACAGGTTGTACAGGATTAGTAGGTTCGCATTTGGTTGCGGAATTGATTAACAGACAACGAGCAACAGACAACGGGCAACAGACTTTATCCAAAATAAAAATATTATGTCGTAGGAATAGCAATCTATCATTACTGAAAAAGGTATTGAAACGTTACGGCATCGATGAATTTCCAGATAATGTAGAATTCATTTATGGCGATGTCTTAGACTACGACATTTTGGAGGCAGCTATGCAAGATGTTGATGAGGTTTATCATTGTGCCGCCGTCGTCTCCTTCGATCCTACCGACAAAAACAGCCTGATGAGAGTCAATGTGGAAGGTACGAAAAACATGGTGAACGCAGCATTGAGATGCAAGGTAAAAAAGTTCTGTCATGTTAGCTCGATCGCCGCATTAGGACGCGCATTGGAAGGTGAAACAATAGACGAAGAGTCGCCATGGACACATTCCAAAAACAACAGCGTTTACTCCAACTCAAAGCATCAAGGCGAGATGGAAGTGTGGCGCGGCATAGCCGAAGGTCTCAACGCGACAATAGTAAATCCGTCGCTCATCCTCGGCGCCGGCAAATGGGACTCTGGCAGCTGCGAACTCTTCAACACCATCGCCAAAGGATTCCCGTTCTACACCACAGGCATCAACGGCTTCGTCGATGTGAAAGATGTCGTCCGCGCGATGATAACTTTGATGGAGAACAACAAATTCGGTCAACGCTACTGTCTTAACGGGACACTTATTTCTTACAAAGACTTATTCACCTTAATGGCAGACAACTTCAAAGTCAAGGCTCCTTACATAAAAGTTGGCAAGACACTCAGCGAGGTGGCATGGCGCGTCTTCTGGCTGATAGGAAAAATAAAAGGAAAGAAACCGCTAATCACAAAAGAAACCGCAAGAACTTCAACAAGAAAATATTCTTATTCTTCAGCAAAGATTATCAATGAATTGAACTTCAAATTCACTCCTATAGAACAGAGCGTAAAAGAAATTTGCGAAATATATCTTAACGAGTGAAAAATGTTGTTTATTTGATTAAATTTGCACTACAAAATTTTTAGTAATGGTATTCAGCAGTAACGTCTTTCTACTTTATTTCTTACCGATATTTCTCGCCGTATATTTCATCACACCGAGGAAATTCCGTAACTATACTCTCCTCCTCGCATCATTCATCTTTTATGCTTACGGAGCTCCGGAATTTGTAGTACAACTCATCCTTTCCAACGTCGCTAATTTCTATATAGTGAAATATATGTTCAAGACAGAGAAGGCAATCACAAAAAAGATTCTCTGCGGAATATCCATCGCCATCAGTATCGGACTGCTGTTCTACTACAAATACGGCAACTTCACCATGCTCAACATCAACACCATCTTAGGCGTTTTTAACCACGAGCCAATAGAATGGATTAAGATATTGCTTCCTATAGGAATCTCTTTCTTCTCTTTCCAAAGCGTGACTTACACCTTAGACACTTATAGAGGAATCAACGAGCCGATGAAACGCCTAAGCGATTATATGCTCTATATCACAATGTTCCCTCAACTTGTCGCAGGACCTATCATCCGTTATTGCGACATTGCCGACCAGATAAGAGAAAGAGAATCGCTGATGACCGACCGACTTCATGGCTTCTATCGTTTTGTATTAGGCCTCGCAAAGAAGATTCTTATCGCCGACGTGATAGGTTTTCAAGTAGATAAGATTTTAGGACCTTCCAACTACGACGTATTGAGCGCAGCGCAAATCCAAGATATTGCAAATAAAATCACGACTATCGACTCCACCACGGCATGGATTGTAATATTGGCATTCACCTTCCAAATTTACTTCGACTTCTCAGGTTATTCCGACATGGCAATAGGTCTCGGCAGAATGTTAGGATTCCGTTTCCCGGAAAACTTCGACAATCCATACGTCTCCACTTCAATATCAGAATTCTGGCGCAGATGGCATCAGACCTTCAGCGTCTTCATTAAGAATTATTTGTATTTCCCATTAGGCGGAAGCCGCGTCAAGACAGAAGCAAGAAAATATTTCAACCTATGGTTCTGCTTCTTAGTATCAGGACTATGGCATGGAGCGTCGTGGAACTTCGTCGTCTATGGCGCGCTACAAGGTATCTTCATCTGCGCCGACAAACTCTTCTTAGTAAAATGGATGAACAAATTGGGAAGAATCCCATCGGTGATATTCACATTCGCAATAATAGTATTGACACGTTGTTTCTTCCGTATCGAGAGAATAGACCTCTCTTGGGCATTCTTGAAACGATTGTTCGCCTTCGACTTCACTCCACTGCACTTCTCCGACAATCCACATTTCTACACAACAATGATTGTCGCCGCTATCTTCTCGTTCATCACCATGACGAAATTCGGATTGAAGTGGCAAGACAAAGTCTATTTCACGGAATATAATTCAAAGCAGCATATCGTGGCTTTCGTCCTCTCAATTTTAGGATTCATCTTCTGCCTCGGAGCTCTTAACGCAACAGGTTTCAGTCCGTTCATCTATTTCAGATTCTGATGAGAAACAAGATCATATATACGATATTATTTTCTTTGTTATTGGCATTTCTATTTCTGCCGATGATACAGGAACATTATAAGTTTTTTAAGACGAAACCTCTGAACGGCGTCAATTACGTCACCGAATTTCCAGAACTGACATTAGAATCTTTCTGTAGAAACAAATTTCAAGGTACGTTAGAAAAATATATTTCAGAGAACTTCGGATTCAGAGAGTTCGTCATTCGACTTTATAATCAATATGTATGGACTTGCTATAATAAGACATACAGTCATTTCTTAGTTCCAGGAAAAGGCAATTGGCTGTTTTATACAGAAGCCGTCAACGACTATTACGGCACCGAACAATACAAACGTTTCAAAGATGCTGAAATCGCAAAAGAAGAATTCGACAAGAACGTAAAAATGATGTGCCAGCTAAGAAACATCTTGAAAGAATACGACATCGAATTCTTGTCATTTATGGCACCAAGCAAACCTTTCGTTTATCCGGAATATCTTCCCGACAGAACAAAAGACACCACTACAATAAACGCAGCAGAATATTACGACAAAGCCTTAACAGAAGCCGGATTCCCGAACATCGAGATGACGAGATGGTTCAAGACGATGCGCGACACACTTCCCTACCCTATCTTTCCAAATATGGACATGCACTGGCAGTTCACATCTGTCTATGGATATGACTCTCTCTTCAGATTTATGAACAGCCTGAACGACTTCGGTATCCCTAAGATAAAATACGGAAAGCCTTATCCCATCGATGACGAGATTCAGAATGACGAGAAAACATTAAATCTGATGTTTCCTATCAAAGACAAAAACACAGATTATAAATTAGATGTCGAGATTGAATGTGATGAAAATTGCAACAAACCTAAGATACTGTTCATCAGCGACTCTTTCATCTGGGCTTTGGACAAACATTTTCCTTGGGAAGAACTTATGAGCGATGTCGAGATTTGGTTCTACAACTCAAGCGTGTTCAAAGGCTTCGACAGAAAATCATACAAGAAGAAAGACATCAATATGTTAAGAGATATTCTCCGTGCCGATTACGTCGTTTTCTTCACGTCGGGTCACCAATGGTACAGAGCGACATACAATTTCGTTGAAGAAGCTTTATTAGCATTATGCGTTTCTGACGACATGATGAAAAGCGAGGCAGCACGCATCGCCGACAGCCTTAACATTTCAAATGACGAAGCACTGAAGAAAATTAAAAAGCAACCTTATTTGATAGAAGGTATCTCAAACTACGACACGCCTATCATACGTAATGAAAAAGAAATACGAATAGCGCAGATCATCAACGACTCCATAGAAAAAGACGCCGATTGGGTTAAGGCTCTCAACATACAAACCGCGATGCAGAACAAGAATATCGAGGAGATTTTCAAAATTGAAGCTCAGAATATTATCGACAAGAAAACCTTACTAAAAGATTCAACGCCGTTAGACGAAGAACTTCTTTTCGAGGCTGAGGTTAAAAACCTCGTCACACGATGGAAAGCCAACCCGGAAATGATGGAGTTCTTAACCAACAAAGCCAAAGAGAAAGGAATGCCGTTAGAGCAAGTCATCATCGACGACGCCCGCTGGGTACTCAGAGAAGAAGCCAAGAAGAAAAACAAATAACTATTCTATCACAATCTCATAGACCTTACCTTCTATGTCTGTCTTGTTGTAAGGTATCAGACCTTGTTCGAAAACGACAGGCGGCCACCATTCCGAATAATGATATTCCTGCGTGACGATGCACAACATCTGGTTGTTTGGAATTGCAGTATATTCATCGTTCATATAACCCACAACGACCATCTCTTCCGGTGACGGACCGACACGCCATATAATCTCATTCGGACGCCATTCTATCTCATAGTAATAATAATCTTCCTTAAAGATTTCATTGCTGACAGGCGATTTTATCGTTAGAGCTTTGTATAATTCAGTCCAGCGCATGGCTTCATATTCTTTATCCATATAAGGAATATTGCTTATGCCAGCAGAAAATTTAGAAGGCTCGCGCGTAGCCAAGTCCCAGTTAGTACAACAGAACATCACATCGCTATTGAGTTTGGCATCTTCTTTTTTAGAACCCTGAACAAGTTTGTTATAAAACCAATTTGGCCAATATTGTGAAGCCTTAACGATCTCGATGTCGATTTCAGAATAATGGTAATCGGTATGACGAAGCGGCTCTTTGGAATCATCACCTTTGTCTATATAGCCTCCCCCAGCGGTGCTCGTCCTTCTGAAATTCCAGGCATGATCGTCCTGATATATCAGCCAGAAAGCGTAAGTCAAGCCGTTCCAAATATTTTCTTCATTAAGCATGACAGGAAACTTGATCTTGCCGCGATATTTTCCGTAAGTGAAACCGACTCTCGTTATGATTCCCGTCGATTCCTTCTGAAGATTATTGATGTCGTTGTTACCAGGATTTATCAACGAAACACTGTTGTCTTCCTCATTATATCGTACCGTGCTGCCGAGACAATCAGTCACGAAAGGATAATCATATCTCAGCTGCGCGCTGTCAAACTTCGTCTTATTCTCCTCATATTCTCTCATCGTATAAGGATCGTTGTCGGAAACCACATCCTTGATAACAGGAATATTCCTTAATGTATATTGCTGACTGACGCTGCTCAGAAACTGTTTATACAATGCCTTTGAATAATATTCATCGGAAGTGCCGCTGTTTTTTCCAGTAGTATCGACAGTATATTCTTCCGATTTCGCCTGCATCTCATCGAGAAAGATACCATATTCCGGAGTGATGACGGCTCTTGTTTTAAGAGTTCTGTCGGAGATTATTACATCAATATCTTTATTATCATTATTTGCGAAATAAGCGTAAGGATTCACGAACTTGCCGTTCGCATCAGTCTTTGAAATGTTCTTGATATAATCAGGAATCTCGTTCAAACCATTTTCGTCACACAAAACCAACATGAAAGAATATTCTCCCACGCGAGGATTACGTTTGAATCTATTGTTGACATCGCCTCGATTTTTATTGTCGTCAATCATCCAGACCGCATCTAAATAAAGTTGTCGGTCGAGACTATTTCCATTTTCTACAGCTTTCTTCTTAATCGACTCAAGCCAAGCCGGAGTGTTATAAACGGCACGGATAACTCTTTGTATCGCAGCCTCGTTGAACGAATTCTCCGTGACATCCTCGCCATAATATTTCTTCTCATCGCGAGGATTGCCGACAATTCTTATGCTATCGACGACAATTCCACTTTCCTTAACTTGCTTAAATTCGACGTTGACATCTTCCCAACTTCCGTAAAAATTCTCCTCATTCAAAGGATTGTTGTTATCAAACTTATACGATTCGTTCTGATAGAAAATCTTGTAATACTGACCTTTCTTAGCCTCGAACTTAACGACGAAACAACCTTCTTCGCACTGATTCGCCGACGGAATAACTATGCCGTTATTAACTACGTCGTACAAATCCATATCAAGAGAGACGAGATCTTCGCCAGGAAAATTAGACATCGGGTCGAAACATTTTTTCGAAATATTGATATTGGCGTTTTCGCACGAAACTAATAAAATTACGCAAATTAGAAAGTAGATTTTTCTCATAACAATACTGAATGATATTTATGCAAATATAATCTTTTTCATGTTTAAACAGAGAAAAAAAATGTAATTTTGCATCTATGAAAGATAAGGTTTTATACACGTTTTTATTCACATTGCTGATGATATTTCTCTTTCTTCCTATAATGCAGAAAGAATGCAGTGTATTTAAAATCAAGCCTCTTGAAGGCGTAACGATAAAATCTGACAAACCCGATTTAAATCTGAGCAATTTCGCGTCCGCAAAATATCAGTCCGCATTGGAAAAATACATCTCCGAAAACTTCGGATTCCGCGAGGCTGTAATTCGTCTCTACAACCAATATATATGGACATTATTTAACAAAACTTATTGCGACAATGTCGTTATTGGTAAAGACAAATGGCTCTTCAACGAGAAATCTGTCAAAGACCATTATGAAAGTCTGACGTACGAATACGCCAAGAGCGAAGAAGAACTCATCAAGAAATTCGACAAGGATATAGAAAGGCTGAAGAAACTTCAAGGATTGCTCAAAGAACATAACACAGATATTTTCGTCCTTATGCTTCCTTCCAAAGACCTCATCTATCCGGAATATCTTCCAAAAAACACGAAATATCAAGAAAACAACGGCATCAGAGCTTACGATTATTATTCAAAGGCTTTCGCCGAAAACGGAATCAATTTCTTGGATGTGACGAAATATTTTGAGGAAATAAAAGATTCCGTCGATTATCCGCTTTTCCCGCAGGCTGGAATGCACTGGTCGAACATCGCCTGCGCTCATACTTCCGACACTATAATACGTTATATGGAAAATCTGAGCGGGAAGAACTTTCCGAATATTGAAGTCGGAACAACTTATTTGGCGGAGACGAGAAAACCCGATAACGATATGGAGAAACTTCTCAACCTCGCTGTCCCTATCAATAACAATAAGAATCATTACGCCGATATCAATGTAACTTCCGACACATCGGCACAAAAGGCGAAGATGATTGTTATGGGTGACTCTTTCTTCTGGAATATGGCTTACACACTTCCTATGAACGACATCTTCGAATATTATCACTATTGGTATTATTTTAACACGATATATTACGACTCAGAACATAACAACGTAAGCGAGATAGACCTCGTCGATGAATTGAAAGACGCCGATATAGTGATGATTTCTTTGAGCGCGACACAACTTTACGACATAAATCACGGATTCATCTCGCAAGCTTTCGTCAACCTTTCACTCGACAATCCTGAAGTTATTGATGAGATTTTAACAGGCATCAAAGACAGAATCAAAAACGATGAAAAATGGTACAACAGCATTATCAACAAGGCAAAAGAAAAAGGCATCTCGACAGAGGAAGCCTTACACGAAGATGCCTTATATATTCTGAATTTAGAGCCGGAGAAATATATATAAAATTGAAAATTAATGTAGAGACGTATCATATTACACCATAAAAAAATAAACGATATGTAATTGATGCGTCTAATGGAATTGAAAATTAATGTAGAGACTATGTTTTTGCGACTAAAGTAAAAGTATTTTCCACAGTTTTATTTTCTTACAAAAATAATTACAGAAACCCTTGGCATTCGCTTTTCCAGATATTATATTTGCGGTATAGAAATAACACTAATAGTGCATGAGTGTCCTGATTGTAACAATTATTAAGAACACAAAAAATCGTTAATTATGAAGTATCACTTATTTTTCTTAGTTTTATTTTTATCATCAGTTTTTGCAAAAGCCCAGAATGGAGAAATCTACTACATCGACTTATCGAATCTGACTGCTGGAATCTATCTGATAAAGACAACTGACAGAAACGGGTCAACAATCACAGAAAGAATCATAAAACTTTGAATCAAAGTTCATCCTTCATCGTCAGTTATTCATTGCCTTCTCTTTCTTCATATCCTTATATTTTCCTTCGAAGATTTCGAATTTCACGAAACGACAATCTAAGGAACCATTATAGACTTCTATTTTCTTTGAAGGCTTCAAGCCAATGAGTTTAAGAACTTCCTGATTGCTGCTTATAACCCAAGCCTCGTAACCTTTGAAATTGCGTTTTAAAGTATCGCCTATTCCTTTATATAAAGCAACCAAGTCTTTTTCTTCAAGACGTTCACCGTAAGGAGGATTGATGACCAAGATACCAGGAGCTTCAGGCGGTGTCATCTCGAACATATCCTGTTGAGAAAGAGTGATGTCGTGAGAGAGATGCGCACCTTTGATATTCGACTGTGCAATCTGAACTGCTTTTGCTGAATGGTCGGAAGCGAAAATCTCATAATCGAAGTCGCGGATTTCCTCATCAGCTTCCATTCTCACTTTTTTCCAGAGTTTCTCGTCGAAGTCGCGCCATTTCATAAAGCCGTAGCTTTCTCTGAAATAACCTGCCGGGATATTCATCGCCGCCATAGCAGCCTCAATAGGAATCGTTGCGGAGCCGCACATACAATCGACGAAGTTCTTGTCATAGTTCCAACCTGTGAGTTTGATGAGACCTGCAGCGAGCACCTCATTGATAGGAGCCTTGTCGACGGCTTTACGGTAACCTCTCTTGTGCAAAGAGTCACCCGAACTGTCGAAAGATAGCGTCACCTTTTCATTCTCGATATGAATATTGATTCTCAAGTCTGGATTTTCTACATCGACGGAAGGACGTGCGCCGTATTTGTTACGGAACTCATCAGCGATAGCGTCTTTTACTTTAAGAGCCACATATTGAGAATGCGTGAAATAATTGCCGCTCACTACAGCGTCGATGGCGAAAGTCTCTTCAATGCCGAATATCTCATGCCATTTTATCTCGAAAATCTTCTTGTATAACATCAGCTCGTTGCGTGCTACAAAAGTCTGAATTGGTTTAAGAATACGCAATGCGGTACGAAGACAATAATTAGCTTTGTACATCAATGCCTTATCAGCCTCAAAACTGACGGCACGATGTAAGATGTTTATATTTTCTGCACCTAACGATTGTAACTCGTCAGCGAGTATTTGCTCGAATCCTGGCAATGTCTTTGCTACTAAAGTAAAAGTATTTTCCACTGTTAATTATTTTTCACAAAAATACGATTTTTTCGTTGAGAGAATCTAATGTATTTGCCAATTTTATATTTTTGTAAGAAAAATTTCAGATGACAATAGAAGAAGCACAGAAAATCGTTGACGAATGGATCAAGACGCATGGCGTAAGATATTTCAACGAACTTACAAATATGACCTTGTTGACCGAGGAAGTGGGAGAACTTGCGAGAATAATAGCCCGCACTTACGGGGAACAATCTTTCAAGGAATCTGATAAGAAATACAACTTAGCCGACGAGATGGCTGATGTTTTATGGGTTTTGATTTGTCTCGCCAACCAGACGGGAATAGATCTTACGGAAGCATTTAATAAGAACTTGGAAAAGAAGACAAATCGAGATAAAGACAGGCACATTAATAATGGAAAGTTGAAAGTTGAAAGTTGAAAATTGAAAATTTGTAGAGACGCGTCGATTACACCAATGATTTTAACAATACGTAATCGACACGTCTGAAAATTGAAAACAAATGAAAACTCACAATTTTATATTAACAATATTGTTATTCGTTTTCAGCGTTTCGATAAATGCGCAGAATCATATTGATGGTATTGTTGTTGATGATAAGACTAACGAGCGTCTCGCTTTCGTAAATATCGTCATCAATGAAGACGGAACATTAGGAACAACGACCGACATCGACGGAAGTTTCTCCATCACGACAAAAAAAGAAATCGACAATCTGACTTTTTCTTTCGTGGGTTATGAGAAGAAAACAATAGATATTGAAGTCGGTCAAGATAATATCTCAATAAGATTAAAACCATTGAACATTCATCTTTCTGAAGTCGTGATAGACGGAAGCAACGACCCGGCAAACCGCATTATCGACAGCGTATTCAAATACAGAGACTCCAATAATCCTAAAAGTTTAGATTCATATTATTACAAGATTTATGATAATATGGTCTTCACTCTCGACACCACATCTCCACTCATTGACAAAGAGATGCGTGCAGAGTTGAGAAAAAACGACCTTATAGTCACAGAAACCGTATCAGAACAATATTACATGAAACCGAATAAAAGTAAGAAAAACATCTTAGCAAATAGATTCTCCGGAATGAAAGAACCTATGTTCGTCTATATCTTAGAGAACATACAAAGTGTTGGTTTCTACGACGATTTGGTAAGCATAGACGAAAAGAAATACGTCAACCCCATAAGTCGCGGCAGCAAGAACAAATATATCTTCGCCTTGGAATCGGCTTTCAAGAATGAGAGTAACGACAGTATTTTCACCATCTCATTCCGACCATACCGCAAAACCAACTTCAATGCGATGAGCGGAACGATGACGATAAATTCCGACAACTGGGCGATACAAAATATAAAGGCGAGACCAGCTAAAAAAGACGGAATGCTTAACATCGAGATTCAGCAACTTTATGAAAAAGTCGATGACAAACATTGGTTTCCGAAACAACTGAACACGACGATCTCTACTTTCGACAGCAACGATATTACTATTGATACTATCACTCACGCCAACGACACAATAGGCAACTATATTTCCATATCACTTAACGGCAGTATGACAGCGAGTTTCCCTATGATAGGAATAGGAAAAAGTTATATCACGGATATTGAGATAAATAAGGACATCGACAGAAAGATTTTCGACAACGCAGACTTCAGTGTCAATGTTAATGCGACAAATGCAGATGATGTCATAAGAGTTTATCGCTACGACACTTTGAGTGCCGAAAGATTGGAAGCGACATACAGATTCGTCGATTCTATCTTAGACAAGGAGAACATCGACTTCGACAAGATTACCAATGCGATGGTTTCTGTAATGGATAATGAGATTTCTATCAAGTTCGTGAATCTGAATATGAGCAGTATTATAGACTATAATATCGGTAATGGATGGAAGTTAGGTTTAGGATTTAAGACTAATGAAAAGATGTCGAGGTTTGTTTCTGTCGGAGCATTCGGCAACTATTGGATCAAGGCGAAAGAGTTCAATTACGGCGGCGATTTAGATTTCAACATTCTACCTTCCAAAGATATGAGATTGAAATTCCATGCTGCTCATGAGTTCGAACGTCTCGGCAATTATGGTTTTGAGGAAAAGAAAAGCGTTCTCGATCCATCAAACTACAAACACTTTTATGTCAAGGCAACATCATTGAACAGTATTGTTTCCGCAGAATATTCAACATATTTCAACAAACATCTGAAAGGTTTTGTAAGATTTGAAGTAGCAGACAAAAAAATCTTCGACAATTCTCAGATTCTCAATTTCTCAGATTCTCAGTTTTCCAGACTAAGTACTTTAGATTTTAGGTTAAGAATAGCATTCAGAGAAAAATTCATCAGGTCGGCATATGGACTGAGGTCGGGAGGCAACGCCAATCCAGTGATATGGCTTTCGTATCAGAAGAATCTGAAAGGAGTTTTCGGAAGTCCATACAATTTCGATAAGGTAGAATTACAATTCAAAGGTAAAAAAGAGTTTAAATATTTAGGTGTAACGAGCGTTACAGCACAAGCAGGTTATATTCATGGTGTTGTTCCTGCGACAGAATTATTTAATATAGAAGGCAGCGGTGCCGACAAGTTCGATGTCTATAGTCCAGAGAGTTTCAACACCATGCAACCAGACGAATTCTTCTGCGACAGATTCGCGGCATTATATTTCTCACATAACTTCAAGAATCTGCTGTTCGACTTCAAGAAATTCCACCCTGAGATTATATTGATGACTAATATAGCTTTTGGCGATAACAACTCAGATTCTCATATTTCTAAGGACTTAAGCAAAGGTTATTACGAAAGCGGTGTAATTGTGGATAATATCATCAGGATATTGTATATGAAATTAGGATTCGGCACTTTCTATCGTTACGGACCTTATTCATACGACAACACTTGGGATAACTTTGTTTTTAAGATAAATTTGAGTTTTAGCTTGTAAGGCAGATAATAAAAAACTGAGAACCAGAGATTACTTAGTCATTTATTCTCAGGTTCTCAGATTATCAAATTTTCAGATTTTAAAAAGCGATTTTCTTTTGTATCTCTAAGAATTCTTCTTTTTCGAGTTGAAGTTTAGGGCGTTTAAAGTCAAGGTCGCCTTCGTTTTGCATTGGTACGAGATGAATGTGAGCGTGAGGTACTTCTAAACCGATAACTGCAACGCCTACTTTAGTACAAGGAATAGTTTCTTTAATTTTCACTGCTACCTGTTTAGCGAAAAGCATCATCTCCTGAATATCGTTGTCGTCGATGTCGAAGATATAATCGACTTCTTTTTTAGGTACAACGAGGGTATGACCTTTTTGCACCGGATTGATATCTAAGAAAGCGAAGAATTTATCGTTTTCAGCAATTTTGTAACAAGGTATTTCACCGTTAATGATACGTGAGAAGATAGTTGCCATGATTAACGAGTAATTTCAATGATTTCAAACATAACTTTACCAGCAGGGACTTGTATTTCTACTTGGTCACCCACAGACTTACCGAGGAGTCCTTTTGCAATTGGAGAAGTAACGGATATTTTATAATTTTTAAGGTCTGCTTCTTTCTCAGGAACAAGAGTATAAGACATCAAAGCGTTAGTTTTCATGTTCTTAATTTTTACTGTAGAAAGGAGCAAAACCTTTGATGTATCCATTTTAGATTCATCAAGGACGCGTGCGCTCATAATGAGTTGTTGTAATTCAACAATCTTCATTTCGAGGTGTTGTTGTGCTTCTTTAGCAGCATCATATTCGGCATTTTCTGAAAGATCTCCCTTATCACGAGCTTCAGCAATTGCCTGAACGACTTTTGGACGTTCTACTAGAATAAGACGATCTAATTCATCTTTTAATTTCTGAAGTCCAGCCTGTGTAAAATATTCAATTTCAGCCATAATATGTTATTTTAATTAAGAAAAAAGAGACCCTTATCGAAATAAGGGCCCTTTTTGTTGAATTCGTATGCAAAGATACGAATAATTTTGTTATCAAAGTTATATTTTAGAAAATAATTCTTGCACCTATTGTGTGAGTATTATTCCAGTGATGTGTTTGTTGGAATGAATAGTCAATAGCTACTTTCATATTTTCACCGAGAGGTGCTTGAACTGATGCACCTAAAGACAAACCTGAATAGACGTTGCTTGATTCATCTAATTCGATGTCACTCCAGATACCATTTTCTAATATATAACCGCCACGAATGAGTAAGTAATCTTTAAAAGAAGCCTCGAGACCTAAAGTAACCTGGTCTTTAGAGAATGAGTTTGATGTAAAGTTACCAGCTGCTGTAAGACGATAACCATTTGAGAAGTTAAAGTCGTAAGCTGCAGCTATATTCAATTGTGTAGGCAATTCGAATTGGTCTGTACGATGATTCATAGTAAGAGTACCATCGAAGATTGGTGAACCTGGATCAATTTTGAATGAAACACCATCGCCTCCAAATTTCATGGTAGGTCCGATGTTTTTCAAAGTGATACCAAAGTGGATATTGTCAGTGATACCTGTTACGTATTGGATACCAGCATCCAAACCGACACCTGTACCAACCATATCTGGAATTGATTCACTTATGATCTTCAAAACGAAACCTGCATGAATACTGTTTGAGAATGATTTAGCAACTGCTATATTGATATTCATCAAACTTGGTTTGAAGGTACCCAAAGTCATATCTGGATTCTCAACTGTTGTTGTTTCAATAACGCCAGGAGAGAATGACATTACATAAAGACCAGCCACTACTGACTCAGAAACTCTAGCCAAAAAACCGAATGAAACTGCGTTGATTTCAGAACCACTCAACCAATCTGTGTACGAGAAGTTTAAGTCGATAGAATTTGTTGCAGTGATACCAGCAACGTTACTCCACATAGCTTCTACACCATGAACAGAAGCCATACCAGCATTGGCCCAACCAGCAATTGAAGCCCATGGGTTAATCAACAATTCTGTTGCGCCTGCTTGACCAGACCTATCCTTATTACCTGCGAATACTGTGTTGCTATATCCCAATACTAGGATTGTCAAGCTTACTATAACGATAGATTTAAATAAATTTTTCATGATCGTACTTTTTAATTTTGTTCGCATAATAATTAGAATGTATTTAAGTCAACTTGACGCATTGCTGCATAGAACTTAACTGTTTGTTCACCACCATTAACGAGGTCTCTTACATGAATGACATAGAAACCACTAGCAATAGGTGTGTTTGCATGGTTTGTCAAATCCCAATCAATTGTAGTGACTTGTGAGTCTTTCTTAAATTGACGGATTTTTGTACCATTAACAGTATAGATTGTTACAACACACTTGTCTGGAAGGTTAGCAAACTTAACAGTATGTGTAAGAGCATTGCCTTCATAGCTTGAATAAGCGTAATATGGATTAGGAACTACAGTGATTAAGTTCAAATCTTCTTCTGCTTTTTCAAGATCGTTGTAAGTTGGAGCTGAACCCTTAGTTGTGAATGTATAATATGGATAGTATCCATTATGTTCTTCTGTATCGAACAATTCTGGTGACTCAACTTCAAGTGGTAATGTTGAATAACCTGACTTGTAAGGTTTAGCAACACGAACTGAGATTTTTACAGGATTACCTTCTGGTAACCATTGTTTGCCTTCAATTGACATTGGCATACCAACCCACAATGGATGTTTCCAGAATGTTGAATACAAAGCTGTTTGAGCTGATGAAGCGTCTTCAATCTTCTTCAAAGTGTTGTAAATGTATGCGCCAGCGTCGTATGCAGGAGATTTGAATTGAATCTTACCATTATTTGGTCCTAATTCACCGAGGTCTTGCATTGGGAATATATAAACGAAGTGTTTACCACCCATTACAGCTGTACCGTCAACAGCGTCAAACAATACTGGATCCGACAATTGAGCAATTGCAGGTGACAATGCTGTAGTTTCTTTCAATGCTGGAGGATTCATCATCATATCGCGACCGTTTAAGTCAGGATAGAATGAATCTTCACCGAAACATACATTGAGACGAGCACCTGTTTCAATGTCGATTACATAACCTGGGAACCAACCCATACCTCTTGGTGAGATATAGTTAGCTGCATTTTCGTCAGTTGTTTGTGCATATTGTGCTAAAGTCTCGTAATCAGCATCTTTAAGGAATTCAGTCAAAGCTTCACCTTGAAGTTCTTGTCCGTCAACATTGAATACGTAAGGTTTACCTTCTTTGTCAACTGATGGAGCGCAACGAAGTGAGAATTGTTTTGCATTACCTTGTGATAATTTATCATCAATACACATCTCAACAACAGCACAACGAGTCCATTTTGACTTATCTGCTGTCAAGACGATATCAACAGAACCTAAATGTCTGAAGACAGAGTCTTCTCTTGAGTTTGTATTGAACAATTGACCTGGCCTGAATGTAGCTTTATCTGTATTCTTTGTCAAGATGTAAGGTGCCCAAGAACCTTCTGCGATCTTTTCGTAATCTTCTGATGGGTCGTAAGGTTTTGTCAAACCTGTACTTGATGATGATACAGCGTAGTCATTATTATCAACGTTGTCTTGGTCAGCGTAGGTACCAGAACGAATCCAGTTGATTGCTGAACTTGGCAAATTGTCATCATCTCTGATACCGCTTAACCACTTGTTAGAACTATCTGCGTATATTACAGATGTTGTAATAAGACCATTGTTAGGAGCGATAACATCGTAGAATGGTTTATGTTCGTTAGTACCTGAAGAGTTGTCAAGAACTGTACCAACTTTAGTTGGGCCTAATGTCCAAGGTTGATAAACTTGTACTGAGATACCTCTTTCCAAGAAAATATTTTCTGATTCAAAATCTGAAGTAGTATCAGAATAGAACATTTCGTTAGTATTCAAATCTTTCAAAACCCATCTGAAGACTTGTCTTTCAACAGAGTCACCGAAGAGTGATACATTGCCTGTAACGTTCTTAGTATATTTGCTATGGAAATCTTCAAACCAAATTGCATAATCAGTAGAAACAACATTCAATGGGTCAACTACTTTAATGTTAACAGGACCGTAGTTTGCCTTGTATGTTGGGTGATATGCGATTGGATAATCTGGAGAACCAAATTGATTATCTGTATCGTTAGCTGGACGTTTGCTCAAGATTTCATTAACAGTTTCATCTGTCAATTCAAGTTGATTACCACCGTTACCAACACCGACCCAACGTGTAATTTCTGGTTGGTCACCGTAGTTAGAATTTATAACTGTACCGTTAACAGTCTTGTGAGGAACTGCTGAGTACAATTTAATATTCTTACGGCCAGCGAGATAAGGAGCTTTTTGTCCGAACAAACCGTTTAAGTTATTTTGGTCAATTGCGAAAGGCAAGTAGTTATTATAGGCGTATGAAATAGCCATATAATAATATGTCTTGTGGTTAACCAAGTCAACGTCACCTGATGTTGCGAAAGCATCGCGAGTAAGGACGAATGTACGGTTGATACCTTTATCTTCACCTTGAACCATGATTGTTGGAACAGGGTTTTCTACGTCATCATTATAGATGAAGTTGATAATCTTAGAAACACCGTTTTGGATGTCGCATTGATAAACAATACGAGCTTTACTTACGTCATTAAGTTCGTCAACACTAACTTCACTGTTAAGCAATTGATATACGACATAACCTTCGAAACGATACAATGAGTCGTTACGTTCTGAATAATACAAGAGGTTTCCGAGTGTATCATAGACACCTGATGTTACGAGGTCACCACAGATTTGAGGGTCAACTTCAGTATATGATTCAGCATAGTTATTTGAATTTTCAGAATTTGAGAGATATACAATCAATTTCTTGTCGAGTTCACGGAATGTCAAGTCTGGTGCGTCTGGACCATCAAGAACGTCGAAGCAGTTATCGAACATTGATTGACACTTATCGTCAACGCGGCGTAACAATTCAACAGAAGCCCATGCTTTGTTAACGTTTGCACGTGCCCATGGCACACCGAAAGTAATGTAGTTAACAGCACCTGGTTTCAAAGTAAAAGGACCAGCTGATTGCATGAAACGACGGTCAGCAGGATTGTTCTTGTCACCGTTGTTACCTGTTTCTTCACTCCAGTAACCTTCGAAACCTGTTGGCAAACCGCCAGTACCCCATCTACAAGGGTCAGAATCGTATGGGAACATGAAGTCACAAGGTACGTCAGTTACACCAGGAGAACCTGGGAATGCGTTACCACCGAAATGCATCTTGTCACCATTTTTCCAGATACCTCTGAGGTAGTTATAATATTCAGAAGCTTTGTCAGGGTCACCGTGGTCAGTCTGGTCATTATCGTGATAAACGAAACGACGCATACCGAAACGTTCGTCATCGATGATACCATTTCCAAAGTTAACACCATTGATACTTTCGTCGCAGTTTTCACCTGTTGCAGGGTTAAATTTAGGGTTATCTATTCCATCTGGATCCAAATACGGACCTTGGAAGAAGTCGACACCAACTGCAGGAGGGTTAGCACCATAAGCTTCTGGTTCACCATTACCGTCAGTATCTGAACCATTATAACCATAACCTAAACCACGGCTTACGTCACAACCTACGAAGTCGTCCTTAGCATAACCCAAGTCAACGTCTGTCCAAGGTGAAAAGTAAGTATTTGTCAAAGTATAGGTTGAACGGTTGATGATTTCATAGCTATAGAATGTCATGTTGTTGATTTCGTCATTAGTAGCGAAAGCGAAAGCTTGGGCTCTAATTTCCATACCAATAGCGGAACCACCAGTTTCTGTGTGTGAGTTACCTTTATCGTTGAATACCCACCAGATTGTTTGGTCACCTTTAATAACTTGGTCAGCCAAGATAGAACCTTTTACTGTTCCGTCACGTTCTTCTTCCATTGTAGGAATTTGACTGTGGCAGAGTTCATTATCAAGGTCATAGTATGGATAGTCACCATTTTCTGGGATATATTCACCATCATTATCAGCATCAAAGAAAGGTGCCAAATAATAACTCATACCTTTGCTCTTGTCACCGTGAGCTGGCCATGTTGAGATTGAAGTTGGGATTTCATAACCTGGTTTAGGTTCAAAAGCACCTGTTTCAGGATTGAAATTTGACAAGAATTCATCAACTTCAGCACGAGTGATAGTGTACATTTTATCATATTCCATACAAGTTTCTTGGTCGACAGCGGCAGTACCATCTATAGTAAGAGGTCCTGTCCAAAAGTCGTTACCAACTTGGCGGAAGCGGATAGCAGCACACTTTAATTGTTGGTTAATATCAAGACCAGCAATCCAAAGAGAACCAGCATATAATGAAGTTGCAGAACCATTAGCAGGAATATAGTACTTAGCACCAGTTCCACCAGGAAGGTCCCACCACATATCACCACCAGCGTTAACACGTACTTTAGCATTGTTGATATTCAACCAAGCAAATGTAGAAGACGGTGAACAACCAGCAGTTGTGCCTCTGAGAGTACGAGATTTTGAGTCATTCATTTTGACTTTCTCAGCTCTCATTTCTGTTACATTCATAAATAAGAATGCAACAATTAATAAACGAACAATAGTCTTCATATTTTCAGTAATTTATTATTTCTGTTTAGAAGTTAAAGATTACACCAAATCTGATTTGACGTGGTTGTGAATAGTTACCGCGGTAATTTACATATAATCTATACAAGTCGCTATATGCAATTGGGTCATTTTGAATTTGAATTTCACGTTGGAATTCAGGAGCAGTCAAATAACCATCATCATCTGGGTTACCTGTTGCTGCATAAACGCCCATGATATTCTTTGAATTCAAAAGATTCAATACTTGGAAATAAATATTCATATAAGCATCACGACCAGCTTGGCCATCTTTCTTACCGAGTTTCAAGTTAATATCTTTGTCTACACGTAAGTCGAAACGGAATGACCATGGAAGACGTGAACCATACATTGAACCATCCAAAATACTTGTTGATGGAGAAATTGGAGAAACGACGTTCTTTGATGCTGTATATGGAGTACCAGAACCACCATTAACTGTCAAACTTGCACCAGTGTTAGTTAACCAGTTGATAGGTTTTTTACCTGATTTTTCACGTTTTGTGACAGGACCATTATAGTCTTTACCTTCACCGAAGCGATAGTCAAGAACTATATTGAATTGGTGACGACGGTCCCAAGGCATTGGGAAAGTAGAACGCAAGTTAGGAACACCAGCATTGATCAATGAAGCCATTGTTGATGCACTTGCACCTGTTGCGTTTGTAAATTGCAATGTATAACTTGCACGCAAACGAACGTTACCTGTTCTACGTAAGTCGTAAGAAGCTGTAAGACCCTTAACTGTACCGAAGTCTAAGTTACTGTATGATGTATAGTCTTTAGGATAAGCACCTGTATAACGATACATTTGAATCATGTTACGTAACTCACGGTAGTAACCTGTGATTGTCATTGATGATGAGTTAGTCAACTTTTGGGTAAAGCCAAGTTCATAATCAATTGTTTGTGTAGGTTTCAATGAAGGATTGTTAACAGCACCACTGATTTGGTCGAAATAGTAGTATGTATAAATGTTTGTATAGTTATTTCCTGGGCGTTGTGTCAAAACGTCGTAGTGTGCGAAGAACAAAGCCTCATCGGAGATTGGGAATGAGAATGAAATACGTGGCATCACGCTCCATTGTGGGTCATAATCTTCGAATGAATCTGAGTTAATCTTACGTTGTTCTGGATTAACGAGCCATGGTGAAATACCATTACCTTTATCCAATGTTGTAGGGTCATTGATTTCACGACCGTCATTGTTATACCATACGTTACCGTTACGATAACCAACGATTTCTGAAATATCGTCAACTTTGTTTACATAAACAGCGAAGTCATCACCGATATTATCTGGAACGTCAACAACACTACCGTTGCTTAAAGTAATGTTACCGTTAGCGTCCATCAAGTCGCCAGCTGTCTTATAGTCATAGATGATATAAGGGTCTTTCAAGACTTTTTGGTTAGCGTCGAAGCGGTCAACACGAACACCGACGTTGAAGATAAGATCTTTGAAAGCGAATTTATCTTGGATATAACCAGCCATATAGATTGGTTGGAAAGAACCTACAGGACGAGTGTAGTTACCGTTTTCATCAATTTCTGTGAAGAAATCTTCGAATGTTGGTTGTCCTTTGATTTTATTTCCTTGGTAGTCATAACCATAGTATGAAACGTATGAGTTACCGTCTTGTGTCAATTCGTCTGGAGTAAACATACTGATATCGAAACCTTCGTTCAATGTAGCTGTATGCATAACACCGTCTCTATCATAATATTGGATAGTATTATCATTGAAGTCGTATGAGTCGATGTTAATCCAATCCAAACCATCAACGCTTAAACCTAAAGCTTCACGAAGATTCTTGTCGAATTGATATTGAGAAGCTTCGTCATATCTTCTGTAGTAACGGATTGTATCAACGAAACCGTCATAGCTGACGACTTCAGGATTTTGGATATCCAACTGTTGGATGTGGAAGTTAGCGAGGTTTCTCATCAAATACCACATACGGTAGCCGTTAACACCATAACTTCTGCTATTACGTTGTTCATATTGGAAACCTAACTTAATTTCATGGTTGCCAATAGTCATAGCACCTGAGAGGTTAACGTTGAATTTATCCATTTCACTATAACCATAATTTGATTGGATTGTACCAGGAGCTGAGTAAAGTCCATAGAATGCAGAGTTATAGTCACCATTCAAAAGACCGCCACCGAGCTGAATGTCAGTGAAGTTTTGATAGTGTCCTAATGGGTCTGTAAACAAATCATAGTATGAAGATGTGTAATTTGAAAGTAATGGGTTACGGTCTGATGCTTGGAAATCTACCAATGTATCATAGTCCCATGAAGTTGTAGCCCATACATTATTATAATAGTGTTGGTTGCCGTTCTCATCAGTTACGGTGATTGTTGTATCAGCGAAACCGTATGAAGGAGTCTTGTAGATTGTATATTTACCGAGGTAACCATAATCCCAGATGTTATCCCAGTGGTCAGGGTCACCGTATTCACTATTATAGCGTTCGTAGTCAACTTGTAAACTATAGTAGAAGTTTTTAATCAAAGAAGTACTTTCTTGTGGAGTAGGGAATCTTTGAGTAAAACGACCATAAACGCGCCATGTTTGTTCTTTACCGAGGGCGTTTTTATCATAGTTAAAGTAAGCACTGCTTCTGTTATAAGCATTGTATCTGCTGATGTTGAATGTACCACCGAATGTCAAGTTGATAGTTTCGGTTGTACGGACGTTGATATTACCAGCGATGTTAGCGTCCCAGCTTGCAGTGTTTTGAGAGTTTTTAATATACTCCATTGAACCCATTCTAGTATATTCACCGTTGAGGTAAGTACCAGAACCTATTCCAGAGACACGGATTGGGTTGTTTTGGATATATTCCAACCATTCGTCTGTAGCCTTGTAGTGACCAACAGCTGATAAAGCATTGTCTCTATCGTAGTTAAATTCTCCTGATAAGAAGAAACCTAACAAAGCAGTCTCGCTATTTTTACCTTTGATTAATGGACCTTGAACATTCAGACCGACTCTGTTATGTCCGTAGCTGTCCAATAATTCTGAAGTTTCCATTTCGATACCTGCGCCAAAGGTTCTAGAAGGACCTTTAGTTGTCATGTTGATGATACCACCCGTAGCGTCACCATACATAGCTGGAGTACCAGACAAGAGAACTTCAACTTGGTCGATAGCTGATTGAGGTACAGTTGCAGAACCGATAACACGTACGCCGTCAACGTAGTAAGTAGCACCGTCACGTGCACCACGCATGTTACCAGCCTCACCGTCACTTGAGAAAACACCACCGACGCTTGCTGCCACAGCTGCTGCTGAGCGTTGAGGCATCTTGGCAATTTCTTCCGCAGTAATAGTAGCACCACCAGATGTATTATCCTTTGAGATCAAAGGCACCTTGTAGTCCACAATTTCAACAGCATCCAACATTTCTGATTGAATGCTCATAGGCACATCTTGGAAAGTGATTTTGTTAGCAGGGATAACAATACCTTTCAAGACGTAGGTATTGTAACCAACGAAAGTCGCTTTCAAGTCGTAGGTTCCCGGAGGAATCGGGTTGATGTCATAGTTGCCATCAAAGTCGGAACTGGTACCACCAACTTGCGTACCACCATTTTCTAAAATAATGTTTGCAAATGGAATCGGTTCACCAGTGTCTTTATCGACGACAACACCTTGGAGACGTCCAACTTGTGCATATGCTAACGACCACGACGTCAGCACGATGCAAATGGTAAATAGTAATTTTCTTAACATACCTTAAAATTTTATGTTATACTACTCAATTTGTTCGTTAAAAGGAGTTCAAAGATACAACAAAAATTTAAACGAATGAAAGAAAAATTTAAATAAAAAAAATATTTTTCAACATTTATGCCTATAGAACAAATAACCTGTTGTCTTTTAGTATCTTAAACCGAGACAACAGGCTATTTTTTCTAGTTTTCAACAATGTTTATTACTTATGATTAACATTTGCTTTACAAAGTATTTTCATATCACATTTTACAACACTTCATTTCCGCAAAATGCTCATACAATCTTAATATCTATATATTGTTAATAATCTCCAGAATATTTTCTTTCTTTCGTTTAGAAACAGGTATTTTTGTTCCATCAGACAACAAAACCATCATCTCTTCTTTTAAAAAATTTATCACACACTTTATATTCACAAGGTGCGACTTGTGTGTTCTCACGAAATTATATTCTTCAAGTTTCTGTTCCATTTCCTTCAAGGTTTTGCTAACCATGAGATTCGTTCCGTTCTTAAAATGTATTATGGTATAATAATTATCGGATTCACACCTTATAATATTATCAACTTCGATAAGATGAATCTTATCCGTTGTAGAGATGCTAATTTTTCTAACAGCAAGTTGCTCAGGATCAAGGTTTTTTAGAAGACTATCATACTGTTTTTTAAGCACTTTCTTGTATTTGGCGTCCTTCACCTTTTCCACTGCTGCCACCAATTCCTTCGGATCGATAGGTTTCAGCAAATAATCGAGAGCTGCATGACGTATAGCCTTGATTGCAAATTGTTCGTAAGCTGTCGTAAAAACCACTTCAAAATCAATATTTTCAATGCTGCTCAGCAATTTAAAGCCACTACCTCCTGGCATCTCAATGTCGAGAAACACCAAATCAGGATGAAAAGCCTCAATGACCGCTTTTCCTGAGTCAACGTTATCAGCTTCAGCACAAACCATGACATCTTTGCAATACTGTGACAATAACGACTTTAAAACTTTACGAGCCATTTCTTCGTCTTCTACAATAACACATCTTATCATAATATTTCCTTTCTTTTATTAATCATGAAAACCTAACACAATACTCACCATAGTACCTTCAGGCTTATTATTATCATCGTATAAATCAACGACATCCACACTAAAGTCATCGTTAGATATCTTACTCAACATTTCAAGACGCCTACGCGTTATACTCATTCCATACGACTTATGTCCGCCGCCGGTCATTTCCTTCAATTTTTCGGAATATCTCCGCCCCACTCCATTATCTTCAATGACACACAATAACTTTTCATTGTCAATTTTAGAGATTTCTATCTTCAGGAAGCAATCTCCTTTTTTAGGTACAAGTCCGTGAATGATAGCGTTTTCAACAAAAGGCTGTATCACCAAAGGAGCTATTTCTATATTCTTCGCATCCAAATCAGGGTCAACGATTATTTCATAACTGAAACGATTTTCCAAACGCATCGACTCTAATTCAAGATACAAATTAACAGCCTCAAGTTCATCTGACAACGGTATATATCTTTCGTTTGAATTATTAAGAATTCTCCTCATCAAGCGAGAGAAACTCGTCAAATAACTGACAGCTTTGTCAACATCGTGATTTATAATATATTGCTGTATGCTATTCAATGTGTTAAAAATAACATGAGGATTCATCTGGAGCTGAAGTGTTTTCTGTTTCAATTGTGCCATTTGCGACTCCAACTCATTGATTTTCCTACGCTGTTCTCTTTTCTGCAAAACTATTTTACTTCTCTGATGAACAATCACATAAATTATCAGAGCTATAATCAATATTGTAAGTATTCTAAACCAAGCTCTTTGATACCACGCCGGATGTATAATTATCACCAATTCCAGCGGATTTTCCATCCAGGTATTAATTTCATTGGCAGCCGTCAGTTTGAAAGTATAAGTTCCAGGACGAAGTTTATTATAATCTACATATCGGTGATTCGAATTATGGAACAACCATTCATCATCATAATTATCAAGCATATATGAATAGTTAACCATATTCTTTCTAAGAAGATTTATTGTTGCGAATCCAATTTCGAAGGAATTCTCCGTATGCGACAAATTAATCGTATCGCCATGTTTCAGATAGCGTATTTTCTTTCCTGATGTTGTCTGTAACTTTGTGATTATCACTTCTGGGACTCTAGTTTCTATCTTAATCTCGCTCGGTTTGAAATAATTAAATCCATTAAATCCGCCGAAGAAAATCAAGCCCTTACTGCTTCTCAAGAACGCATTGGGGGTAAACTCATTGCCTTGAAGTCCATCACTGACATCGTAAGTTGTTATATCTTTGGTTTCCAGACTATATTTAATAATTCCCTTACTCGTACTTGCCCAGAGAAATCCATTGTTATCAGGAATGATGGCGTAAATCATCATGCCATAGCTATCTTCTTTTTTCGAAGACTTAAATGTCTTTGTATCAGGCGAGAACGCGAGCATTCCATTAGAATAAGAACCTATGTAATAACGTCCGTCTTCACCTTCAACGATATCGAAAAGTCCATTGTTTTTAACAACATCATCAGCTGCGTATGGAAGCTGGAATCTCGTAAAATCGTCAGTATCATAATTATACATCGCCAATCCATCACCTGTTGTAACATAAAGTCCTTCATCAGCCAACATCAGATCGAACACGTCGTCGTATGGAATTGAATTTTCATTTTCCTTATCGTTATTATAAAACACATACGTATTATCATTAGAATTAATTCTACACAAACCTGTATTTGTCGCGATCCAGAGATTACCTATTTCATCGCTGACTATCTCACGGACGACCGCATGACGAAGTTTCTCAATACCGTATTTGTCGGAAATATTCACAACGGCATCTGCTTTAACATCATATATAAACAAACCGTTATTACGTGTTCCCACCCACAGACAACTATCTTTATCCATATAAAAACTATACACATACAGTGATTCGAAGTAGTTTTCTTTGGCATTAAAGAAAGTCTTAAAATCTTTTATAGATTCATCATTGACGTTAAACACTTTAATTCCAGATTCCATTCCTATAAGAATGTTATCGCCACTCATCTCAAGGAAATAATTTATTGACGACAGAGAACCATTTTCGAATATATTGATTGTTGAGAATTTCGCGAGATTGTTTTCAAATCTGTTCAAGCCAGTAAAAGTCGCAATCCAAACAGAGCCATTTACATCTTTGTAAACATCAAAAATATAATTATCTGAAATTGCATTCCGTCGATTGAATTTAGAAATATGAATTGCTGTATTATTTTTATGATTATATACGTACAATCCGTCAGTATAAGTTCCGACTATAATCTCGTCTTCACTGAAAGAAACAATCTTCGATATATCTGTTTTCGGGGACTTATATCCAGCAAGCAGATTTAAATCAATTCGTTCCACAGTTTTATTTTCCACATTAAGCAAGCACAATCCGTTCGATGTTCCTATAAAAATTTTCACATCTCCAACCTTATGCATACATCTGACATTATTATCTGACAGAGTTTGATCAACATCTTTGATATGATAGAAATGTCTTATGGAAGAATTTTCCTCATGGTATCTGACAAGTCCGTTAGAAGTGCCAATCCACCAGGAGTTGTCAAATTCGACATATTGTATGCATTGCGTTGCATACTCAGGGAAATAGTTTGGTATTCTTGGAATGCTGAACTTTTTAGATTTCAGATTATAAATCGAGGTTCCTCCTTTGGTACAGATGGTAATTCTTCCACCGACAGGTTCGTTTATGTAATAAATGTGATTATCGGGCAGCGCAAGACTATCTGTCTCGGCAAAAAAATTCGTTGCTTTCTTATTTTTCAAGTCATAGATACACAAGCCTTTTTCTGTTCCGATGAACAAAGTGTCGCCATAAGGCATTATGGATGTGATTGTCGCATTGATAATTCCATCTTCCTGATGATATTCTTCAAAGTTATAGCTGTCGTAAGAATTCAAACCGCGTTTGGTTCCGAACCACATCATGCCATTTTTATCCTGAGCTATAGCGGTAACCACATTGGAACTCAGATAACTATTGGAGACTTTATTCGTCGCTACATCCTTGTTGACGACATAAGACGGCACCACATTATCACCCTTACTTACCGACACGCTAAAAAGTGTGATAAGAAAAGCAAGGATGAAAATGTGTACGGCATTATTTTTCATTGACTATTCTACTTAGGGATTATCATCCAGATCTTCTGTTGGATTTTCAACAGGATTCTCTGATGGATTCACGCTCTGCTGTTCTTCCGATTCTATTTCTACAGACTTTGGCGGAGGCGAATCGCTAACGCCAGCTTTCAAAACTTCATCTTCAGGCATCTTGCATCTACGTTTTCCGAACAAAGCGAAAGAGAATTTCCTTTTCATTGGAGTTTGCTTTCTGCTCAACTTCTCATTCTCTTTCATCATTTTCCTCGTTTCTTCCGACTGACTTTCCAGATGTTGCTTTTTCAGTTTCTTATAATCGGTTTCATGTTCTCTGAGACGTTCTTCTTCCATCTGTGCATTCGTATATTCGGCTCTTGCCGCCAAATCATCTTTTGATGCACACGAAATAAAAAGAACATTCACGAACAATAAAAACAATATGATCAGACGTTTGTTCATAAAAAGTTATACATTTTTTTATCTGTTAAACAAATTAGTTTTATTTTTGTTTTCGAATTATGAAATTAAATTTAGTCATATTAATTATCCTTTTGGGGTTATTTTCGTGCGACGATACTCCGCGCAACCCTAATATTCCTCATGCCTATATCAATTTTACAATAGAACCTAACTCCACACTCTATTATGAGTTAAACACCGTAAGCGGTTGGATGTACGTCACCGCACCTCCCGAAAGTCGTGGAATTATCGTTTACCGTTATTCTTTGGATGAGTTCAAAGCTTTTGAGCGTCAATCACCCAACGAGCCAAATTCATGCGGCGATAATTCAAGATTAATTGTCGATTTCCCTTTTGTTGTTGATACTTGTTTGGATGTAAGATACAGTATTTTAGATGGTTCGGTAATCACAGAAGGCTACAGCGGATACCCATTGATTCAATATAATACACAATTCGACGGTTGGAATCTAAGAATTTTCAATTGAAAAAAGACAAAAAGTAGAAATCTCAGATTTCACTTTCAAAAGACGTGTCAAAATTCATTTTTGTCATGTGATTTTGTTTCTTGTAACGCAATGGAATTTTGACGCGTCTCCGTATTAATTCTCAATTTTCAATTCTCAATTCTCAACTTTAATCAGTATCTGTAAATATCTGATTTATATGGTCCGTCAACCGGAACTCCGATATAGTCGGCTTGTGCTTGTGTGAGTTTTGTCAATTTCACACCGATTTTTTCCAAATGTAATCTCGCTACTTCTTCATCGAGATATTTTGGCAGACAATAGACATCTACAGGATAGTTGCCTCTGTTTTTCCATAAGTCCAACTGTGCCAATGTCTGGTTGGTGAATGAGTTACTCATCACGAAGCTGGCATGACCTGTTGCGCATCCCAAGTTAACCAAACGACCTTCTGCCAAGATGAAGATGGCGTTTCCGTTAGGAAGTATATATTTATCGACTTGTGGTTTGATGTTGACTTTCTTAACGCCTTCTAAATTTTCCAAAGCCGAAACTTGAATCTCATTATCGAAGTGACCGATGTTACATACGATAGCCTGGTCTTTCATCTGGAGCATTGTCTCGAGAGTGATGACGTCGCGGTTACCGGTGCAAGTCACATAAACGTTACCTTCTTTGACAGCCTCTTCAACTGTAGTTACTTCGAAGCCTTCCATCGCAGCTTGGAGAGCGCAGATAGGATCGATTTCCGTCACGATGACTCTTGCGCCGTATGAACGCATTGAATGAGCGCAGCCTTTACCTACATCGCCGTATCCGAGAACGACAACCACCTTACCGGCGAGCATGACGTCGGTTGCGCGTTTGATACCGTCGGCGAGTGATTCGCGGCAGCCGTAGAGATTATCGAATTTTGATTTTGTGACGCTGTCGTTGACGTTGATAGCAGGAACTAAGAGTTTACCCTGTTCTTTCATCTGATACAAGCGATGTACTCCTGTTGTTGTCTCTTCTGAAACGCCTTTCCAGTTAGCGACGACTTCGTGCCAGAAGTTAGGATTTTCTTCGTATGTAGCTTTTATGACCGACATAAGAGCAGCCTCTTCAGCGTTTGAAGGTTGGACTTCCATAAGTTTAGGATCGTTTTCGCAGTCGTAGCCTTTATGTATTAATAAGGTAGCGTCGCCGCCGTCATCTACGATGAGATCCGGACCTTTGCCGTCAGGGAATGTGAGAGCGCGTTTTGTGCACCACCAGTAATCTTCTAAGGTCTCGCCTTTCCATGCGAAGACTGCTGTACCTGTTGCTGCTATAGCTGCTGCTGCGTGGTCTTGTGTAGAGAATATGTTGCAGCTTGCCCAACGGACTTCCGCTCCGAGAGCCACCAAAGTCTCAATCAATATTGCTGTCTGTATTGTCATGTGAAGAGAGCCGCTGATACGTGCGCCAGCGAGAGGTTTCTCTTCACCGTATTTTTTACGAAGCGCCATCAAACCTGGCATTTCGTGTTCTGACACTTCAATTTCTTTTCTTCCCCAGTCGACGAGATTCATATCCGCCACTAAATAAGGAAGGTCGATTTGTCTTAATTTCTCGTTCATAGTATGATGTTTTATCTATTTCCTTTTGAAAGTGCAAAGATAAAAAAAAAGACAACAGACAACAGTCAACAGTCAAGAGATTTTTCAGATTTTCAGATTCCAAGACACACGTCCGTGTGCCTCTACATGAGAGACGCATTTCTCAATTCATAATTCATAATGCACAATGCATAATTAGAACTATCCTCCCACAATTATGAATTATGAATTATGCATTATGAATTAAAAAAACTCTGGAGCCTTAGAAATAAAATTCCAGAGTTCTAAGTTTTTTTCGGATATTTTCTGTGCCAATCTGTGAAACTTGTGCTTTGTTTTTCTTTCCCACAAATTTCACAGATATGCACGCATTTTCTCAGATTCTCAGATTCTCAGTTTTTCAGATTCTATTTAACCCACTTTCCCTCTTCAACTTTCAACTTTCCATTTTCAGTTTTCAACTTCCAGATGTATGTTCCCGAGTTCCATTTAGAGGCGTGTATGCTTGTGACTTCATCTGTAATTATCTGCTGATGGACGATTCTTCCTTGCATATCATAGACTTGCAATGTAGCGTTACGCAAACCTGTTCTTATATTCAAAACATCACCGCCTGGATTAGGATAGGCGACAGCGAGATGCAGGTTGTGTGCGTGGGCTTCTTCGATGCTGACAAATGCTGATGCTGGGAATTTGGAAATTGACTGTCCATTTACAACCAACAAACCGCCATCTTTTATTGTTTCAATAGAACTTATTCCATGTTTATAGAAGTAGGTTGATATTGTATCCAGATCTTCATTCAGATATTCTATCTGTGCCCATGCAGATGATTTGTCGGGATAAAATTCTGAATCGGAGCTATGAGCTATATTTAATCTGCTGTTAGAATTTCTAACGGAGTTTCTCTTAGTGTCGCAATTATAATTACATGCAAAATATAACGAATTGTTAGGTGCGGTATCAACAGCTCTCATATTCGGTGATATTTCGTATGTATCTTCAAAGCCTCTGATTACATAATCCTCTATTGTTAGAAACTCTGACGAATTCTCCAAATTATCATCTAACTTATATAATCTGACATCATAGTATTCGTAATAATGAGGATTGTTTACACAGGTAACCGTGGTTGACAAATATGTAATATTGTCGGAGCATTTCACAACGGAAACATCCATTAAAGGATGAGGATCGATTATTGGATTATTATAATCAGGGTGCTTGATATATTTTGTCGCAACATGATTAAATTCTTTGTCATAGTATAGTACCCTTCCATGTTTATGAGTTTCATCATATCTCTCATACAATATGTAGTGAGATTCGGTCTTTACCATTTGATTTCTACGATAGAATGCCTGATGCCAATCACCCTGGCTGGGTTTTTCATATCCTTTTAAATTTATCATCTCACCATTAAAATTCATTCTGAAAAAGAACAATGTGTCATGTCCACGAGGATTATCAAAATCAGAGCTTACAGTTTTGAAGTATGCACCAACTATATCACCTTCATCTTCAAAAGCTGAAAACAGAAAGACATTTCCACTATATTCGTTCGGCAGAAATTCCCATTGCATATCACCTCTATTCTCGAAAGTATCTATTGGGAAACTATGTTCATAACTTTCAAGTAAATTGAGTCCATCATCTAACCTAGACAACACCAATTTTGCATCCGTTGGAGGGTTGTCATAATTCATGAAGTAATTCGGACATGTGTAATCATGTTCAGGACTATAAGTTGAAAGCGCGTAAATCTCTCCGTTGTTTTCAAAAAGATACGGACCATACGACATTGTGGTATAACCTTCGCAGAAGAAACTGTTTCGAGCAAGTTCCACACCATTAGGAGAAATCAAGGTGACAGCGGGATGTGCGGAATAGAAATCGTTATATGCGCCGCTTCTGTAAAAGTATAGCTCAGATGAGACTGCAATGCTGCCGTTTGACAATTCTTTTGAATCATAGAAGTCAAAATACCTATCAGCAGTAGGATCCGTCTCTAACATGTAAAACCATTCCTGAGAGAAAACACTATTAACTCCGAAAATAAAGATCAATGAGGTTGTTAAAATAATTTTGCGTGCCATACTATTAGATTATTTGTTTACGACAAAAATAGGGCAATACAAAATGTCTGTCAAGTCGTAAAATATCAGATAAAAACATCTATAATTTTGATATTCATTATGATAAATATAATTTATCGATAAGATGTTTATATAACTGTTCATTTTTTATTTCTAAAATATCGCATATTTTATTTCTTCGGGTTCTGATTGTGCTATATGTAACACCGAATAATGACGAAATTTGTTTGTCGTTAAGATTCATCAACGTCAGACAAAGGTAACATAAATCCTCCTTTTTCAACCTCTGATATTCCTTATGGATGTTATCTGCAAAACTATCAAGATTATGATTCGCCGACTGAAGCAGCAAATCAAAGTCATTCTGATTCATTTGATTGACCTCGCCATGTAGAATTTTAGCGCATATATCCGAGTTTAAAAAAGCATCCATGTTGACATCAGTCTGTTCCTTATCTAATTTTTCCTTCATAGACATAATCTCCTCGTTCAACTTCTTTATAAGTTCCGTCTGCTTCTGTAGCTCGGTATTCTTACTCTTTATCTTGCCTGTAACGAGAGAGTGCTTGTAACTGATATCCCTGATGACATTATCCTTTGTATTGATATCTTCGGTCATATCGTCGATTCTTTTGAGAGCCTTCAAATATCTTTTTTTGATATATATTGCTGTCGCAACAATCAAAGCTAATGATATAAGGGAAATAACAACGATTCGTTTTCTTGCATCTCTGTCTTTAACATCTTGTCTATGTTCGTTATATTTGTCGTTCATAGTCCTGATACGATCGGCTTCAAAGTTACCGTCAACCCTTTCCATTCCTAATTGCGCCACAATATTGCCGTAATACGACTTTTTCTCATAATCTCCCAAAGAGTCATACACCCTCGACAAGTTATAAGCTGTAGATAATTGCACAAAGTAGTATTCACATTCAATCTCTTCAGCTTTCTTCAAATAATAAATCGCTGAATCATATTGATTGCAATCTAACATCATCTCACCCATCAATGAATAATAAGCATCTAATACATTTTCATGTTCTATGATGCCGAAATTGTTTCTCATTATGTTCAAGGCGCTGTCTCTTTCATTTTTCTCATAAAACAATATCTCCGCTATCGCCTTGTCTACATCTATCTTATTCAGATGATTAGGGTATGCATCAATACACTTCTGATAATAATATATGGCAGAATCCGCATTGTACGCATGATGCGCAAATCCTAATCTTTTGTATATATGTGACAAGACATCATCGCTATTCAGATCTTTAGCATAATCCAAAGCCATATTAAAGTGCGATAGCGCAATGTTGGGCAAATCAAATTCCAAATATATAAGCCCCACCATCGCATGAGCGTTCAGAATCTCAACAAGTTTACCTCTGCTCTTTTTAGATCTGACAGAATCATCTTCCTCCAGCATATAAATAACCTTATAGAAATTCTCGCATGCGGGCACCAAGCTGTCCTGTTCAAACAAAGTCAGTGCATAATCAAACCGCGCCTTAGAACTCAACGTATCGATACTCTCTTGAGCATTGACGGCAAGCTGCCAAAACATAAGAAATGATATTACAATCGATTTAGCTTTCATAGTTCTGCAAAGATAAGAAAAAGTCTAAAGACTAAAGATTTTTCTGAATCTGAATTCTAATTTTTAAGACACAAGTCCGTGTGCCTCTACAAGAGAGACGCATTTCTCAATTCATAATTCATAATTATTTTGATTATGCATTATGCATTAAAAAAAACTCTGGAGCCTTAGAAATAAAATTCCAGAGTTCTAAGTTTTTTTCGGATATTTTCTGTGCCAATCTGTGAAACTTGTGGTTTGTTTTTCTTTCCCCACAAATTTCACAGATATGCACGGATTTTCTCAGATTCTCAGATTCTCAGTTTTTCAGATTCTATTTAACCCACTTTCCCTCTTCAACTGTCAACTTTCAACTTTCAATTTTCAACTTTCAATTTCTCAAAATCCTTCAAGGTTCATTGTCACTGTCGGAATCAATAATATTCCTCCTATTATGATCAGCAGCAAGATAAACTTCCAGACCCATTTGAACCATTTCTGATACGGCACTCTTGCCACTCCGAGCGCAGCGATGAGAACTCCTGATGTCGGCGTTATCATATTGGTAAAGCCGTCGCCGAACTGAAACGCCATCACGGTTGCCTGACGGCAGACTCCTATCAAGTCGCTGAACGGCGCCATGATAGGCATCGTTATCGCCGCCTTCGCCGAACCCGACGGAATGACAACGTTGACGATAGTCTGTATAGCATACATAATCTCTACCGATGCTATCTTGCCTAAGTCGGTCATCGATTTTGAAAGTCCGTATAAAATAGTGTCGATGATTCCGCCTTCCTGTAATACTATCACGATGCCGCCCGCGAGACCTACAACGACAGCAGCCGAAAGAATATCGCTCATGCCTTCTATAAACAGCTTAGCTATCTCGTTGGCGGTCTTACCTATCGCCAAACCACTTGCTATTCCCATCACTAAGAACAA
>JAZNSO010000039.1:0-9715 GCA_045591245.1 Bacteroidales bacterium
TTTTTTTCACTTTTTTTTGAATCGTTTTTATTCCGACTGATTGCCAATGTCTTACATAATATAAAATGTTCAAACTTCGGTAATTCTATTACGTTTTTACGCCTTTTTTCGCCTTTTTTACTCCATTTCAGGACCAATTTGAATGAAAAAATATCACAAAATCTCAAAAAACAGGAAAAAAGAGAATTTTCAGAAACTATTTCTCTAGTCATTTTTTTCATCATACAAGGTAAAATAAAGCTCTTTTTCCGTAATTTCAAGTTTGATTAAATTAATCAGGGCAAAATTAACCAATATCTGTTCTGCCTCTTTTTTTCTAATCTTAGCTTTATCCATAAATTCTTCAATTGTGGTTCTCTCGTTCTCATTTAAATATTTTAACAAAAACATCTCCGCATCGGTAAAAGTAACTTTCACGCTCTGTTTATTATTTTCATATTTCCAAATCTTAAGCAAAATCCTATTAGCAATTATATTCTGATCCTTCACGCGAATATACACCTTATATATATCGTTATGGTCTGGTGCTTTATGCTTGAAATGTTTGCTTTTCGGCACAAACACTTCTAAAACTGTTTTGCCGTTTATATTCCATTCTTTTGCCTGAAAATCTATTTTCGGTTTGCAATACATTTCTGCAGCAGTCTGAATCATGTGCTTCTCTTCCTCGCTTCGAATCCCCGAAATTGCACCATTGTCTTTTACCCCTATCAACAAGCGACCACCATCTGTATTAGCAAATGCAACCAAACTTCTCGCAATTTTTTTACTGTCTGATATTTCAAACTTGAAATCCTGCATCTGATGTTCACCTTCTTCAATTAATTTATGTATATAACTAGACACTTCCTGTACATTTTTAGACATTGCAAAAATAGTTAAAAAAGTGTAAGAATTCTGTATAAATTTAAATTGGAATGTATATTAATTAATAAGGTGTATAAAAAAGTCAAAAGTAATATCTTTCAAATCCCTTTTATTCCCAGCATATATTTACAAAATTTTTAAAAAAAATATAAATATTTACTATTGCTATGTAAAAAATTCATATCTTTGCAAAGTCTTAAAAACGACATTAATTTAGACGTATGCATTCCTTGAGCGAAAAGTGGTGTTTTCAAAAAAACAGGGAATTAAGATATTGGTTTAATCCGTATCCATATTAAGGATTAGTGTGGGGCTAAGATTTGCTTGTTTTTGGTAACCACACCTTCGCTCTGGCAAATTGATTCTCCACACTTTTTTAACTCTCCTACGGGGAGTTTTTTTATTTTAATTATTTCATCTTCACCATTATGAAATGAAAAACTTGCGAATGAAAAACCTAAAATATATATTGCTGACATTGCTGGTATGCTGCCATTTGCACGTAATACCTAATTCTTTATTTCCAAATGATGAGATTTCCACAATAGACTCCACTCTGGTAAAATATTTCAATGGCAACCTTAATAATCTGACACTTGGTCAAGTTTATACATACGACACCACTACTCTATTATCATCATACTATGAACCTTTAGAAAAACCATTTTCCACATTTCAAACACTGAGCAATTCCGGTCTTGCTCATAAAAAAATAGGATTCCACTACCCTACTTCAATCGGTTTCAACACAAAATCAGAGGCTTTTGATTCATACATAAGAGACAGCCGTAACATAATATTTCCTATTATATATCAACCTTTTACAGAAATTAAATATATGATGGGAGACAAAAAAGAGCAGCATCTTGAAGTATTATTCTCGAGAGAATTTCTTCCTAATCTATTCATTACTTTAAACTACGATATTGATTTTTCCCCTGGAGTCTATAAGCGTTCCAAAATGCAAAACTCGTTTTTTGACGGCAGTTTGAGATACAACACAAAAAACAACAGATATGGAGTTAGCGGATACTATTACAATAACAAAATTGACATACAGGAAAATGGCGGCATAAAATACGATTCAATATTCGTAAATAATATCGAAACCGATAGGTCTGTAATTGATGTAAATCTTACCAATGCGACAAATCTTATCAAAATATCGGGATTTGCTGTAGACCAATATTTTAACATTTTGGGTACTCAGACAGAAAAGAAACAAGACAGCACTTATAAGAAACGTAAAATTGATATTGGAAGAATAAATCATCATTTTGAATATCAAAGAAATAGATATGTATATGAAGATTCTAATCCTCTTTCGTATTTCTATAATAATTATGACCCTGTCATAGACTCAACAAAGACATTCGACAGCATATATTTCCACAACATTAAAAACGTTATACACTGGAACACATTAGGTTATAAAAAACATAATAACGACATTCCTTTTTATCTTTCATTCGGATTAGAACACAACTTCACGTATCATGCTGGATATTTGGATTTAAACACAAACGAAAGAATCAACAAGCAAAATCTGTCAAATCTACGCGCTAATGCAGGAATTATCATAAATTTATTTAAATCTACAAGAATTACAGGTAATGCTCAGCTTATAACAAACGGATATCATGCCGGAGATTTTTTCATTGACGGACAATGGAAACAATTTTTAGGCACATATACCAAAAATCTTGGTGCATTAAAATTCGATGTCAATCTCAACAGACAATCAGCAGACTGGGTTGAAGAACATTATTATTCAAATAACTTCAGATGGCACAACGATTTTAATCCATCCACTGCCCTCCTACTCCAAGGTTCGTACGAGCTGCCTTTTTTAGAAATTGGAATAAAACAGTCAAATATAAGCAATTACATTTACTTTGGCACAGATGCAAAACCAGCTCAACATTCTGGCACAATCAGCGTCAGTTCATTGTACACCACATTTGATGTGAAATTTAGGAAGTTTGAATTCATCGGATTCGCATCATTACAAACCACCAATAACAAAGATATAATTCACATCCCGACTTTCCAAGGGAAAATTAAATTAGCTTATAACATCAATTTAGTTAAAAACATATCAATGATGCAACCAAGCATCACAATCAATTATTTTACAGAATATTACGCAGATGCTTACATGCCAGCATTGAGAACATTTTATTTGCAAAATGAAATAAAGGTTGGCAATTTTCCATATATAGATTTATGTGTCACTTTCAAGATAAAACGCGCAAATATCTTTGTTCAATACACTAATATGTATTCATTGACCGGCAACAACAGATATTTCACGACACCACATTATCCTATGAGAGACAGCAGATTTTGTTTGGGAGTCAATTGGAGATTGTACAAATAAAAGCAAAGAGGTTTAAAAACCTCTTTGCTTTTTTATCTTATCGTAAGCTTCGTTAACTTCCTGGAGTTTTTGTTCTGCTGACTTTCTGACATCCTCTCCAAGATAAGCGACTTTATCGGGATGATATTTTTTCGCCATTTCCCTATAAGCTTTCTTCACTTCCTCGTCTGTCGCGTTGGCATCAATACCAAGAATCTTATATGAATTATCAACCTGATGAACGAACATTGCCTTTATCGATTGAAAATCAGAACTTGAAACGTTCATATACTTTGAAATGACAGAGATGACATCCACTTCGTTTTCGTGTGTTGTTCCATCAGCACTTGCTATACCAAATAAATAATGTATCAACTGCAATTTAGACGAATAGTCCATGAAACGTCCAATTTGTTGGCTTACATCGTAAACCTGAATATCTTGTTTCAAAATTTCACGGAGCATCAATATATATTTCTCGGCGCGTTCTTGTCCGAAATTCTTCAGGAAGAATCTCTTGACATAATCCAATTCTGACTTTTTAACAGTTCCATCAGCTTTCATCACGGCTGCAGAAAGCACCAATAGACTGATATTAAAATCTCTCTGCTGAGATGTTTGTCCCACATATTCGTGAGAATTACTGCTGTTTCCAAAAAGATTACCCAAAGCAAAACCAATGACCGCACCTAAAGGTCCGCCAAAAGCCCAACCTAATCCACCTCCAATCCATTTTCCATAATTTCTTCCTCGTCGTTTCTGAGCTTTGGAATCAGGTTCATCAGAACTATAAGCATTAGAATTACGAAATTTGTTAGCACTTTTGAACAATAATGAAATTATAACTGCGACTAATACAAATGCTATTATTATTGACATATTAAATTTATTGTTTTTTACTTCAAGTTAGGAAATTCAACATATCAAAAAATGTTCCAAAAAAATATTAAAAAATTGTATATTTTTAATTTTACTCTTTCAATTTAGAAAATAATTACTTAAATTTGCAAACTCCTTTCCGCAAAGGAGGATGACTTCGAAATCATTTTAAAAACACTATAAAATTTAACACAATGGGAAAAACAAAGTATGTTTATTCTTTTGGCAATCGTACCGCTGAAGGAAACTCCACAATGAAGAATTTATTAGGTGGAAAAGGTGCTAACTTGGCAGAAATGTGTCATTTAGGTTTACCTGTTCCAGCTGGTATAACTATTACAACAGAATGTTGTACAGCTTATTATGCAAATAACTGCCAATTACCAGAAGGTCTTATGGACGAGGTAGCAGAAGGTATTAAGAATATGGAAGAAATCATGGGCATGAAATATGGCGATGCAGAAAATCCATTGTTAGTATCATGCCGTTCAGGCGCTCGTCAGTCAATGCCTGGTATGATGGACACAGTCTTGAACATCGGTCTCTGTTCAAAAACTATCCCTGGCTTGATCAAGAAAACCAACAACCCAAGATTCGTTTATGACTCATATCGCCGTCTCATCATGATGTATGCTGACGTCGTTATGGAAAAAGCTGAAGACAGAGAACCTGCTGAAGGTAAAGGCATCCGTAAGATATTGGACGAAATGCTCGACAACTTCAAAGAAGAAAGAGGTTACAAATCAGATACTGAAATCACAGCTGAAGAACTCCAGACTCTCGCTGAAAACTTCAAAGCTACTATCAAGAACGTTCTCGGAACAGAATTCCCAGATGACGCTCAACTTCAATTAGAAGGTGGTATCAGAGCTGTTTTCAAGAGCTGGAACGGCAAGAAAGCTGTCTCTTACAGAAGAATCGAAGGTATTCCAGAAGACTGGGGTACAGCAGTTAACGTTCAAACAATGGTGTTCGGTAACATGGGAGAAAACTCAGCTACCGGCGTTGCTTTCACACGTGACCCTGCTACAGGCGACAACAAATTCTACGGCGAATGGTTGATCAACGCTCAAGGTGAAGACGTAGTTGCTGGTATCAGAACTCCTAACCCATTGAACGACGACACAAAGAACGAGAAGAACAAGAATATGCACTCAATGCAAGAACTCATGCCTCAGACTTACAAAGAGCTCTGCGACATCCGCACTATTCTTGAAGACTTCTACAAAGATATGCTCGACATCGAGTTTACTATCCAAGATGGTAAATTATATATGTTACAATGCCGTACAGGTAAACGTACTGGTCTCGCAGCTGTCAACATGGCTATCGACATGCTTAAAGAAGGTCGCATCGACGAACCTACAGCAGTCATGAGACTTAACGTAAACCAAATCGACGAATTGTTACACCCAATCCTCGACTCAAACGACGAAAAGAAACACGAAGTCATCGCTAAAGGTTTGCCAGCTGGTCCTGGTGGCGCAGTAGGTAGAATCGCCTTGTCATGCGAAAAAGCTATCGAATATCAAGCACAAGGTATCCCTTCAATCTTGGTTCGTGAAGAAACAAACCCAGAAGACGTTGAAGGTATGCGCGCTGCTAACGGTATCCTCACTTCAAAAGGTGGTATGACTTCACACGCTGCTTTAGTTGCTCGTGGCTGGGGTAAATGCTGTATCGTAGGTTGTGACGACGTCCGCATCAGCAAAGTAAACGAAACAGAAGTTGCTATCAGTGCTAAGACCTTCAAAGAAGGTGATGTCATCAGCTTGAACGGAACAAAAGGCTGGATCTACGAAGGCGAAATCGCTATGATCGACGCTACAGAAAACAAGGTGTTCCAAGAATTCATGGCATTGGTTGACAAATATCGTAAGATGGGTGTCCGTACAAATGCTGATACTCCAAAAGACGCTCAGAAAGCTATCGACTTCGGAGCAGAAGGTATCGGTCTCTTCCGTATCGAACACATGTTCTATGGCGAAAACAGCGAAATTCCATTGGCAAAATTGCGTAACATGATTCTCGCTAACGACACAGAAGAACGCGTCGCAGCTTTGGCAGAATTAGAACCTTACATCCGCGAAACAGCAAAAGGTACTTTGAAAGTTATGGACGGCAAACCATTGACATTCCGTCTCATGGACCCTCCATTACACGAATTCGTACCTCATACAGAAGATAAACAAAAAGAACTCGCCGACAGCCGCGGCATGGATCTTAAAGAATTACAAAAACGTATCGACGCTTTACATGAAGTCAACCCAATGATGGGCTTACGCGGTGTACGTCTCGGTATCGTTTATCCAGAAATCACAGAAACTCAATTCCGCGCTTTGTTCGAAGCTACAGCACAATTGATGAAAGAAGGCAACGATCCTCACTTGGAAATCATGGTTCCTCTTACAGTCAACGTGAAAGAATTGAAACATCAAAAAGCTATCGCCGACAGAGTCAAGGCTGAAGTTGAAGCACAATACGGCGTAACAATCGACTATATGTACGGTACAATGATCGAAATCCCACGCGCAACATTAGTCGCTGACCAAATCGCTGAAGTAGCTCAGTTCTTCTCATTCGGTACAAACGACTTGACACAGATGACATTCGGTTTCTCACGCGACGACGTCAACGCTATCGTTGGTACATACTTAGACGAAAAGATCATCCCTGCTGATCCATTCAACACATTAGATCAAGAAGGCGTTGGTCAATTAGTTAAGTTAGGCGTAGAACGCGGTCGTTCAACAAGAAACAATTTGAAATGCGGTGTCTGCGGTGAACACGGTGGCGATCCTGCATCAGTAGAATTCTTCTACAACACTGGCCTCAACTACGTTTCATGTTCTCCATTCCGCGTTCCTGTAGCAAGATTAGCAGCGGCTCAAGCAGCTATCAAAGCTGACAGAAAGAAATGATAAGAGACACTGATTATCAATAAATGAAGCGGTGAGTTTTTAAACTTGCCGCTTTTTTTGTTAAAAAAATCCTCTTTTATGGGGGATACATAAAATAAATTGTTATCTTTGCACCGTAAACAATTAAATCATTGAAATGATAGTCTCTTTCGATAAGGAATATTTAGAAGAGCTTTACGTAAAGGGGAAATGCAACAATAAAAAACACCGTTTCCAACCCGACATCGTAAAACGATACAGGAGGTGTATCGATACTCTGAAACATGTTCCTTGTATCGAAGACTTATATCCAATCCATTCCTTAAATTACGAAGCACTAAAAGGCGACAAGTCCGGGACTTCGTCAATAAGGGTGAACGACAAATACCGTATAGAATTCACAGTATCAGAACAAGGTACAGAAACTATTGTTTATATATGTAACATATTAGAATTGTCAAACCACTATAAATAAATATCGTCATGATCACCGTCAATGGAATAGACCCGAAAATGATTGCAAACAATCTTGAACCTTTTGAACCGACACACCCTGGAGAACTACTAAAGGACGAGCTGGAATATCGTGGCATTTCACAGAAAAAATTCGCCGAACAGATAGGTATTCCGTATAAGAACCTGAACGATATGCTTAACTGCCGTCGACCGATAACAGCGAACACTGCACTGCTCATAGAAGCTGCTTTGGGAATTTCTGCACATATATTCACTTCAATGCAGATGGACTACAATATTCAGATAGCGAAGCAGGACTCCTCATTCCTCGAACGTCTTGCAAACATCAGGAAAGTGGCAGCAATGCTCTGAAAATAAAAAAATACAAGTGGTCAACCTCCCGACCGCTTTTTTTTGTCCACAATTTTGTCAGCAAAGTCATACGAGATGCAGAAAGAACTTTTACATCATTACATCTAAATAATTGTATAACAACAATTACCCCCCCCGAAAATTTTCAAAAAACACTTGGATTTATAAAATAAAATTATAATCTTTGTAGAGGAAAATGAACAATGACTGTTGTCTGTTGACTGTTGTCTGTTGACCTAAAAAATAAATCATTATGAAAAACCTGCTACTAACAATTTCTCTCCTTTTCTGTGGAATGACACTTTGCGCACAGAATAGTGTTGATATTGAAATTAAAATAATCAATGACAACGATGAGCCGATGCAAAGCGTCAGTGCTCGTTCTGAAAATGATTATCTTCTTGGGGTCTCCGATTGGCGCGGCGAACTGACTTTACATTCCATGAATGTTGGAGATGTCATTTACTTCAGTCATGTGGCTTATCACGAGATGGAACATGTCATCACGAAAGATGATATTAAAAATAAATCTCTTACTGTCAAAATGTTCATGAAGTTTTACGAACTTCCGGAAGTGACGATAGTGGAGAACATTCCTCGTGTTGCATATAATAATAAGGTAGTTAGCGTCGCCGATTATGAAATGAATGAACAAGGTATTTATCTCCTCGCCCACAGGATGCGTAATTATTCGCTGCTTCATCTCTCTTATGACTTCGACACTTTGGCTGAGATAGAACTGCCTCGCAAATTCGACCGTTTTTACAAAGATGTCTATGACCAGATTCACGTCCTGAGTCAGGATTCGGCTTATTGGGTAGGCACGATGATGCGTGGCGATGAATATGTCGGAATGATCCTCACTATGGGAATAAGAATTGAACAATTCGATTATATCCATGCTCATGTCTCCGCAGCGACCGATCAAGTTATCATAACTCATTTATATTCAAATAGAGGACAGGAACTTTTCTATTTCGACATCGGTGAGAACGAAGAAAAGAAGATAGACACAACACTCCTTGAACACATCAGATGGGAAGAAGGCTGCATGTTGATGGAGAACGTAAGGAAGTTTGGTCCGATGGGATGGAGAGGCGAAGCTCAAGTGCTTTTCGAGAAACCAATTTATGACCCAGTATTTAATATGAATAACGAGATATTTGTATTTAACTTTGAAGACAATATCATCAACCATTATGACAACAGAGCTGAAAAACTGAACACTTTTCCTCTGACATTCCATAAACAAAACAGCTGGAACAACAAAGTACGTCTCGTGGAAGGCTGGAACAAAAAGGTGCTTATGGACGAGCATAATTCATCGTTTTATGCAGTATTTCTAAATCAAGGAGTTACGACATTAAAGAAGATAGATGTAGCGCACGGAACTGTGAGTAACTCTGCCGTTTTAGGAGGATTTCCTTTCGTTGAGAAATTGAAAATATATAACGGCAAAGCATATTTTCTATATGCTAATGATTATACGAATAATAAAAGATTATATGAAGTGGCGATAGAATGATTTGTATATATAAATGAAACAACAATCTCTCGCAAAGGCGCAAAGTTCGCAAAGAACCGCCATAATAAATCTTTGCGTTTCTCTGCGCCTCTGCGAGAGAAAAATAAAACATTATGAAAAAATTATTTTTAATATCCTCTCTCCTATTCTTCTGCGGAATAATAACTTTCGCTCAGGACAATAATTACTCTGTCGTTAAAGGAAACGTCGCTGAAAAAAATGTAAACATCTCTATCATCAACACCAATTTCGGCGTGAGTTCTGACGATAATGGTGATTTTATTATGGCGTTGCCGAAAACTGACAAACAAGTAGGTATGTTGTTTTCGTGTATCGGTTATGAAGATACATTGGTAA
>JAZNSO010000040.1:0-16735 GCA_045591245.1 Bacteroidales bacterium
GCCTTTTCCGTAGACTCCCATTACGGTATTGACCGACACGAAAGCCGTTGGGTCGAGTTGTTTAACAATCCTGATGACACGTTGCGATTCGGTCTTTCTCACGACGACCATTACAATATTGTTTTCTGTCTTAGTGTACCAGCCTGTTCCTTTTATCATCGTCACGCCTCGATGTACTTCATTACCGACCATATCGGCGATTTCATCAGGTTTTTGTGAGAAGATAAACATCTGCACCGATTGCTTGCTGCCGTTCATTGTCAAGTCCATGGTGTAACTTGTTACCATAAGACCGACATAACTGTAAATCAACAGTTCCAAATCTCTGAAAACGAAATAGGAGCAGGAGATGATAGCTACGTTAATGAACAATGTGAGACGACCTAAGGTGATATTGCGGTATTTGTTTATCATCATGACAATTATATCAGTGCCGCCGGTGCTGCTGCCTTCCAAGAAGATGAAAGCGCATGCCACGCCGTTCAATCCTGCGCCGAGCACTGCCGAAAGAAAACGATCTTCAATGATAGGTGCTAAGAAGACATATTCTTGCAAGATGTAGAACACTATAGATGTCACTATTACGGAATAGATTGTGCTCAAAGCGAATCTTCTTCCTAACGACTTGAATGCGATTAATATTAGAATTGCATTTAAAGCGAATATAGAGATACCTGTCGGTAATCCCGTAACCCAATAGATTATGGTGGCGAGACCTGTCACACCACCGCCGAGCATCTGACTCGGGATAAGAAATCCTGTCCATCCGATAGCTGAGATTATAATTGCCACCGTGATGATGATGTGACTTCTTATTTCTTGCCAAATAATTGATTTGTTCATATTCTTTTATTTTTTTGTCAACAGACAACAGACAACGGTCAACAGCTTTTTGTTTGAAGTTTGAATTATTTTCAATTAATATTTGGGCGTTCCGGCTATCGCCGTCGGGCTTTCCGCTATATCTTTTTCCGCTACGCTACAAAAGGATGCCGCTTCAATCCCTAACGCTCTTTTGAGGCGTGGACATGAAACGGGAGCAGAGTGCCGAGACTGATTTACAATTCAAATTAGACGCATCAATTTCCCTTTTGTCTCTTGTCTTTAGTCAGTTTTAAATATTAAAAAAGTCGCCACATTGTGACGACTTATCTTATTTTTATTTTTCAATAAATGCGATAGTCTCGCCTTTTTCAACAAGTTTGCCTTGAGGTGCAACAGCTTCGACAATCTTGCCTGGCCATAATGCCACGACTGGTTCTTGTCCGTAAGGTGCTTGGATTTGTGCGATGATATCACCTTCTTTATATACTGTTCCTGGAGCAGGTGTTGTCGACTTGTCGTTGAAGTCGATGTCCCATAAGATTCTTCCGCCTACTGGAGCCACTACAGGTTCTGCGTTAGGATGACGTAATGCTCTTAAATCTGGGATTTGAACATTACCGCCAGCTTTTTCAAACTTAGCCTTCATCTTTTCTTCTAACTCTTGGTTGAAACGACGTTTAGCTTCGCCTGACTTATATTCGCGATATTGTTTTTCGTGCATTGCAAATTCGAAGAGTTCTTCTTCGTCTTGACCGAGGTCCCAGCCGTTTTCTTCCATCTCTTTACGGAAACGTGGAAGTTCGTCTGGATAGTTGTCTTGAGGATTTCCTTCAAAGAATTCGAGGCCTTTCTTGTTTGCGAGTTCGATGATTTCCGGATCCAATTTGCCTGGAAGTTGACCAGCCTTGCCGAGAATCATATCCCATGCAGCCTTGTCGATAGAGTTCTCGTAACGAGCATCGCCCTTGCTCAATGCGTAGAGATTCATCAAAGCGATGTTCTTTGTATATTGGCTGAAAGGAGTTACCAATGGTGGATAGCCGAGTTTTGGCCAAATATTCTGTACTTCGTCGAAGAGTTGGACTAAGAGTTCGTCTTCTGTAAGTTCTTTTTCGCCTTTAGCTTTAAGGTTCATATTGATAGCGGCGTGTACGCTCTTGAGGTCTGCCATGAGAGAACCCATCATTCCGCCTGGGAGACCACAGCCCAACATCAATGAGTTGAGGTAACGGTTGCGTGGGTCGATCCAGTAGCCTAAGAAATCGTCGATGAAGCTTTGTGTCATAGCGCGAGCTTCCATATAAGCGTTCATGTCGATGTCTTTTACCAAGAATCCGGCGTCTTTCAACATAGCTTGTACAGAAATTACGTCAGGGTGAACCATACCCCATGAGAGTGGTTCCATAGCAACGTCGATATAGTCAACGCCAGCGTGTGCTACTTCAATCATTGAAGCCATCGAGAGACCTGGGCCTGAGTGACCGTGATATTGAACTTTGATTTCTGGGTGTTGTTTCTTGATAGCAGCGACAACCTTACCTAATGAGAAAGGACGGCCGATACCTGCCATGTCTTTCAAAGCGATTTCCTTAGCACCGGCTTGGATGAGTTTCTCAGCCATGTCGATGTAATATTCAGCTGTGTGAACTGGTGAGTAGGTGATACTCATCGCAGCTTGTGAAATCATTCCGGCTTCGTTAGCCCATTGGATTGAAGGAATGATGTTGCGAACGTCGTTCAATCCGCAGAAGATACGTGTGATGTCTACACCTTGAGCTTTCTTTACTTTGTACATAAGCTGACGTACGTCGGCTGGAACAGGGTTCATACGCAATGCGTTGAGAGCGCGGTCGAGCATGTGACATTCGATGCCGCCTTTGTGCAATGCTGCTGTGAAAGCACGTACCGAATGGTTAGGGTTCTCGCCGTATAACAAGTTAACTTGTTCTGCTGCACCGCCATTAGATTCAACGCGGTCGAAGCAACCCATTTTAATAATAATAGGAGCTATCTGTTCTAATTGGTCTTTGCGTGGTACATATTTACCGGAACTTTGCCACATGTCACGGTAAACCAAACTGAATTTTATTTCTCTTTTCATATTATATTTATTAGAATAATTACAAAATTAATAATTTACAAAAATAATATTTTTTTAAATCTGAAAATCTGAGAAATTGAAAAACTGAAAATTTTTTTTGAGGGTGGAAATGAGGTTTGTTGATTGTTGTTGTTTTGTGAAAAAATGTGGATTTAGAAGGTGTTATTTTAGGAAAAAATGTATATCTGCACGATTGAATTTTCAGAAAAAAATGTAATCACTATGCATAAGAGAATGATTTTTAATAAGATAGAAAATATAAGTGTATGATAACGTTTTGTATTTGTCCGTTTATTTTACGATGTTTTTATGATTAAGTCAACAGACAACGGTCGACAATAATTGCTCTTTAATATAAAACGAGAATCCGAGAAATATATATCCCGGATCCTCAGATGTTTGTTTAAATGTTTAGATATACAACTCTGAATTTGTATTTGTCATTAAATTTCTTTATGTATTTTTTTACTTGACGTAGATGCCGTTTCATGTAATAACCAGCATAATAATCCCAAACAACGACCATATTGTAATCATATTTTATCATAGTACTTGTTATATATTTTTTCTCAGCGTCATTGGTATCAAGTAAATCTATATAATTTTCGAAATTAACAATGTTAAAAATAGTGTCATTGTATATGTTTCTTTGAAATATTGGGACTTCATCATATACATCAAGTGTTTTTGCATTGCCATAACAAAGCTCATATCCACCTACGCAATTCCCATTTTTGTCAAACATGATTGTTTGGATTTGAGATGCTGCTGTATTATTTTTTAATCTCCATCTGTTTGTACAATATTTTTCATCGTATATAAAAATGTCGCGTAAAGACGAATCGATATCATAAAATAGATAATCGCATTCGGGATAATATTTTGACCATTTTATGTCAGATTCATCAATTTCATATTTTACGAAAGGCATTACTGTCATATCCCAAATCACAGAACACGATGAGAGGTACAAAGTAGAGATCAATAGTTGTATATAAAACAGAATCTTTTTCATTCTGGAACTTTTGACGTATGTCCATAATTTCTCGGAGGATATGCCTTCAGGACATTTTTTGTATTTGACAGAATCCCAATATTCGTAATTATCATTGATTTTGTCAATTATTTCTGAAAGTTCTTTTTGTGGACTGTTAATCAAAGCATCAAAAAGATCTTCATTTTTTATTTTAGGAGGCAATTCTATTATGCTCATATTACTCTAGGATTTGTTGTGTAAAGATAATAATTCTTTCCAATTTTTAAAACATTGGAAAGAATTGATAAAAAATCATATCTAATGACTATAGTCAAAAGTAATAAAATCAGTGAAATACGAGTGATGCTTGAAAATGATTATCTCTCAATAAATCAACAATCCTACTATTGCTCCTAATCCTATGATGCCAAAAGGTCCAATCTTTTTGAAATATAAGGCGATGAATGCCATGATGCATATCACGAAGCTCTTCCAGTCGATGAAGTTTTCCGGCGTGGCGAGTGTGACGGCGGCTGTGCCGATAAGTCCTATGACAGCTGGTCTTAATCCCGACATCACGCCTCTGAATACAGGATGATTCTTCCATGTCTCATATACCTTACACAAGAGAAGAACTATTATGAACGATGGCAGCACTACGGCGAAGGTGGCGGTGAATGAGCCGAGTATGCTCATAAATTCCGACGCTCCCGATTTCAGCAAGACTTCATATCCGATATAAGTCGCGGAGTTTATTCCTATCGGTCCAGGCGTCATCTGTGAGATGGCTACGATGTCGGTAAATGTTGTGTCGTCAATCCAACCGTGAACGACAACGACTTGGTTCTGTATGAGCGGAAGCATAGAATATCCGCCTCCGATAGTAAACATCCCGATGAGGAAAAATGTCAGGAATAACTCAATGTATATCATGTGACTTTCTGTTGTTATACCAACTGATGAAAGCTGCTACCACAATAACGCACATCAGTATGTATATAGGTGAGACACTTAAAAAACAAACTAATGTCATCGATACGACAACGACTGCCCACGACCACCATTTCATCTTAGTGGCTTTAATCATATCGATGACGGGAACTCCGATGAGTGCAACCACTACAGGCCTGATACCTTTGAAAGCCTTTATCACGTAAGGGTTGTCTTTGAAGTTGGTAAAGAATATCGCTACCAATAAAATGATGAGAAAAGGAGGAAGACAACTCGCAATTGTAGCTACCACGCTGCCTTTTGTGCCTCTTAACTTATGACCTGTAAGTATGGAAATGTTGACGGCAAACAATCCAGGTGCTGTCTGAGACAATGTGATGATATCGACAAAGTCTTCGTCATTGAGCCATTTACGACTGACGAGTTCCGACTTTATAGCCGCAATCATCGGGATGCCTCCACCAATTGTGAAGGCCCCGATTTTCGCAAATATCCAAAATATCTCCCACAAACTTACCATTTCTTACAATTGACAATTTACAATTTACAATTCCTAAGACGTGTCAATGTTTTTTTTATTTTAGTAGGTATCATTGACGCGTCTCTACATCATTCCTCATTCCTAATTAAAAACCGGTTCGCAAAATTAAAAAAAATCATAATCGCTTTGTTTTTAAAGAAAAAATAAATAGTTTTGTAATGTCAAACCAATAAAAAATTACAGCTATGAAAAAGTTATTCTTAATTATGCTTTTAGCATTCGTATCTGTCAATGCCTACTCGCAATCGGATGATGCTGACAATGATGTCTATAATATTGTAGATCAGTCAGCGAAATTTCAAGATGGATATAATTCAATAATAAAGTTTGTCCAGGAAAACATCAAATTCCCGGCAGAAGCAAAAGAAAACGATGTCCATGGTAGGTTGATGCTCAGTGTTGTCGTTGAAAAAGACGGTTCGCTCAGCGACATAACAGTAAAAAAAGGACTTGGCTACGGTCTCGATGAAGAAATCGTAAGAATCATTAAAATGATGCCTAAATGGCAGCCTGCCCAACACAAAGGAAAAACTGTTCGCCAGACACAGACGATAGTTATTCCTTTCTAAGTTTGTAATTAATTATACATAAAAAGAGGTTCACTTCACAATTGGAATGAACCTCTTTGTTTATTATAAATCTGATTCCTCAAATTATCAGATTATCAGATTTTCAAAGACGCCACAGGGGTGACGTCTCTACTGATTGCTAAACGCTAACAGCTGATAGCTATTCAGCATTCTTTCGTTGCTGATTCCAACTTCTTCATGATGGAGAAAATGAAGATTGCTGACAACAAACATAATACTACGAGGACGCCCCATACCATCCATAATGGCATTCCTGTTCCCCAGATCTTAGCGATGACGCTTGTCAAATAATTTCCTATCGCTGTGACGCAGAACCAGCATCCCATCATCATGCCTTTGTATTTCGGAGGAGCTACTTTCGTCACAAATGAGATTCCGATTGGACTTAACAACAACTCGGCGAATGTCAAAACTAAATATGTGCTGATGAGCCAGTTTGGTGATACTAATGTACTGCTTACACCGCCTGCTGCTTTCAACTCGGCAGGACTCATCAAGTGCAACGATGCTATCGCCATAATGGTGAAACCTAATCCTGCTACTACCATACCCATACCAATCTTCTTTGGTGATGATGGTTCTTTGCCTTTCTTTGCCAAAGCTCCGAAAACAGCCATAGATACTGGTGTCAAGGCGACGACGAAGAATGGGTTGAATTGCTGGAACTCCTGTGGCAAGGTGTTGATGACTTCTGGCATACCGAGATATAAGGCTGCCGCACCGCCCCATAATAATAAGGTGATGACACCGCAGATAATCTTGTTTCTTTTTGTCTCTGATTGGAATGTAGAGAATAAAGTATAGACCGATATTGCGATTAAAGTCAAAGCCCAGATGTTGAAACCTATGCGTGAGATGCCTGTAGCTGTGCTTGCTGTGTAGTCGCGAGCGAAGAAGGTGAGGCACAATCCACTTTGTTGGAACGACATCCAGAAGAAGATGACGACAGCGAATACCATGAACAAGGCTGTCATACGTGAACGTGTCTGCTCTGGTGAGAGTTCCTCGACTTTGACTGTTGTGTTACCCATTTCCTTAGCCTGCTTACTGTTGACGTCGGCGTGCTTGAACCAGTTACGGCAGCAGACGTAAATAGCCATTGAGAGTATCAAGGAAATACAAGCTACTCCGAATCCGTAGTTATATGCTGTTGATAATGAGTCGATGTAATTTTGTGCGAAAGTCGCTAAGTCGCCGGTGTTGCCTTGTTGTGCGGCAAGAGTCTCAAACGATTTCAAGGCGTCGGCTGATATTGTTCCGTCAAGGTATTGGTGAGCGAGTGACGGAATCTGTGGCACGTAGGTAAAGCCCGCTTTTCCAAGGAAGAGGTCGGTGACTTTTGTCGCTGTCATTGGAGCGAACATAGAACCGATGTTGATAGCCATGTAGAAAAGGCTGAAGCCGTTGTCGCGGAACGGACTATATTTCGCCTCATCGTAGAGGTTGCCTACCATAACCTGAAGATTACCTTTGAAGAGACCCGTTCCTAACGCGATGAGAGCGAGCGCCGAGAACATGGTTACCTTCGCCGTCGCGCCCATCATAGGGATGGCGAGAAGAAGATAGCCGAGGAACATGACGATGATACCTGCTCTAACCATCTTGCCGTAACCGAAACGGTCGGCTAAGATACCGCCGATGAGAGGCATGAAATAAACACAGCCAAGGAAGATACCATAAATCTGCCCGGATTGAGCCTCGTCGAAACCGAATTTAGCTTGCAGGAAAAGTACGAAGATAGCAAGCATGGTGTAATAGCCAAAACGTTCTCCGGTGTTGGCTAATGCTAAGGCGTAAAGCCCTTTAGGATGACCTTTAAACATAATTTCTTATTTTTTTTCTTTTCTGCAAAAATAAGAAATAAAGTCGATAATAAGTAGAGACGCATCAAAGTTTCCTGCAATATAAATAAACTTTGATACGTCTAAATAAGTTTATTTTAAATCTGAAAACCTGAGAAATTTTTCAGATTCTCAATCTCTCAGATTCTCAGTTTTTAATAAACAAACTCCCAGTAGTTCTCTCTGTTGATGACCTTAAATTCTATGTCGGAATAATTATTTTCAAATGATGTAGGCAACTTAGATTTTTTCTTGGAATTCCATTTGAACTCATATGCGAAAAGCCTTCCGTCTTTTTCTTCAATCAGGTCGATTTCTTGTTGCTGTTTTGTCCTCCAAAAAAATAATTGAGAATAGTCGTTGCAATATGCATTTCGTTTGATGCGTTCGCTTATCATAAAATTCTCCCATAATGCCCCTGCATCTTGTCTCATCTCCAAAGGAGCAAAATTTGAAATCAAAGCGTTCCTAATACCATTGTCGTAGAAATATATTTTTTTGCCTTTCTTGATTTCATTGCGCATATTCCTGCTGAATGAAGAAAGTCGAAAGACGACGAAACATTTTTCCAATAAATTAATATACGACTCAACAGTTTCCTTATCGATTCCCAATAGATTTGATAACTCATTGTATGACACCTCGCAGCCAATTTGAAAAGCCAAGGCTCTTACTAATTTATGCAAAACATCATGTTTTTTTATGCCTTGATAACTTAATAAATCTCTATAGAGATAATTGTTTGCCAATGATGTTAGCAGACGCTTGTTGTCGGATGGATTTGTTACAATCTCTGGATATAATCCATAAATCATTCTTTGTTCCAACAACCTGTTTTCTTCTCTTTCGCTTGTATGTCTCGCCATCTCTGAGAGTGATAAAGGAAACAATTTATATTCAAATATCCTTCCTGTGACAGGTTCATTTATCTTGGAAGAAAGCTCTAATGATGACGAACCTGTAACTAAAACTTGTGCATCTAATTTTAAATCGGCTATTATTTTTAATGTCAATCCAATATTCTCCACTCTCAGAGCCTCATCAATAATCACAACCTTATGATTTGCAATAAGATTTTTCAATTCTGTTGATGTCTTATTTTCTAAATCCAATCTATCATCGTAATCGTCACAATTTAATTTTAGAACAGAACCTTGATCATCTATGATAGAATTGAATAAAGTTGTCTTGCCCACTTGACGAGCTCCTAAAACTACAATTATCTTACCTTTATTAAAATCGTTTTTGATATTATTCTCAATAAGCCTCTGAATCATAAAAAATATTTTCGACAAATATAATACTTTTTTCTGCTTTAACCGAAAAAAGTTATGACTTTTTTCGGTTAAAATCGAAAAAAGTCATAACTTAAAACTTGAAAACCTGAGAAACTGAAAATCTGAGAAAATTTTCAGATTCCCAATTTCTCAATTTCTCAGATTCAAAAAAAAGGTTCCCGAACTTCGAGAACCTTTTTTATTTATGTAGAGACGTTATATTACGTCTCAAAATTTAATTTCTTATTTTGTTGCTTCTTCGAGCCATCTTACCATGCCGAACATGATACCCATTGATACTAAGCAGATTCCTGCGAATACTGCCCAGCACATCCATTGATGTGGGAATGTGTTAAGCATTGTAACACCGATAGCGATGAACAAGTTACCAATAGCTGTTGCTGTGAGCCACAAACCTTGGCAGATACCTTGTAAGTGTTTTGGAGCTACCTTTGATACGAATGACAATCCGAGAGGTGAGATGAATAATTCAGCTACTGTCAAGAAGAAGTATGTCAAAATCAAGACGTAAGGACTTGCTTTCATTGATTCTTTAACAGCGTCGGCTAAGCCTCTGAACTCTTCGCCTGATGGATAGTGGTTAGCCATTGCAATACCAGCCAAGAAGATATAAGCTGTAGCAGTAATCAACATACCGATAGCGATTTTGCGAGGTGTTGAAACTTCTTTGCCTTTTCTTGCTAAAGCACCGAAAGCCCACATGATGATTGGAGTCAAAGTGATGACGAAGAATGGGTTGATACATTGCCAGATCTCTGGTGGGATAGCGTTTGTCAAAACGAAGTCACGTGCGAACACTGAGAGTGATTGACCGTTTTGGTGGAATGCAAACCAGAAGAATGCTGCGATACCTAACACTGCGAAGAGAGCGTATAATCTTTGTCTGATTTCTTTTGCGTTGGCTGCGAGTTCTTCTTGAGTATATTCAACAACTTGTTTCTTTTCCTTCTTAGCAGGATTTGGGAATTTATTTCTTGAGATGATGAATATTGTCAATGATAACAACATAGCTGCTACTGATGCGATGAATGAGAAGTGAACACCAGTGTTGAAGACGTTGAGGTAACTGTCACAGAATGTGCCTAATTGATCTGCTGGAATTGCAGTTGCATTGATTTGTACGTCTTGAACCAATTTTGTCAAGTTCTCCATGTCAGCTTCTGAAGCTTTGTTTTCCAAGAAGTTGTGGCACAAACGTGGAAGGTCAGAGTTGTAAACTAAACCTTTTGTCTTTAACCACCAGCTTCTTAACAAAGGAGCTACGAATGGAGCGATAACGCCACCGATGTTGATGAATACGTAGAAAATTTGGAAACCTGAGTCTCTCTTGTCTTTAGCAATCTTAAGAGCTTCTGGACCTTTCTTTGCTTCTTCAGCCTCAAAGTTGTCGTACATCTGACCGACGATAGCTTGCAAGTTACCTTTGAACAAACCATTACCGAAAGCGATGAGGAACAAAGCGAAGCATGTGAAGACCAACACCATGTTAACGCCAGGTTGTGAGCTGAAGATTGGAATTGAAAGTAAGCCGTAACCTAAAGCCATCACGAGGAGACCTGCCATGATAGTGCCTTTGTAGTTTTGGATGCGGTCGGCGATCATACCGCCTGGCAAGCCGAGAACATAGATTAAGAAATAGAAAACAGCGTAGATCCAGCCTGCTGCTGCGTCGCTGATACCGAATTTTGAACAGATGAAAAGGAGCAATACAGCGTTCATGATGTAGTAACCGAATCGTTCACCCATGTTACTGATAGCTGCTGCGATAAGTCCTTTAGGATGTTCTGCCTTTGCTTTTCTTACATAGAAAATTAAGAATGGGATAACAACAATAAGAATGGCAAAAAGGATCACCAAAGGTCTGTTGTTTGCCCACAGATTTTGAAAGCCTGTCATAATGTTTTTTAATTTTTAATTATACAATAAATTTAGTTCGTTTTCAATAGAGATTCAAAGTTGCAAAGTCGCAGTGTCGCAAAGCTTTTGTCATCACAACTTTGAGTCTCTGCGTCTATCAGACTTTACGTCTTTAAAAAGCAGGGCAAAGATAATAAAATTTCTGTAATATCAAAAAGGAATTTTATAATGATAACGTTAAATTAAGAGAATGATATTTTTTTTAAATTTACGATATAAAGTCCTTTTAAACCATGTTTTAAATCAGTAACAACTTTCCTCTATTGCTTAAACCCCACTATGGTGAACTATTCTTAAAAGCTATACCTGTTGTATCTTCATAGATACCAGTCTGTAAATATCCGATTATACTATTGATAATCTGAGTTAGCGGATTGTTTACTTTTGCCATCTTTTTACCATAATACACATACTCATCAAGTTTAACATTCTCATGAGGTTTAAATGTATTTATCTTAAAATTTTTTCTTACGAGAATACTTAAATTATACTCGTAGTTTGCATTATGAGTAATATACGTTTCAGCATTACTATTATGATTTGTAATTCTTAATGAAGCTTCCAATTTCTTTCCATCTTCTTTTTGTATAATAATAACTCCATATTTACTGGATCCTTCGAGATTTGGAATTTCTAAAGCATTTCTTAAATTAGTTAAGAAACCGTATGGATTTGTAACACCAACATAATCTTGTGCAAGTTTTCTTAATTTTGGTATTGCAGTCTCATTATTTATTACTATATTTGCATCGCCATTTATCTGAGAAGGCTTAGTGAACCTTTGAGTTCCTCTTATAGAGTTCAGATGATTGGCTTTTTTATTTTCTCTATTCATATAAATATCCGTATTTATTTCAATTCATTTAAAATTCCCAAAACACATAAATACAGAGACTATTAATCAATTGGATCGATGTTTTCTGTCTCACAAATTATCTCTATCAGGTTTTCGGTAGTGCAAAGTTAATATTTCATTTTTAATAAAAGATAAATCATCAACAAAAAAAATCTTTTGTCTTTTGTCTTTCGTCTTTTGCCTTTTCTTATCTTTGCACCTTAAATATTTTTAGACAAATGGAAATCAGCAGTAAATACAATCCTCAGGATACCGAAAGCAAATGGTATCAGCATTGGTTAGACAAGAATTATTTTCATTCTACACCTGATGAACGTGAACCTTATACGATAGTGATACCTCCACCGAACGTGACAGGCGTGCTTCACATGGGTCACATGATGAACAACACCATACAAGACGTCCTCATCCGTCGCGCTCGTATGCAAGGCAAAAATGCCTGCTGGGTTCCAGGTACCGACCACGCATCTATAGCTACCGAAGCTAAGGTGGTGGCAAAACTCGCCGAACAAGGCATCAAGAAAACAGACCTCACCCGCGAAGAATTTCTCAAACACGCTTGGGACTGGACTCACGAACATGGCGGCATAATCTTGAAACAATTACGTCGCCTCGGTGCATCCTGCGACTGGGAACGCACCTCCTTCACCTTAGACGAGACTCGTAGCAAAAGCGTAATCCACGTGTTCTGCGACTTATATAAGAAAGGTCTCATCTACCGCGGCGTCCGCATGGTCAACTGGGATCCTAAGGCTCTCACCGCCCTCAGCGACGAGGAAGTGATCTACAAAGAAGAACATAGCAAACTTTTCTACTTACGTTATAAAATTGAAGGCGAAGACGGCTACGCTATAGTGGCAACAACACGTCCTGAGACTATCATGGGCGACACCGCTATGTGTATCAACCCTAACGACCCTAAAAACGAACATCTTAAAGGCAAGAAAGTCATAGTGCCTCTCGTAGGTCGCGCTATCCCTGTAATCGAAGACGAATACGTCGATATTGAATTCGGTACAGGTTGCCTTAAAGTAACTCCGGCTCACGACGTGAACGACTATATGCTTGGCGAGAAATATAATCTCCAAAGCATCAACATCTTTAACGACGACGCTACTATCAGCGAGGCCGCCGGAATGTACGTCGGCATGGACCGCGACGCTGTCCGTAAACAAATCGTGAAAGACTTGGACGCTGCCGGTCTCTTAGAAAAAGTTGAAGACTATAATAATAAGGTGGGTTATTCGGAACGTACTCACGTCGCCATAGAGCCAAAACTCTCTATGCAGTGGTTCCTCAAGATGGAACATCTCGCTGAGATAGCTCTCAAACCTGTCCTCGACGGTGAGATTCAGTTCTATCCTTCAAAATATGTAAACCTCTATCGTCACTGGTTAGAAAACATCAAAGACTGGTGTATCAGCCGTCAGCTTTGGTGGGGTCACAGAATACCGGCTTACTTCCTCCCAGAAGGCGGCTACGTGGTGGCAGAGACTCCAGAAGAAGCCTTACGTCTCGCTAAGGAAAAAGCAGGCGACAACATCACGATGGATGACTTGAAACAAGATCCTGACTGCTTAGACACCTGGTTCTCTTCATGGCTCTGGCCTCTCTCATTGTTCGACGGAATCTTGAATCCTGACAACGAAGAATTCAAATATTATTATCCTACCAACGACCTCATCACCGGTCCAGACATCATCTTCTTCTGGGTTGCTCGTATGATTATGGCTGGCGAAGAATATCAGAAAGAAGTTCCTTTCAAGAAAGTATATTTCACAGGTATCGTCCGCGACAAGTTAGGTCGTAAGATGAGTAAGTCGCTCGGCAACTCACCAGATCCTATCGAGTTGATAGAGAAATACGGAGCCGACGGCGTGAGAGTAGGTATGATGCTCACAGCTCCTGCTGGCAACGACCTTCCTTTCGACGAAGCTCTCTGCGAACAAGGACGTAACTTCTGCAACAAGATGTGGAACGCCCTCCGTCTCGTGAAAGGCTGGAACGTTGACGCAAACATAGCTCAACCTGATACAGCTAAGATGGCAGTGAAATGGTTTGAACAGAGATTCTATCAAGTTCTTCAAGAAACAAACGACAACTTAGACAAATATCGTCTCTCCGACGCTTTGATGGGAATATATAAATTAGTGTGGGACGACTTCTGCTCTTGGTATTTAGAAATGGTGAAAGCTCCTATGAATCAGCCTATCGACGCTGTGACATATAACGCGACAGTTTCATTCTTCGAGAATCTGATGAAGATATTACATCCGTTCATGCCTTTCATCACAGAAGACATCTGGCATCTCTTGCAAGAACGTCAGGACGGCGACGACATCATCATTGCTCAGCAACCAAAACAACAAGACGTTGATAACGAGATATTAAATCAATTCATATTTACACAAGACGTAATCAACAACATACGTAAGATTAGAGCCGAGAAGAACATCTCGATGAAAGAAGCGATAGAACTTATCGTCGTTGATAAAGAAGGAAATGTAAATAAGGAATTCGACTCTGTCATCATGAAGTTATGTAATGTAAGTTCAGTGAATTACGTGACAGAAAATCCACAAGACGCATTCGGATTCTTAGTGAAGGCTGTAGAGTTTTTCATTCCTGTGACAGACAATATCGACACCGAAGCCGAGTTGAAGAAGTTAGAAGAAGAGTTGAAATACGCACAAGGATTCTTAAAATCTGTCGAAGCAAAACTTTCTAACGAGAAGTTTGTCAACGGCGCACCAGCTGCTGTCGTCGATAAAGAGAGAAAGAAGAAATCCGATTCCGAAGCAAAGATCAAAGTTCTTGAGCAACAGATTGCAGTGTTGAGGAAGTGATGTACAATGAATAGTTAATAGTTAGCAATTGGTTTGTTAGCTTAATAACGTGAAGACGCAGAGGCACAGAGATTTGGTGGTTCTGCGTTTTTGTTATTTTGTGAATTATTTTTAACTTTATTCTTCTTGTGATGAATGAGATAAATTTGTAAGTTTGCAAGTGATTAATTAACGTTTTTACGAGATACATGAGTAAGATAACGATATATCAGGGAGATTGTTTGCAGAAGTTGAAGTTGTTGGAAGACAATTCTGTTGATTTGATAGTAACGTCGCCGCCATATGCTGACCAAAGGAAAAACACTTACGGAGGTATTTCTACCAAGGAATATGTGAAATGGTTTTTGCCAATATCTGAGGAATTGTTAAGAGTTTTAAAACCAACTGGAACATTCATTCTTAATATAAAGGAAAAGGTTCAGGATGGAGAAAGAAGTACTTACGTCTTGGAACTTATTTTAGAAATGAGAAGACAAGGCTGGTTATGGACTGAGGAATTTATCTGGCATAAGAAGAATTCATATCCTGGCAAATGGCCCAACCGTTTCAGGGATGCGTGGGAACGTCTCTTGCAGTTTAATAAAAATAAGAAATTCAATATGTATCAAGAAACTGTCATGGTTCCTACAGGCGATTGGGCAAAAACACGATTAAAAAAATTAAGCGAAACGGATCAAATTAGAGATAACTCTAAAGTAGGCAGTGGATTTGGTAAAAATATATCCAATTGGGTAGATAGAGAAATGGCTTATCCCACTAATGTTTTGCATTTAGCAACAGAATGTAACAACAAGAATCACAGCGCGGCTTTCCCTTCTTCTTTGCCAGAATGGTTTATCAAGCTATTTACTAAAGAAGGAGATGTTGTTCTGGATCCTTTTATGGGAAGTGGGACTACTAATATAGTTGCACAAAGAATGGGTCGGAATAGTATTGGAATTGAGATACAAGAGCAATATTATGAGATGGTTAAGACGAATATTAAAGAATTAAATTATACACTTTTTGAACCAGAAGCTGATTATGGAAAAACATCTGATTGAAAAAATTACGTTATACGTTAAGGAGAATATCGGGAAGTTTCATCAAAGCAGAATTGAGAAACTGAACAGCTTGAAGTTAGAAACAGTTTTAAAGAAGAAAAATCCGTATCTTTTTAAAGCTAAGAATATACAGACTGCGGCAGAGATTGTTAAAAACATCACTGATGCTTTTTTGTCATCGGCAGAAGAATCGATGTTTGGCGATTGGTTAGAAGGATTAGCTATATATGTAAATCATTTGGTTTACGGAGGTAAAAAATCTGCGGCAGATGGAATTGATTTAGAATTTGATAAAGATAATGTTAGATATATTGTCTCCATAAAATCAGGCCCAAATTGGGGAAACAGCAGTCAGATTAAAAAGTTAAGAGAAGATTTCGTCAAAGCTAAAAGAATTTTAAGAACAGGCAAGTCAAATCTGAATGTAATAGCTGTAAATGGTTGTTGTTATGGAATTGACAACATTCCTGATAAGGGCGATTATTTTAAATATTGCGGACAAGATTTCTGGAGTTTTATTTCAGGAGAACCAACGCTCTACATTGATATTATAGAACCATTATCGACAAATGCCAAAGAAGCAAACGATGAATTTCAGAGGTTATATTTTCAGTTGTTAAATATCTTTACCCAAAAGTTTATTGCAGAATATTGCATAGAGGATGGTAGCATCGACTGGAATAAATTAGTGAAATTCAATTCTGGAAGGAAATAACCGTTTTTAATTTACAACTTATAATGTACAATTAAAATTTAGAATTGTAGAATTTCTTGTGGAGCACATGATGTGTAGCTATTGAAGTTTTTAAAGGCACCATCCATAATTTTGTGTAAATGAAAATTACAGGGTTGAAAAAGGACTCTGTAATTTTTTTATTAATAAATTTGCAACACACAAAAATTATGAAGAAAGAAAATCACAACGCAGTACCAGACTCTGTATTGACAAA
>JAZNSO010000041.1:0-2593 GCA_045591245.1 Bacteroidales bacterium
GTGGCTTATGGTAATAGACATTTAGAGACTTGTTCTACTTGTCATGGTTCAGGACGTTGTCCTACATGTAACGGCTCTGGACAAAAGGCTCGAATAATACGAGGGTATTAAAAAATATTCAGAACCAGTGTCGGTCGCAAAAAAAATATAGTATCTTTGCGACCGATTTTGGAGTAATGTTCGATTGGGTGACGTTAGCGTTGCCCACTTTTGCTGTCCAACTTTTTATCTAATTTTACTTACCTGTTCTGTAAAGAAAATTAGAGATTAGGACGGCTATAATAACACAAGTAAATAATGTTAATAATTATTAAGAAATTGAAGGGATTTAATAACCAAATAATCCGATATTTAATTTCTCCAGAACTCTTCAAAAAAATATATGTTGTTCTCCTCAAATTCTGAAATCCATTCTTTTACTTTTTCTTTCAAAATTTTCTTATCTGGAAGGCATAAAGCATATTCCTGTGCGTATATATTTGCTTCTTTTGGCAATGTTAACTCGACTAAAGAGTCGTTTTTCGTTTTGCATAGAAGGATTCCAATTGTGGGTTTCTCGAAATCTTGTTTTACAAATCTGTCGAAATAGTTAACATACATCTGCATCTGACCTAAATCTTGATGACTTATTTTGTCAGTCTTTAAATCTATCAGTACATAGCATTGAAGTAGTCTATTGTAAAATACCAAATCAACGTAGAAATTATCTTCGTCAAAAGTGAAACGTTTTTGTCTTGACTCAAAAAGAAAACCTTTCCCCAACTCCAATAAAAACATTTGTAATTTGTTTAGGGGACTTCTATAAATTCCCCGTTTAAATAAATTTTGACAATCATGATAAAAACTTTTGCGTGCTTTATGTTTCTCTTTGGAATCTTTTTGCCTTTCATTCAATCACATAGCTCGCTATGCTCTTTCAAGAAAAACAAAAATCTTCTCAAAGATAAATTCATAAATCACTCGCAAAGCAATTTATAGAAATCCCCTTAAATTTTTCTCAGATTTTCAGTTTCTCAGTTTCTCAGTTTTTAAAAGGTGCGCCAACACTGTAATCTTTCCTTTAACCTTATCGCCGATTTTGACTTTTACTTCTGAGTCGATTGGAAGGAAGAAATCTACGCGGGATCCGAAGCGTATCAAGCCGAATTCTTCTCCTACCTTAGCGGTTGCGCCTTTATCGACATGACATATTATGCGTCGTGCCATTACGCCGGCAATTTGACGGAACAAGACTTCTCTGCCTTGATCGTCTTTAACGACCAAAGTGTTACGCTCATTAAGTTCCGACGACTTTGGATTTATTGCGAATAATTTCTTTCCCGGATGATATTTGTAATAACTCACCACGCCGTTCATCGGAAACCAATTGACATGTACGTTATATGCCGACATAAAAATCGAGACCTGTATTCTCTTGTCGTGAAAATATTCCGTCTCTTCCACTTCTTCTATCACGACGACTTCGCCGTCGGCAGCCGACACCACAGCGTTTTCTTCTACCGTAGTCGTTCTGTTTGTAGGCACTCTGAAGAAGGTGAAAGACCAGACAACGATTACGGAACAAAAGGCTGCAATTGCGATTTGCAACCATTTCAATGGTATCAATAAAAAGGCAGCTGCAACGATTATCGCCGCGATTATAATTACTGTAGAAATGACTCCGTAACCTTTTTTATGTATGTACATGACTTTAGTTTTAGATTAATAATAGGTAAATGAAGACAAACGGCATCGCCATGAATGTAGCGTCGAAACGATCCAAGATTCCGCCATGACCGGGGATGATGTTTCCCGAATCTTTGACTCCTGCATGCCTCTTCATCATAGATTCCGTAAGGTCGCCGAAGGTTCCGAAGACAACGACTCCTAAAGCTAAGAAGAGAACCTCCACGTTACTGATTAAATTATCGAAGAAGAAGACATTAAGTAAGAAACGGTTGATGAAATATGCGAAAAGCATCGTAAAGACCGCACCGCCAACGCTGCCTTCTATCGTCTTTTTCGGAGAAATTCTCGGACATAACTTATGACGTCCTATCGCGCTGCCGGTGAGATACGCGAAAATATCATTGACCCAAATCAAGATATAAGCGAATATCAGAAGCACCCAGCCATTATCAGTTCCCATCAGCTCCTCATTATAAAACATCGTCATGATACCGCATGGCAAGGCGACAAAAATCATCGAGAGCCACGAGGCACCGACAATACTGACGTAATCTTGTTTCTTTGAGAACAAGGCTATTATCAAAGGCACAAAGAAAAATATCGGTGCGATATAGATTCCGCTTTCCATCGAATCTAAGTTTCCCGAAAGGAAGACAAAGAAAACATACAACATCACGGAGCAACATCCGACTATATTTTTCAGAGGCTTATCCTGTTCGTGCGGAAAGAGATTGACAATCTCTGATGAAGCCATCATCACGACAATCAACAGTATCAACGATGCAGCAAGTTTTCCTATGATAATACTTCCGATAACGACAACTACAAAAAGGAAACCGAATACCAACCTCTTCCAGAATTCACCCATTTTTACACTTAAATGATTAGAAACAATAATTTTGAAGTCGGATCGTAGCCATGTCGT
>JAZNSO010000042.1:0-96476 GCA_045591245.1 Bacteroidales bacterium
ATGGCGATTAAATTTGGAGAGAGATTTAAAATTATGTAGATTTGCGCCCGAAATGGATTTTTCTCTTGTTGCCCCGCGGGGCAACAAGAGAAAACCTAAAAAGGTAAAAATTTATCTTGACACAGTTTGGTTTACACTACCAAAAAACCACAAATCCACACTGACACGGAACGAATCTGTGAAATCAGTGTAGATTTGTGGGCGAAATTTTTCTTATCTCTTTCTAACAATAATCTTCTGTAATTCTAAACCAAGTGGTTCCAAAGGATAACATTTCTCGGCTTGATCTAATCTGAAAGTGTTTGTTCCTTTTTTGAGATTCATCTTGCCTACGTATGAGGTCTGAATCATTTGATCAACGCCTGGAAGTGTGTGGTCGATTTTATTCTCGCCGCATTCAAATGAATATTTCTTGTCTAAATATTCTGGTAAATAAACGATGAAGATATCGTAGGTTCCGTCTTCTTCAACTTCCATTTCCCATGAGCGCCATGAATCGACTTGCGTACTCATATATCCTGTGCCGTCAATCTCAGCGTGCATCATACCGTTGTCGTCGGTAAGTTCAAAAGTGTTATTCTCTGACTTTACGATAGTTTTGTCTTTATAACTGACTTCTATTTTATCTAATGCGTCAGGATTTTTTCTGAAATAATCGCCTATCAGTGTCAGGACTTCTTTCTCGTAAGGAATGACATTACCATCGCCGTCAGGACCGATGTTGAGCAAGAAAACGCCTCCATGTTGTACGGTGCTGAATAATCTTCCTAATTGTCTTCCAACTTGTTCAATAACTTGAGGACGATTTATCCATGATTTGTAACCCCATGTTCCGTACATCGAAGCTGGGTTGTCCCAGAAGATGTTTTCGTATCCTGCCACGTCGCCATTGTCTGGTAAAGTCATGTAGTCGCCTTGGTTGTTCATGATTCTTCCGTTGATGATACATTTAGGTTGAAGCGACTTCACGGTCTCACGGAAACGTTTGCTTTGTTCAGGAGTGACAAGTCCCATGTCGAACCAGAGAGTGTTGATGTCGCCGTAATTGGTAAGTAATTCTGTGACTTGCGCTACGATATAATCTTCCAATTCTGGAGTAACTATCTCGAGAGGAGAATAAACTTGGTTTACATATTCGTGGCATTTGGTTGTAGTATCAGGTTCCAAGCGAGGTATTCCGAGAGGATAATGCCAGTCTGGAAGTGAGTAATAAAGACCGAATTTCATTCCGTGACGTTGGCAGGCTTCCGACAGTTCTTTCACCACGTCGCGACCGAAAGGAGTGAAATCGACGATGTTGTAATCTGTCGTCTCGGTGTGGAACATACAGAATCCGTCGTGGTGTTTTGAAGTCATGACGATATATTTCATTCCAGCGTCTTTAGCGAGTTTCACTATCTCGTCGGCGTTGAAGTCTTTAGGATTGAACTCTCTTGCCACAGCCTCGTATTCATCGATAGGGATACGGGCGTGATTCATAATTTGTTCGCCGTAGTAAGGAATCTTTTCGCCTTTCCACCAGCCGGCGAGTTTTGAATAGATGCCGAAGTGTATGAACATTCCGAAATGTTCGGAGCGCCATTCCTCGAGAGCCTTTTGTGTTATCTCATCGACATCAGGCTTTGAAGCCGTTTCGTTTTTTGTTTCAGATGTTGAAGATGTGCAAGATGACATAAAAATCATCGCGATAAGTAATAAGCTAATAATGTGTTTCATTATGATAGATTTTGTTGATTTCAATTTTTGCAAAGATAAGAAAAGGCTAAATACGAAAGGCTAAAGACGAAAGATTTTTTTTAATTCACTGAGGCAACGAGACAACGAAGCCATGTAAGGACGTGAGATAATAGGGAAGGTGTGAAGAGAAACGGAACGCCTGCCGAGGAGAGGATGGTGAAACTTTTTCTTTTCTGTTGTTAAGGTTGTATTGATAATTTTCATAATATTGCAATCTGAATGCTGGCTAATGCCTAAAGACTAATGCCTAAAGACAAAAGGCTTAACCATAAACTACACTACACTCTACACTTTAATAGAAATTATAATTTAAATCAATATCAACATTTAAAATTTATAAGTTATGAAAAGAATCTATTTGATTATGCTGATGATTGTGGCGATGATGGTGTCGTGCAATCCTAAAGACGAAGATGACAATAACAATTCTGGTGGAAATGGAAACAATGGCGGCGAAATTGCCGGCGAAATGCCGGACACGGCTATGTTGATCTCGGCTTGCCATCTGGCTTGAAATGGGCGACATGCAATGTTGGAGCAACTTCATCTGAAGATTACGGCGACTACTTCGCATGGGGAGAGACAAGCCCTAAAGCGGAATATACTTGCGAAAACTCTATCACATACGGAGAGCAAATGAGTGACATCTCTGGCAACGCACAATACGATGCCGCCACTGCCAACTGGGGCGGAAGCTGGAGGATGCCTACGAAAGACGAGATGCAGGAATTGCTTGATTATTGTGAATTTGAATGGATTCAGGTTAACGGAGTTTATGGCTCAAAGGTTATAGGACCAAACGGCAGTTGTATCTTCCTTCCTGCTGCGGGTGGCCGTTACGGGTCTTCGCTCTACAACGCCGGAGAGGACGGAGACTATTGGAGTTCTACGCCACGCGAGAGCAATAGCAATGACGCGTACGGCCTTGGCTTCCGTAGTGGTGATCAGATCGTGGGTTGGGACTATCGCAGCTACGGTCTATCCGTTCGCCCCGTCTCAGAATAAAGTAGAGACGTATCATAATTCGACGCAAGGATAATTTGATACGTCTCACGCATCTGATTCATTAATTCATTAATTCCTTCCGTCGGGCTTTTAAAGCCCGACGGAAGGATGACAAAATAATTTATAAAAATTTTTAATTTGGACTATTAGATTAAAAAAATAGTTGTATCTTTGCACCACTAGAATCCGCCACGCTTCCCAACGAACAGCGTACCAGGGCGGAACTTTTTTTTATATGCCAAAATTATGAAATATCTTAAAGAACCACTGACCACATCTCAGATTATCGATGTGTTGAAAGAAAGAGGATTATCTATAGAAGATGAAGATGCTGCTGTTCATTATTTGGAACATATAAGTTATTTTCGCTTCGCTGCATATTTGCGTCCTATGGAAACAGATACGAAATTACATACATACAAAGAAACTGCGACATTCGATAAAGCACGTTCGTTGTATGAATTTGACATGAGACTCAGAGAATTACTGTTTTCAGCCATTCAACAGATAGAAATATCACTACGTTCAAAAATCATTAATAAATTTTCTTTGAAATATGGTCCGATGTGGTTTTTGGAAGAGACATTAGCAATAGACAAGCATAAGTATATTGATAATTTAACCACTATTAAGCGGGAATTAGAACGTTCAAAAGAAGATTATATTAAGGAACATTATGCAAAATATGACAACACTACATTTCCTCCATCATGGAAACTGCTTGAATTGTCATCATTTGGTTGTTTGACAAAACTTTATATCAACTTTAACGATGTATCTGTCAAAAAGAAAATAGCTGTAGATTATGGAGTCCCACAGCATGAAATAATGGAAAGCTGGATGAAGAGTGTTAATGTCATCAGGAACATCTGCGCGCATCACGGAAGAGTTTGGAATAGAATTATTCCTGTGATGCCCCAGTTGCCAAAGACTTTGAAAAATAGTTGGATTGTTAATAAGCCTCAGACTTTCAACAAACTCTATTCATCATTATGCTGTATAGTTTATTGGTTGAATTCAATAAATCCTAATAACAATTTTGTCTTAGATTTGAAATCCTTATTGAAGTCATATTCAAATGTCGATCCCAATGCAATGGGTTTCACTAAGAATTGGCAACAAGAATCTTTATGGAATGCTGCTCCCTCGCGTTAGGGATTGGAGCGGCATCCTTTTGGAGCGCAGCGGAAAAAGATATAGCGGAAAGCCCGACGGCGAAGCCGGAACGCCCAGAGATAATTCATAATTTATAATGCATAATTCATAATTGGGGGTAGAATTAAGAAATTTTGGTTTATGATAAAAAGATTTTAATTTTATGAATTAGATTGCGAAAATATTTTTACTTTTGCCAAGCGAAAGGCGGATGTAGCTCAGTTGGCAGAGCGAAAGCTTCCCAAGCTTTAGGTCGCGGGTTCGAACCCCGTCATCCGCTCGATTGTTAAAATCTGAAAATCTGAAAACCTGAGAATCTGAAAATTATTCTTAGGTTTTCAATTTCTCAGTTTCTCAGATTTTAAACATTCACTCCGTATCCAAACAGTGCAAAATCATATTTTACAGGGTCGTTAGGATCTAATTCCCTGAGTTTTGAAGTCAGTTCTTCGACGGTGGTTCTGTCGTTGCTTTTTCTTTGGAGAAGTCCGAGCTCGCGTGAAACTCTTCCAACGTGAACATCCAAAGGAATCATCAAGTCGGATGGTTTTATCTTTTTCCATATTCCTAAGTCAACGATTCCGTCGTCGCGTACAAGCCACCTGAGCGCGAGGTGCAGTCTTTTGCATGCAGAGCCTTTCTTAGGATTCTCACAACATGGATTGGAAATGTGAATGCTAGTGACACCATTATTCGCTTGCCGAATGCAGTCTCTGAAATTATGAATTCCTTGCCAGGTATCGTGGTTGTTGTCTTTGGCAAAGACATTTTCTACATTCTGATAATCGTTGTATATGTGCTTCAGTCCGTTGCAATAATATATTAAATCTCTGTTGAAGAATGTACGATGTACGCATTTATTTGGATCCAAGTTCTTGAAGCCGTCAGACATGATAAAATCGTATGGCGATTTACCCATGATATTCAGCATCTTTGTTGCAGAATTCAGTATCATACTGCGTTTTCCCCAAGCTATAGTAGCAACGAGAAATGACACAATTTCTATGTCATTTCTCTCTGAATATTGATGCGGGAACTGTACCGGATCGTTTTCTATAAAACTATGAGTGTTAAAATCAACGGCTAGTTTGTCTAGATGGTCTTTCATTTACTTGTCGATTGTTGCTAAGAACTCTTCGTTTGAGATTGTCTTAGAGATTCTGTCTTTCAAGAATTCCATCGCTTCAACAGGTGTCATATCAGCGAAGTGGTTGCGCAAAGCCCATACTCTTGCAAGAGTGCGTTCGTCAACCAGCAAGTCGTCGCGACGTGTTCCAGAAGCGACAATGTCGATAGCAGGGTAGATGCGTTTGTTTGAAAGACGACGGTCGAGTTGCAATTCCATGTTGCCTGTTCCCTTGAATTCTTCAAAGATAACTTCGTCCATTTTGGAACCAGTGTCAATCAATGCTGTGGCGAGAATTGTCAATGAACCACCATTTTCGATATTACGTGCTGCTCCGAAGAATCGTTTTGGCTTTTGAAGTGCATTCGCTTCGACACCGCCAGAAAGAACCTTGCCCGATGCAGGTGAAACGGTATTGTAAGCACGTGCCAGACGTGTGATGGAATCTAACAAAATGACGACATCATGTCCGCATTCTGTCAAGCGTTTTGCTTTCTCTAAAACGATGTTTGCTATCTTGACGTGTTTTTCTGCTGGCTCGTCGAATGTCGATGAAATGACTTCTGCGTTAACGCTGCGTGCCATGTCTGTGACTTCTTCTGGACGTTCGTCAATCAATAATATAATGAGGTAAACTTCAGGATGGTTTGCTGCAATGGCATTGGCAACTTCTTTCAACAAGACGGTCTTACCTGTTTTTGGCTGAGCTACGATGAGACCGCGCTGTCCTTTGCCGATAGGGGCGAAGAGATCCATGATTCTTGTTGATATTGTACAACCTTTATGTCCTGTGAGTTTGAATTTTTCTGTGGGAAATAACGGAGTCAGAAAATCAAATGGAATACGGTCTCTGACTTGTTCCGGAATAAGTCCGTTGATCTTGTTTACTTTAATGAGCGGAAAATACTTTTCACCCATCTTTGGAGGTCTGATGATGCCTTGGATGCTATCACCGGTTTTAAGTCCAAATAATTTTATCTGTGATTGAGATACATATACGTCATCTGGTGAATTGAGGTAGTTGTAATCTGATGAACGTAAGAATCCGTATCCGTCAGGCATTATTTCTAAAACTCCTTCTGCGTTTACAACAGCGTCGAATTCTGATACAATCTCTTCTCTTCTGTAGCGATTCTGCTCCTCCATATTTGGAGTAGGGACAGTTTCGGTTGTTGTCTCTGTCTCTTGAACTATTGTTTCATAAACTGCTGCTGTCTCTTCTATTACTGCTGCTGTCTCTTCAACAAATTCAACGACTTCTGTAGTTGCAGTTATATCTTCTACGACAGTTTCTTCCTTTTCGGCAACTTTTTTCTTCTTCTCGTACGAAACGTGTTGAACTTTATTAGTTTCATCGTCATTGTTGATAGTTGTCTTTACAACGTCGGTTCTTTTTCCTATTCTAGGACGTTTTTCACGCTTAGGTTTTGCATCTGCCGACTTGATTTCTGAATCGTTGGCATCTTGTTTTTCTTCAACATTTTCCTCAACCTTGTTGTTTCCGATGTTGGCATTTTCCTTTTTGTCAGGTCTCGATGTAGCAACTTTACGTCCTCTTTTCTTTGGCTTTTCCGCAATCTGCTCTTCATTCTTGATTTCGTCTTCAGATTTCTTATTTTCCTTAATTATATCAGGATGAACAGCTTGATGGTCTATGATGCTGTAAACCAACTCTTCTTTAGAAACATTTACATTTCCTATTCCCAACTGATTTGCTATCTCTTTTAGTTCAACTAACGATTTTTCGTTTAGTTTGTAGATGTCGTACATATAAAATTTCCTTTAGATTTTTAATTTAGTGAAGGAACTTTGATTTGAAATAAAATGGATTGAACAATCCTTTTTTAAAAGAACAATCAAACCTGGTTTTTGTTCTAATTATGTTGCAAATATACTACTTTTTATTGAAAAAACAAGACTTTTTAAATTTAAAAAAAATATTTTGTTCGATTCTAATTGTTATCTTTGCAAAATAAAAAAATACATTAATTATGATACAAAGAATTCAAACCGTTTTTCTTTTCCTGGCAACTGTTTTTGCGGGAGTTTTGTTCTTCGTTCCAATCGCAGCATTCGAACATGTTGGTGATTTAATGAGACTTACGATATTCAGTGTTCAAAATCAAGTTGACGCACAATATTTCTCTGGTATTTATACATTGCCGTTGCTTCTGTTGACGATTTTGCTCGTTGCTCTTCCATTAGTGACGATTTTCTTGTTCAAGAAACGTGAACTCCAACTTAAATTGTCGTCTTTGAATGTTCTCTTAAACGCGCTTTTCTGTTTTTTGATATTTGTTTATTACGCATCAAACATTCAGAAGACCTTAGGTGTCGAAACAATCTCTTATCTTTTCGGTTCGTATATACCTTTAATTAATATAATATTATCGATTCTTGCTATGCGATGGATTAAGAAAGATATTGAACTTATAAAATCTGTTGACCGTTTGCGTTAAGCAATGGGGTAAAAGAAGAAACGCTGCGACTAATCAATCGCAGCGTTTTTTTTAGTATCTGTCGGCTTCGTATATCTCCAACTCCTTAGCTTCCTTGCCATCGATGGTAAACCTTAGCATCGTCACTTTTTTGTGAAACCCTTTCAATCCAGCAGCTCCTGGGTTGAGATGCAGCAGGTTTAGTTTAGGGTCACGCATCACCTTTAATATATGTGAGTGTCCGCTGATGAAGATGTCGGGTTTCTCTTCTAAAAGCAACGGCTTGATACCTTGAGCGTACGCGTTAGGATAACCTCCGATGTGCGTCATCACGACTTTCATATCCTCGACAGTGAAAATCTGAAACTGAGGATAGTCGGCTCTGATATCCCAATCATCAATGTTGCCATAGACCGCTCTAAATCTGTTACGTACAGATACAGACTGTTGTCCGTTGTCTGTTGTCCGTTGACGATTTATAAACGCTTCTAACTCAATAGCGACATCTGTGCTGCCAATGTCTCCAGCATGCCAAATCTCGTCACAATCTTTGAAAAAATCGTAGATTGCAGGATTAATCCATCCGTGAGTGTCTGATAACAAGCCGATTTTTGTCATATCAATTAAGGAATCTTATATGAGATACCTACGCTGAGAACTTCCTTGAATTGCAAGAATGATTCACCTTCGATAGGTGTGATGTCTTCGTCATAGACCAAACGAGCGGAGATGTTACAGTTTAACCAGTCGTTCACCTTCAATACTAAGGCGTTATCCCAATCAAAGTCGAGACGGCATCCGTATTTTTTGCTGAGAGCATTAAATTCTCTGTCTTGTAAATAGTCATAGAATACGATGAGTTTTGAGTTAAAAACGACGTTCTTGAATATCTCGTAATTAACATTTGCTATCAACTGAGCACCAAGTTCCATACGGAATTTGCTTCCGTGTTCTAAAATCTCTCCTGTCACAGGATCTATCAAAGCGCCTTTAACGCCAAATGCACCCGCGTCAGCTAAATCTTGGTCATTGACGATTGTCAATCTGCCAGATGCAGGAGCGAAGTTCAATGAGAACCAACTTGATGGGGTGTACTGAGCACCAAGACCGACTGTCAAGTAAGCTGGTGCGAGGAAAGTGGAAATTTTGTTGGTGCTGTCGGTCTTATAATCGAAACCGTCTGCAAATTGTGTTTGGAAGTTAAGGTTCGCTGTGATGTACAATTCGTCTTTGACAACATCGTAACCATATAAAGAACTGAAGTTGATACGGTCGTCTGTCTTTAATGGTTTCATGTCGAAATCAAAGTAACTGTAACCTAATGCTAAATCTAAAGTGTTGTCCCACTTTGACTTACCTTTGAGATAATTGAGATTGTACTTGAAGGTTCCCAAACCGTTGATGTTGTCCTGACCGCCTGAAGTCCAGTTTGAGAAATGACTTTGTGAGACGTTAAGACCAACGAAACCTCCATGTGTCCAATTTTTCTGTTCTGCTTCTTCCTGTGCGAAGATCATCTGCGATGCAAAAAGCATCACTGCGAATGTAAGTAAAAACTTTTTCATAAAAAAATAATTTAAATGATTATTGATTTGATTAATATTGATTTCCATCGTGATAGTTTCTTTCTCCGAATTGGAATGTTATGTCTTGCGACGTTTGTGTCCTCACTATTTTGCCGTCTTTTACGCCTGGAATCCAGGTGAGATTTTGTATTAGACGTATGGCTTCGTTGTCGCATCCGCCACCAACGCTGTTTTCAATTATGATATTTGTGGCTTTCCCGTCAGTCTCAATGATAAAACTGAGTTTCACTGTGCCAGAAATTTCAAAGGTCTTTGCTTGCTCTGGATAAACTAATTCCGAACGTAGATATGACGTAAATGTCACATTTTGATTGTTATAGAATGGTTTTGGACTTACGTCAAGATTTTTGTAGTCATAAATAGTATAAGACTCGTCTATAGGAAGTTCTTGTTCGGGAATGAACTTTATCTTGTTGCTTTTCAGGTTTTTCTGATATTGTTTCGGCGAGAACTCTATTACATATTCATAATCATAATCAATGGCAATACCGTCTTTTGTCGCTGGTTTCCATTGTATCTGTCTGACAAGATGTATCGCTTCCGATGCGCATCCTTCATCGAAAGCGTTTTCTGCGCGATGATTGAATGCTTTTCCGTCTTTGCCAACTGTGAACAGAACGCTAATCTTGCCTCCGAGTTTCTGGTCAAGAGCGTTTTGCGGATATTCCAAGTGATGCTGAATGATGCTTTTTGTCAGATTCTTTCCGGAAATAGGTTCCGGTTGATAAATGATTTGCGATGATAATATTTTCGTGATAAACAATAAAATCAGTGTTATGTTTATATTGTTGTTTTTTAAGATATTAGTTTTCATAACAATAAAAATTAAATGAACTAAAACTAAGGCGCAATTTAGCAAAAACTTTTCAAAACATAATTATTTTTCTAAGAAAATAATTTTTAATTCTTAAATTTGTACGCTTATAGAAAAACAGTCAGAATATGGATAACAATATGGTTTTTGGTCTTCACCCTGTTGAAGAATTGATAAAGGCAGATAAAGAGATAGAAAAGATTTTCGTTCAGAGCGGATTGCGTTCTCCTCAAATTTCGGAGATAACTAATTATGCGAGAGCGCATAAGATTACGGTTCAATATGTTCCGTTGGAGAAACTGAATCGACTTACGAGAAAGAATCATCAGGGCATAGTGGCGTTTATCTGTCCTATTTCTTATCAGCTGATAGAGGAGGTGGTGCCTATGGTTTATGACGAGGGAAGGATGCCTTTCATAGTGATATTGGATAGAGTTACCGACGTGCGTAATTTCGGTGCTATCGCGCGTACTTGTTACGCCGCTGGCGTTGATGCTATCGTGATTCCGTCGCGCGGCTCCGCATTAATTAATGGTGACGCCATGAAGACATCGGCGGGTGCATTGTCGAGAATCAATGTTTGCAGAGTTGAAAATATTAAGGATACTATCGACTTCCTGAAGAGCAGTGGTGTCAAGATAGTCTCTATCTCCGAAAAAGGACGTAAGAACATCTGGGAATCCGACTTTAAAGTTCCTGTCGCAATAATGATGGGTTCGGAAGAAGACGGAATCAGCGAGGCTTATCTGAAACGTTCCGACGAACATCTTTTGATACCGATGCCAGGCGACATCGACTCGTTGAACGTCTCCGTCGCGACTGGCATTATCAGCTTTGAAGTCGTGCGACAGAGATTGGGAATGTGAGTTGAAAGTTGAAGAGGAAAATGGGTGAAATAAAAACTGAGAATCTGAAAATCTGAGAAATTATGATGAAAGGCTAAAGTCTAAAGGTTAGAGAGCTCTTAGAAATAGGGGCTCTATTTTTTATCATCAGTCAACGGACAACGGACAACAGGCTTGGACAAGGCAAGTCACGTCCATACAAGTATTCTGAACACTCTAAAACCTTCGTTCACATTAAAACCTCTCTTCCTTTGGCCCCTATAGACCTTTATCTGTTGACTTTCTAAAACGAAAAAAAGCAGCGCGAAAATTTTTCACGCTGCTTTTTTTCGTTTCCATCAAAGAATTATTATTTGCTCTTGCGAGTTGCTTCTTTAATTCTAGCTTTTTTACCACGTAAGCCTCTGAGGTAGTAGATACGAGCTCTTCTGACAGCACCTTCTTTGTTCTTTTCGATGCTTTCAATCATAGGAGATGAAATAGGGAAAATTCTTTCTACACCAACGTTACCCGAAATCTTTCTAACTGTGAAAGTTGCGTGTGAACCTTCGCTAGCGCGTTGTAAAACTACGCCTTGGAATTTCTGTAAACGTTCTTTATTACCTTCAACGATTTTGTAAGTTACAGTGATTGTATCACCAGCTTTGAACTGTGGGAAATCTTTAACTTGTACTTGATCTTCAACAAATTGAATTAACGCGTTCTTCATTTCTGATATAATTTATTTTGTTCTTTATTCCTATTTTCGAAAAAGTGTGCAAATATAGAAATTTTTTCGATACAATTTACAAATTGTTTGAATTATTTTTTTTTAATATCTCATACATTTCAGGACGTCTTTCTTTGGTTCTCTCAATTGCTTGCTTGAGTTTCCATTCGTTGATAATCATATCGTTACCGGAAAGTAAAATTTCAGGAACGTTCCATCCTTTGTATTCGCGAGGACGAGTATAGACAGGAGGGGAAACCAATCCGCTTTGAAAAGTGTCGCTTAAAGCGGATGTTTCGTCACTCAAAACTCCAGGAATCAAGCGAACTAAACTGTCGGTCAAGACTGCAGCACCGAGTTCTCCACCAGATAAAACATAATTGCCAATCGATATTTCTTTTGTGATGAGATGCTCTCTGATTCTCTCGTCTATGCCTTTATAATGTCCGCACAAAATGATAATATTCTTGTAAAGTGACATTTGATTCGCAAGAGGCTGTGTAAGCAATTCTCCGTCAGGACTCATATAAATGACTTCATCGTAGTTCCTTTCTGATTTTAAATGTGAGATGCAGTTGTCAACAGGTTCTATCATCATCACCATTCCTGCGCCTGAAGAGAAGGCATAGTCGTCGACGCGTTTGTGCTTGTCTGTGCTGAAGTCTCTGAGATTGTGTAACTTGATTTCCACGATGCCTTTTTGAACCGCTCTTTTAATGATAGACTCGGTAAAAGGTCCTTCAAACATCTCTGGAAATATTGTGATAATGTCTATTCTCATCTGATAAAAATTTGCACAAAATTACTAAAAATGACGATATGTTAAAAATGCACAATAAAGAAAAAATAGTCTATTGTATTTCAACTATTATTTGTAACTTTGCATAAATTTAAAACTATTGAAATGAAAAGACTATTTACATTGTTGGTTTTGTTGGGATTCGCTCTGTCGATGAGAGCTCAGATTGCTCCCGACAAATATTGGGTTCAGTTTACGGATAAAAACAACTCACCTTATTCTATTGGTAATCCGGAAGCGTATCTGAGCGAGCGTGCGATACAACGTCGTCTGGATTACAACATCGCTATCGATAATTACGATATTCCTGTTAATCCTTCGTATATTCAGGCAGTTGCAGAAAAAGGTGCGACAATACTCAATCCATCTAAATGGTTGAACGGCGTAAGTGTCGAGACTTCGAATCCTGCGGTGATACAATCTATAGAATCGTTGCCTTTTGTCCAGAAAGTACGTGTGCTTGAAGACGATACGATAAAACATCAGATAAAAGAGAAAATGTTCTTGTCGGACATCTCTTTGAATGAATCTGATAATATTGATTATCGCTCACATTATGGTTCCGCTTTTCCGCAGATAAATCAGCTTAATGGTATCGATTTGCATGATATGGGCTATCAAGGACAAGGAATGCTGATAGGTGTTTGTGACAGCGGCTACGACTATGTAGATATACATGAAGTGTTCGCTGATATGTATGAAAATGGCAGACTTCTTGGGACTCGCGACTTTGTCTATAAAAACGGAATCGTTTATACCGAATCATCGCACGGAACTTCTTGCCTTAGTCTGATGGCTGGTAATATTCCTAATAAATATGTGGGAACAGCTCCTATGGCGTCTTATTTCTTGTGCAGAACGGAAAATGTCAACAGCGAAAATGTTATTGAAGAGTATAACTGGGTTTCTGCTGCTGAGTTGCTCGATAGCTTGGGGGTCGATATTATCAGTACTTCTTTGGCTTACTTGACTTTTGACGACACTCAATGGAATCACGTTTATGAGGATTTGGACGGCGAGACTTGTGTTATAACAATAGGTTCTGAAATTGCTTGCGCAAAAGGTATTTTGTGTGTTGCTTCGGCAGGAAATGATGGCGCAAATGAATTTCCATATATAAGTGCTCCCGCTGACGGCGAAAATGTGTTGACAATCGGAGCTGTCGGAGCAGACGGACAAAGAGCATATTTCAGTTCTATAGGACCAACTTATGACGGTAGAATAAAACCTGATGTCATGGCTCATGGTTATGGCGTTACGGTTGCATCACCAGGGGAGGGTGCTTATTATGACGGATTTGGAACTTCTTTCTCATGTCCTGTTCTCGCTGGAATGGCAGCGTGCTTGTGGCAGGCTAACAAACATCTTCCGGCAAGCGCAATAAGGGATGCTTTGCGACAAAATGCAAATAATTCCTCAACTCCGAACAATGAGTACGGTTATGGAATTCCTGATTTTAAAGCCGCTTTAGAAATGCTCTCGACAGAGGAAAATGACTGTTTTGTGATAAATTCGCTCGTTTCTGTCTTTCCAAATCCTTCCAATGGAAATGCGGAAATCGAACTTAAAGCCGATTGTGATGTGAATGTGAAAGTGTATAATCAAATTGGCATGTTGTTGTATAATAATGATATAACAAAAGAAATGGTGTCTGATTTGAATGCTTTTCTGTCTGATTTGAATGTTGGTATGTATTTTATTGATGTTATAGGAAATAATAGAAAACAAATTGTTAAATTCGTTAAGTATTAAATACTTACAAATAAAATAAAAAATATTTTTAAAAAAAACGCTGCAAAGTGTGTTTTGTATTCGAAAAAGACGTATCTTTGCAGCGAATTTAAAGCCCAGGTGGTGAAATTGGTAGACACGCCACTTTGAGGGGGTGGTGACGAATGCGTCGTGCAAGTTCGACTCTTGTCCTGGGCACAAAAAACCAATAGCTTAAAGCCCATGTGGTGAAATTGGTAAACACGCTACATTCAGGGTGTAGTGAGCTTAAGCTCTTGGAAGTTCGAGTCTTCTCATGGGCACAAGCAATCCGGTGAATAACTGGATTTTTTTGTTTCTATATATGCGAATCGTCTATCTACATACCAGTTCACTTTGCCAAGAAATAAAAAACCTTGTATTTGACATCATTTATAATTTTCATTCCAATGATTGTGAATTGTTTGAATTGAAATTGTCCGACATAAAATACAATAATTTGTCAAATTTGATTAAAATAAGACGATTCGTAAAAAAAAATAAAATCGACATTATTCATGCTTATCATTTTATGGATGCTTATTATGCTATTTTGGCATCTAAAGGATTGAATACTAAAGTCGTATACTCCACTTATTCTTTCTATGATAACCTGTCTTTATTGCATAGAAGAGTATTGAAATTTGTCTTGGCAAAGGCTGATGCGCTGGTCTTCCTTACTGATATACAAAAGAATTTGTATCTTTCTAAATATAAATTAAATGTAGATAAAGTCTTTAAGTTAATTCATGCTTTCTCAATTAAAAGATTGGAAGATGTTAGACATGAATCTATTAGAGATGAGTTCTTTATAGATGATTTCAGATATCTGATAGGAACAGTTTGCGATTTCTCACCTGCTCACGATATTATGAACATATTTAAAATGGTGAAGAAGTTGAAAAGGTCGGGACGAAACTTCACTTGCGTAATTTCAGGTAATGAATTGGATGAATTTGACTCTTATTTCGATGAGTGTAAATATTTTTATCTGATGCAAGGTCTTGATAATTACATTACTATTACAGAAAGAAGAGATAACGAAGCTAACTTTATATCTCAACTCGATATATTTGTATATCATTCTGATTATGAAGTTGTTGCTTTGCCTGTGATTGAAGCGATGATGATGGGAATTAATGTGGTCGTCAATGATAATGATATGATTAGGGAAATTACTCATAATGGTAAATATGCAACTTTGTATAAGTCGCAAGATGCTGCCGATTTCTCGGAAAAGACACGCAATATTTTGTTAGAACTCGATGATTATAAGATAATTGCTGAAACTGTGAAAGAAGAGTGCAGAGATATTTTCTCCATCGAAAGGCATATTGCCAGATTAAATGAAATTTATAGACAAATAATTAAATAAATATATGGAAGATATTTTAAGATTTGCCGATTTGGCTAAGAAACGTCAGAGTGACAGAAAATATAAAGAACAACCTGTTGAAAAAGAAAAAATATTGCAATGTTTGGAAACCGCAAGATTGTCGCCCTCGGCAAATAACTCGCAACCTTGGAAATTTGTTGTTATTGATGATTATGAGAAAAAAGAACTTGTCGCTGAATGTACTATAGGCTTGGGAATGAATAAGTTCACACATCAATGTCCTGTTCTCGTGGCTGTCGTACTTGAAAAACAAAATTTCATGTCATCAATAGGAAGCATCATCAAAAACAAGGATTATTGCCTTTTTGACTTGGGAATTGCTGTGAATCAGTTTTGTCTTCAAGCAACCGACTTGGGTCTGGGTACTTGCATAATCGGTTGGTTCGATGAGAAAAAAATAAAGAAAATACTTGGCGTAAGAAACAGACGTATCCCATTGTTAATCAGCCTCGGTTATCCAGATGCTCCAACAAGGGAAAAAGTGAGAAAACCTTTGGATGCCATCAGCAGCTGGAATCAGTATTGATTTCTTTTATCATCATGTCGTAAAGAATGTCGTCCAACGGCCTGACTTTCAATATTTCAGTTATGATATAAGCTAGAATTCCAACGACTAAAGTAGGGAACATTATTTCGTAATTTCCTGTCATCTCGCTGATAAGAATAAATCCTGTCAGAGGGGTCCTTACGACTGAGATGAAAAACACTGACATCCCGATAAGGACGAAATATCCTGTGTTACTGAGTGTTACTATGTCAAATTCTGATAATAGTATGCAAAATATTTTTCCCAGAATTCCGCCTATCGTAAGTAATGGAATGAAAACTCCGCCAGGAAATCCTGTGGCGTTCGATATTATCGTAATTGTTGCTAAAACTATAATCGTCAATAAGTTACTCCAAATGCCAAAACTGTTGTTTTCTATGATTTCTAATGTTAAAACTTGATTTCCTCCTATGAGCGAAGGATAGAAAAAAGTGATTCCACATATCATTAATGCGATGAGGCAATAATGTCTGTCGTGTCTGACTTGAAAGTTTATATATCGTAATTTGATGTATATGAATATTTTAGAAAATATTTTCCCAATTATTGAGAAAAAGAGTGCCATTAAAAGAAAGACAATAAACAACTGATAGTCATTCAAATCTGGTTTTGCTGTGGAGATTGATGAATATATATTGTTAGGAAAAAACAAAATCGCCAATAATCCTGCGCAAAGTCCTGATAATAAAGTTGATATTGTCAGTTTTTTTATGTCGGATGTGTTTTCGTTTTTAAGGCTTTCCATAATTAAAATTGATGATGCTAAGGGTGCTGTAAATGCTGCCGATATTCCTGCACCTGCACCAGCCGCGATAAGATAATTTTCATTTTCTTTCTCGACTTTTAAAATCCTGCCCAAAATAAATCCAATCAGAGAACCCATTTGTACGGATGAGCCTTCTCGCCCGAACGACAATCCTGAAGTGATGCTTAAAATTCCTCCGAAAAATTTAACCAGAATATTTTTGAATGGTGATTTGTAACTTATTTTTCTCTCAAGCAACGCTTTAGTTTGAGGAAGTCCGCTGCCAGATGTAGTAGGGAATTTCTTAACCATAATATTAACAATATTTAAGAAAATTATTGTCAATATAAAAACAGCAAAGTACTTGAGAATAATAATCCCGATGTCACTAAATGTAATATTGTTGCTTATAATTCTTTGGAAATCAGTGAGATTATCTCGTTGGAAAATGTTTAGTCTTATGTTGTTTACAAAATATATTAGATAACGGAAAACAATGCAAATCGCTCCGCCGATTGCGCCGATGAGAATGTTGGCAAGAAGGAATTTGTATGATAACCGCATCTTTTTTGTTGATAAACGAACAAGAGCGGCATAGGTTCAAAATTATTGCAGCATATTTTTCACGACTTCTCTGATGTTCTTATCGCCGAGGGTTTTCTGTAACTTCTTGATTCTGTTGTACACGATGTTATATGTCTTTCCTGTGACTGCAGAAATGTGCTTTTCGTTAAGACCTAATACATATAGACATATATATAGTATGTCGGTTTTCTTCAATTCCTGATGTTCTGACAGAATCTTTTCAAAAGCATCGTCGTATGTCTTGTTAAACAATGAGATAAGTTCATTTTGTTCTTTCTCGTTCAATATGAGTTCTGGGTAGGATGAATTTGTCTTGATGTTTTCGTCCTGACTGATGTCATAAAGTCGTTGGCATAATTTGTTGTTCGCGATAATTCCCTTCAGTTTGAAATCGAAAGGAGTGAGGGTTAAATATCGTCTTGTTTTAATGTCAATCAACTCGTTTTCAATGTTTTCTATTCTTTGCTTGATGTGTTTCTCGTTATATATTTTTTTGTCGAATTTTTTTTGTAATGACTCGATATATAAATTTTCCTTGTCAATTTCATTGTGATATTTGCCTCTTCTAATTTGCAGCAAATACATCCCGATTATGAATGTGAGTATCGTAAAAACAAGTATTATGCTGAGGAATATAAGTATTCTTTCCGAGTTTTTCTCATTTTGTCTGATGCCGAAAAATTGTTCGTAAAGAGAATATATTTCAGTCTTCATATTTGACAACTGCAATCCTTTTTTCGTTTCATCGTTAAGAGTAGGAGCGTACTTCGTAATAAGGTTGTTGTTGTTTGTTTTAAGACTGATTTCGATTATGTGATTTGCAGCGTCTATCTTAGAGAACTGATTAGCAGGGAAATATTGTTCATAAAAATATACGGCAGAATCCAGAATTCCCATTGAATAATACATATCGCCTAAGACTCCTGCGGCTTCCATTTTCAAACTCGGATTTTCTAAGTTATTATACTGGTTTGTCATTGTCTTGAAAGCTTCTTCCCTATATCCCATATTGTATTTGATTGTCGCGCTTATCCTTTCAATGACGTATTTGAATTGAGATTCTTCATCGTATTGGTTCAGCAACGAGTCGGCTTTGTTCAGATGTTGGAATGTTTTGTCGTAATTGTAAGTGTGTCCATACATCATACCTATCAGGATGTTGTTTCTTACTAAAGCATTGATATTGTTTTCGTGCGCGAAGAAATTATTGGCGATATTCAGACAGTTTATGGATGCGTCGTAAGCGTCAAGCCAATAAAGGATGTCGCTGAGTCGAGTGTAAATGAGTGCCTTGAAACTTATGATTTCTGATTTCCTTTTTGTGTAATTGTTGATGCTTTCAATTAAACTCATTGATTTTAAATAATATAGAAAGGCTTCCTTGTAATTTTCTTTTTCGTCTTCGCAGACTCCTTTGTAATAATAAGCCCTTGAATTCTGGTACAGCAGTTCTTTATTTTTAGGATATTCGTTTCTCAGGTTGTCAAGAAAAGAAATGGCTTCATAAATTTCAATTTCATTAATATATTCCAGGTCGCATTTGTATCTTGCTTCCGATAGAAGTATGTGGTATTCATAGAATTCTGTTTTGCTTAACTTGCCGAAATCTAATGAGTTGCTGAATTCTTCCAGCATCACAAAAGCTCTTTCAGGATTGTATTTCATGCTGTCGCTGATGTCTTTAAGTATTCCGTAATGATATGGAGACTTGTCTTCTGGAAACATATCGAAGTTAGAGCATGAAGTGAAAAATAAACAGACCAATGACAATAAAATAAAAATCCTTCTCATAAAAATGAATCAAAAAATAGAACTCGTAAAAAAATAAAATTAAAAAATAATTAAAAATCAATCGTTTATGCCTCTCAAATCTTTGTATAATTGAACTGCATATAAGTCTGTCATGTTAGAAATATAGTCGAGTACGACCTGCAAGCGAGAATACAAATCGTCTTGAGAATTTTTAAATTGTTCTGGGATGAGTGAAAGCAGTTTTTTGTTGTAAATCTTATTTGGTTCCAAAGCGGCTTGTACAAATTCGTCAACGAGATTGCCGATGACGTTGAAACCTGTGAGTTCCACTTTCACCACGGAAGGATGTCGATAAATGTTTTTTAGCGAGAATTCTCGGCATTTTTCCATCGCATTCTTCTCATGTTCAGGAAGGTGCGAAATCAGAGTCTTTTCGAAGCGTCCGTTCATTATGTTATCGTAATTATCGATGAATACTGTCGCGGCGCAATCAACTAATTTGTTTATCACAGTTGCTCTGAGAAACGCCATTCTTTCGTTGTCGTCAGTTATGGTCTTATAGATAGACTCTTTTCTTTCGAAGAACCAAGTTTCGTCTTTTTTGAAGAAAGATGTGAAAAACTCATCGATGTTCTGAGTCGCGACGATTCCTCTTTTGTGAGCGTCTTCCATGTCTAAGATGAGGTAGCAGATGTCGTCGGCGGCTTCCATCATATACGAAAGAGGATGGCGAGCGTAAACGAAATTGTTTTCGTCGAGACACACTATTCCGCATCCGTCCATGACTTTTTTAAAAGTCTCTTTTTCAGAGTAGAATATGTTGTATTTTTTCTTGCCGTTTTTGTTATAAGATGGATATGGATATTTTATCAAAGTCGCTAATGTTGCGTAAGTCAGAGACATGCCGCCTTGTCGTCTTCCGGCGAACTGATGTGTCAATTGTCTGAAAGCGTTAGCATTGCCTTCAAAGGAGATCAAATCAGACCATTGATATTCGGGAATTAATTTCTCCAGTTTTTGTCCTGGTCCGTCGGTGAAATAGCTGCTGATTGTTTCTTCGCCTGAGTGTCCGAAAGGTGGGTTTCCGAGATCGTGAGCCAGACATGCTGCCGACACAATAATGTCGATGTCGTAAATCTCATTGAGGAATTCGCTGCCGAATTTGTCGGAGAGACTTTTTGATACGATACGAGCAATAGAACGTCCTACACTTGCTACTTCCAAACTGTGAGTCAGTCTGTTATGGACCATCTTGCTTCCTGGCAAAGGGAATACCTGAGTCTTGTTTTGAAGGCGGCGGAAGATGTTTGAGAAGATGATTCTGTCGTAGTCGCGTTGAAAGGCGTTGCGTATGTCAGTCTTTCTGTATTCACGAAATTCTCTTTCTGTAGAGAGCAGCGATTTCCATTCCATGATGATTATTTTTGAGTTGTTGTTCTTGCGTAAGGTGTCATGTCTTGTGTGGCGAATTGTCCGCTTTTGTATTTGAAATATCCGGCGATTCCAATCATCGCGGCGTTATCGGTGCTGAACTTGAATTTAGGGATGAAAACTTCCCAGTTGTATCGTTTGCCGTTTTCATGCATGGCTTTCTGTAAAGCGGAGTTTGCTGATACGCCTCCAGCTATGGCAACTTGTTTTATGCCGGTTTCCTTGCTTGCCTTGACGAGTTTTTTCATCAAAGTATCGATGATTTCTTTTTGTATCGAAGCGCAGAGATCTGCTTTGTTTTCTTCCACAAAGTTAGGGTTGTCTTTGAGTTTGTCGCGCAGGAAATAAAGGAAACTTGTCTTGAGGCCGCTGAAGCTGTAGTCGAGTCCTTGCAGGTTCGCCTTGCTGAATGAGAATGCGTTAGGGTTCCCTTCTTTGGCGAGACGGTCGATGATAGGTCCGCCAGGATAGGGAAGCCCCATGATTTTAGCAATCTTGTCGAAGGCTTCGCCTGCCGCATCGTCTATTGTTTTTCCGATGATTTCCAAATCAAAATAATCGTTGACTTTTATTATTTGGGTGTGACCTCCTGACACTGCGAGGCATAAAAAAGGGAATTCTGGGACTTTATTTGTCTCGCCTTCCTCTTGTGCGAATAACGCCATGATGTGTCCGTTGGTATGATTAACTTCAATGAGCGGGATGTCCATTGAAAGCGCAAAAGCCTTTGAAAAAGAAGTTCCTACCAGAAGTGAACCTAAAAGTCCAGGACCTCTTGTAAAAGCTATTGCAGATAACTGATTTTTTGTTATATTTGCGTGTTTTAAAGCAGCGTCAACGACGGGTATTATGTTTTGCTGGTGAGCGCGTGATGCTAATTCTGGTATAACACCTCCATATTGACGGTGAACATCTTGATTAGCAATGATGTTAGATAATACAGTAGTACCTCTTAGTACAGCTGCTGAAGTGTCGTCACATGACGATTCGATGGCTAAAATATATTCGTTCATAAGCATAAAAAGAAAGGACAAAAATACGAATAAAAAAATTATACATAGCATTTTAATTACCGTTGTGGTAATTTTTGCTCTTTTTGCGAGTGTGTACGCCGTAATTCTCGACGTAAATGTCCAGAGTATGCTTGCTCGTACCGCTGCTGGTGTCCTTTCCGATAAGCTTGATACTGAAGTTAAAATAAAGACTTTTTACATAAAACCAGACCTTCGGCTTCATGCTGAAGAGGTGCAGGTAAATGACAAAATGCATCTTCCTATGTTTTACGTGGGTTATGTTGATGCGAAAGTCTCTTTGCGAGACTTGAGAAATGAACTGAGAGTGAAACGAATGACACTCGATGACGTGCTTGTAAATCTCGTCGTTTACGAAGATGAATATTTTATGAATGTTCTGGATTTGTTTGGCTCTAACAATGAAGCTGATACAGACGATAAAAAGAAATTCGACTCTAAAGTTCATATCGAAGACTTTAATCTGAGCAAAGGTCATATTGTCGTATGGAATCAAAATAAAGATAAACCAGAAAAATTAAGTATGGATTACGGACATTTGGATATTGATAGTATCTATATGTCCGCCAATAGTTTATCTTTCGTTGACGGTGTGATTACTGGTAATCTGAATAATCTTTCTGCTGCCGAGAAGTCTGGCTTTGTCCTAGACAAATTTTCTTCAAAATCGAAATTTACCGTATCTTCAAAAGGTTTCGAATTCAAAAATCTTGTGCTTAATAGTCATGAAACTTACTTGGATCTCGACCTTCAGTTTGTGTATAATAACTACAGAAGTTTTTTGACCTTCGTGGATTCAATAATGATTATAGCTAATATCAGACCTTCTCAATTGACACTCAGTGATTTGAAATACTTTTCGCCTACAATGGGCAAAATGACTGACACTCTGCAAATTAAAGGTAATATCACTGGTACAGTGACGGATTTTACGGCCAATAATTTTGAGTTTTCGTTTAAGGACAGCACTAATTTCCTTGGAACAATAAGGATGAAAGGTCTGCCTAATTTCTTTGAAACTCACATAGTTGGTCATGTGGAGAAAATGAATTTTACATATCAGGATATTTCCGAATTCGCTATTCCGACTCCTGACAGAAAAATACCTATTCCTGAAAATCTGGCAACGTTAAAAAACGCTCTGCTTTCAGGAGAATTCTACGGATTTCATAATAACTTCAAAACTACATTCAATCTTTACACAAATTTGGGTAACATTTTCATTGATGGAAATCTGAATAATGATTTGCTTACTGTTTCAACACCTAATTACAAATTCGCCTTATACGCTAATAATCTTAAAGTTAACGATATTGTTGGAATGAAAAATGATATGACGTTGACTTTGTCGGCTGATGTTTCGGGTGAAGGCTTTAATAAAGAGAGTGCTGATATTGATATGAACTTTGAAATAGATAAGTTTAATTTCTATGGCAATGAGTTCAAAGACTTTGTGATAACTGCTAACATGTGCGACCAGAAGATTAAGGCGAAAACAGGCATCGATTCTGACTTGCTCAAGTTTGATTTAGATGGAATTATGAATATTTCTCATAAAGTTCCGTCTTTTTACGTCAATCTGGATATTCCTAAAGCTGATTTGTATAAACTGAATCTTCTCGACCTCGATAAGAAAATGATTCTTTCAACAAATGTTAAGGCTGACTTGAGAGGAACCAACATTGACAAAATGTATGGAACTGTTTTTCTTGATAATACGACATATTCCGACAGCAGAGGCTCGTATTTTATGGATAGTCTGAATCTTGCGTTGAATGAGAATTATTTCGGTTCGAAAGATGTGATGCTGAATTGCGACTTTTTCGATATAGATGTTAATGGTATTTTTCATTTCAAAAATATAGGAAATACTTTTAAGAATTACGTTATCAATCATTTTCATGTGAATAAATGGGGAAATAAGGGCGTGAGATTGAAAGATGAGAAACAGGATTTTTATGTCAATATGACTTTCAAAAATACAGAAACCTTGTCGCGTTTGCTTATGCCAAATCTTAAAGTCAGTGAGAATACAAACTTTACAGCTACATTTACTTCCAACAACTATCAACTGCATTCGACTTTGGAATCGGGAATGATTATGTTTAATAAGATGATAATTAACGATTTACATCTTAAAAGCAAAACCGAGAAGGATAGGGCAACAATGACGGTCTCATCAAGCGATTTTATTATTAAAGAATCTACGGATAAGAATCCTATTAGACTAGGATTGGAAAATATAGTCGTTTTTGCTGATGCTCATACTGATAGCTTACTTATTGATTTGCAATGGGATGACAAAAGTATAGAAGATCTAAACAAAGGTAAGATAGAAGCGGTCTTTTTGCCGCATGAAAGGGTAGGAGGAAGGTTGCATATCTCATCTCAGGATATGATAATTAACGATAGTTTGTGGAATATATCTCCTACATGTTATATTGATTTTAAGAAAAATAAAATATCATTTACGGAATTTGATATTTATTCTGGAAATCAGCTTCTTAGCGTCGGAGGCGACTTCCCAAGGTCAAATAGAGATACTTTGTATTTGAAGTTCAATGAGTTGGATATTTCAGATTTCGATCTTCTTACGAAAGGTTATGGCATTGACATCGACGGATTTATAAACGGAGACCTTCAACTTGCTGGTCTTTCCGAAAAGTTTACTTTCTTGTCAAATCTTGATGTGGATGGCATAAAGGTTAATAAACATGATGTCGGCAATGCGTCGATAAACGCTGTTTGGAATGCTCCTGATACTTCTATTTACATCATTGCGGAAATAGATAGAGAAAATTTTGCTGATAAGATATTGACTCTCAACGGAAAATATAATGTTTTCAGAAAAAATAACAACCTCGATTTTGATTTGCAACTTAACGATATAGACATATCTTTGGTAAATGCTTTCACTCGGGGAGTTTTAAGTCGCATCGAAGGTGAACTTGGAGGTGATTTCCTAATTTCTGGTTCGTTCAAAAAACCTGTTATAACTGGAAATGCTATGTTGAACGATGCGGCTTGCAAGATAGATTATCTTAACACATATTACAGAGTGAATCCGTCGTCTCAAAACGAAAGATTGCATCATACAATCAAATTGTCTGAGAATAGAATTGATTTTCAAGATATTGTGCTTGTAGATACTTTGAATAACTATGCCGTAGCAAAAGGCGTTGTTACACATAATTATCTGAAAGACTTTAACTTTAATGTTGACGCAACTTTAGATAATTTCCTTGGCATGAATATGCTTCAGGAGGAAAGTTCTACGTTTTATGGAACTGCTATCGCGAGTGGCGAATTGAAAATTGACGGACCTCTTGATGATATCGTGATGGATATTAACGCATTATCTATGCCTGGAACTGTCATCGATATTGTGCTTACAAGTACTTCTTCCATCAATGACAACTTCATTGTTTTTGTTCAGAAAGATGTTGAACAAGATGTTGTTAAGACAATAGTTCCGACTAATAAGAAAGATAAGAAATTTACATTCAATCTTAATGCCGATGTGACTCAAGATGCGAAGGTTTTCATTCACCTTCCTTCTAATATGGGCACTATTGAAGCAAAAGGAACTGGTGACATCAGACTCGGTTTGGCATCAGATCAGTTGTCATTATATGGCGATTATGTCATTGACGACGGAACGTTTACATTTAATTTCCAGAACCTCGTGAGACGTAATTTCGATATTAAACAAGGAGGAACAATCACGTGGACAGGCTCGGCTGCTGATGCTGATATTAACGTTACAGGTAGTTATCGCGCAAAATCATCAATATCATCATTGGGCATTGAAATGGACTCGACTTCATTGGTTAACAATATCAACGTGGATTGTATCTTGAGACTACAAGAGAAACTTACCAACCCGACGATTACTTTCGGATTGTCGTTACCTAATGCAACAGACGATATCAACAACACAGTTTTCTCCGTAATTGACACTACAAATCAAGCGGTTATGTCGCAGCAGATTATATCGTTGCTCGTGCTTGGTTCATTTTCTTATTCAAATGCAAGTTTGTACAGCATCGGAGCTTCGAACTATTACAATGTTTTGACGAGTTCTTTAAGTAGTTGGTTGTCACAGATTAGCAAGGATTTGGACATAGGCGTTAAATATACTCCTGAAGATAATCTTACGGCTGAAGAACTAGAAGTGGCTCTGTCAACACAGCTTTTTGATGATAAACTTACGATAGAAGGAAACTTGGGTATGTACACAGGAACAAGAAATGATGTGGCTGGAGGCGCAAGTAACATCGTTGGTGACGTCGACATCACGTATAAATTCACAAATAGGTTAAGTCTCAAAATCTATAATCACTCTAATTTGAATAGTAATTATTATTCATACACTTACGAAGCTTATTCGGATTATACGCAAGGAATAGGTATTTCTTATTCTCAAAGTTTTGATAACATAAGAGAGATTTTTACGAGAAGCAAGAAGAAAAAAGTTAACAAAAAAAATAAGAGGTAACGTATGAATAACGGCAATTTCAAACTTTATAACGCATCTGCCGGTTCTGGCAAAACATTCACTCTTATCAAAGAGTTTCTGCTTCTTAGTTTGTCGTCTGATTATCCGAATTTCAAAAATATATTGGCAGTGACATTTACAAATAAGGCTGCTAATGAGATGAAAATGAAGGTTTTGAATAATCTGAAAGAAATCATCAACGATAAAACAAATTCTTCCGACATGAAAAAGATTCTGATGGAAGAGATTCAAATCGATGAAAATAGACTTGTGAAAAGAGCTATATTGTTGTATGATAATATTTTACATAATTATTCAGATCTGAATATTTCTACGATAGATGCTTTTGCCCAGAAAATATCACGTAGTTTCGCGAAAGAACTCAATCTGCCAAACCAATATAAAGTATTGCTGGACGATGAAGATCTCCTTGATGAACTGATTAAACGTATCGATAATAAAATCAATAAGGATGATGCCTTGCTTACAAAAGTTCTTTCACAATACATTAAATATCAAGTTGGAGAGGAAAATTCCTGGCATATAGAATCGCCGATAAAAAGTTTTGTCAAAAAACTTCTCAAAGAAGACGCGTATAAAAAAGGTGAAACTTCTGAAATTAGCTTAATCGATGAGAATCAATATAATGAGATTGAAGAATATCTCGTCAATAAAATTGATTCGTTAAGAAAAACAATCCAAGAAGATGTAAAATTTATCGAGGAAATCTTTTCAAAAATTGATACCGACTCCGTAAATAAGAACTTTTTATCCCTTGTAAATAAAATTAAAAAGAGCATTGACATCGCTCCGCAATATCTTAACAACAAGACGATTACCGGTGTTCTTTACGAGGGAAAGAAATGGTTTACCGGAAAGAAAAAGCCTAATATCAGTGATGCAGATGAGGTTAAACTCATTGATTATTATAAAGATATCATAGAAAAACAAAAGTCGTATTTCTTTGCAAATATAGTTCGTAAAAATCTGTATCTCTACGTCCTTCGTGGAACTTTGCTGACTGTGATTCGTCAGTTTATGGACGATACCAACAAGGTTCATATTTCTGAATTTAACAAGAGAATATCCGACATTATCGGAGGTTGCAGCGTGCCTTTCATCTATGAGAGAATAGGAGAGAAATACAAGCATTATTTCATTGATGAATTCCAGGATACTTCGCTGCTGCAATGGCTCAATTTCCTACCTTTAATTAATAATAGTCTGTCGGAAGGCAAAATGAATCTTCTTGTCGGTGATGCGAAACAGGCGATTTACAGATTTAGAAGCGGTGAGGTTGAGCAGATTATACAACTTCCAAAGATTTATAAAAATCCAGGTACGGAAGTGAGTATTGAATGTGAAGAAAATTTTAGAAACCAGATTTTCAAAAATTATCTTGAAGTAAATCATCGTTCGAGAAAAAATATAGTCAGATTTAACAATTCTTTTTATAGAAAATCGAGAGAATACATTGAAAATAAGGACTATCGTTCTGTTTATGAGGATAGAATGGAACAAAAATATAAGGATAAAAAGGGCAGTGATGGTTATGTGAAAGTCGAGATTTTTGACCTGAAGAAACTTTTGGAAGAAAATAAAAATAATTCGACTGTTGGCAAGAAGAAGACTCAGAAAGATGTTTATAGAGAAGCAGTTAAAGAATCTATACTAAGAGATATTAGCATTCTTGTCGAAAAAAACTTTGATTATAAAGATATAACGATTTTGGTAAGAAACAATTCAGACGGTTCAGATATAGCGGCGTTTCTTACTAGCAATGGCATTCGTGTAATTTCCTCAGATTCAATACTTATAAAGTCATCCAACAAAGTTCAGCTTATTATCGCCGCGTTGAGATATATGTTGAATGAAAATAACGATGTTGCAAAACTGACTCTTTCTTATTATCAGGAACTTTGCAAAAACGAAAATGCTTGTGTTTTGTCTAACTCATTGGACTACAACATAGATGCAGAAAAACTGCTTGAATTAAGAAATTCAGCGTTTAGCATTTATGACCTGTGTTCCATGATTGTTAAAATGTATGGATTCAGCGTGGTGGAAGATGTTTTTCTTCATTATTTTATGGGGGTTATACATGATTGGCAAAACAGTGAGAATTGCGGAATCAATGCTTTTTTGGAATATTGGGATAAGAAATGCAATGAATTGTGTGTGAAAACCGCGTCAAAAGAAAATGCTGTTGAGATAATGACAATACACAAGTCGAAAGGTCTGGCATTTGAAGTCGTTATGTATCCATACGCAATCACTAAAGTCCCGGAGAGATTTCATGGTGGCGAGAAGTGGCTTCCTATAAAAGATAATTTACAGGATATGAATGATATACCATATTTGGAAGATTTTATTTTACCTGTAAACAGTTCGCTCGTTGGAACAGATTTGGAGCATTTTTATACAGAAGAATACGAGAAGTCGGTTTTTGATGACTTTAATATAATGTATGTCGCGACGACTCGTCCGAAATCTGCAATGTATATTTATACTGAGAACTCAGATTCAAAAAGCAATCCGTGTAATTTCTTCGTCGAATATATGTCAGATACTGCTAATCATTGTTATAAGGAATATTCTGATAAAGAGGAAGTTACTTTTAGAGAAGATTTTGAATTTCGTAAAGAAGAACTAGCATTCAGCGAAGTTTATAGTCTGGGCGAGATTGCTTATGAGGTGAAAAAAGAAGATGAAGGCATAAGAGAACTTGGACTTGAAGAAAAAACAAGCGTAAAAACGATTGATTGGCAGACAAAATTGAAATTCGATTCGGATCCGACGATGTTTATCGCTAGGGAAGATGCGAAGTACAAACCAAACGAGTGGGGAAATCTTGTCCATGATATAATGTCGAAAATAAATACGTTAGAAGATATGCCGAATGTCTTCGAGCAATATGTCAAAGAAGGTGCGATAGATGAGGAAAGAGCGAAGCTGCTCATGGATAAGTTTGATAAAGTTGTCAGACTTCCTGAAATTAGAGAGGCTTTTTCAAAAGATGCGGTGGTGAGAAACGAGATGAGCATTCTGACAAAAGAAGGAATGCTGCGTCCTGACAGGTATGTCGAACTGCCAGAAAAGGTTGTCATTATTGATTATAAGACTGGTCCGCACGATGAAAAATATTATGGAAAACAGCAGGATTATATGAGAGCACTGCTTGATATGGGTGTCGAGAAGAAAATAGAATGCCACCTATTATATATCGTAGAAGAACCGTATTCGATTCCTGTATATTTAGACAGATTATTTTAAAAAACATAAATCATTTTTTTGTAAATTTGCGCAATTTTTTGAAAATATATCAAAATTATATATAGATGGATAGTATTCGTAATGTTGCAATTATTGCTCATGTTGACCATGGCAAGACCACGTTGGTAGATCGTATTTTATACCAATCAAGATTGTTCAGAGACAATCAGGAGACAAATGATTTGATATTGGATAACAACGATTTGGAAAGAGAACGAGGTATTACCATCTTATCGAAAAACGTTTCAGTACGATATAAAGGTGTCAAGATTAACATCATAGATACTCCCGGTCACTCCGATTTTGGCGGAGAAGTGGAGCGTGTTCTCAATATGGCTGACGGCGTGATTCTTCTCGTTGATGCTTTTGAGGGTCCGATGCCTCAAACTCGTTTCGTTCTTGAAAAGGCTTTGCAGTTGGGTCTCAAACCTATAGTCGTGATAAACAAAGTTGATAAACCTAATTGTTATCCTGAAGAAACTCACGAAGCTGTTTTCGACTTGATGTTTAATTTAGGTGCTAACGAAGAACAATTAGATTTCCCGACAGTGTTCGGCTCATCAAAACAAGGCTGGATGTCGGCAGATTATAAGAAACCAACAGCTGATATTTCATATCTTTTAGATACAATATTGGAACACATTCCAGAGGCAAAGTATGAAGAAGGAACACCTCAGATGCTGATAACATCTTTAGATTACAGTTCTTACGTAGGTCGTATTGCCGTTGGTCGTCTCAAACGAGGCGTACTTCAGGCTGGCATGAACGTTTCGCTCGTGAAACGTGACGGCTCGGTCAAGAAAAATGTCATAAAAGAATTATATACCTTTGAAGGTTTAGGAAAAGAAAGAACCAAGAATCCTGTTAAAGCCGGTGATATTGTTGCAATTATGGGTCTTGAAGACTTCGAAATCGGTGATACTGTGGCAGATTTGGAATTTCCTGAAGCACTGCCTCCAATTCAAGTCGATGAGCCAACGATGAGTATGTTGTTCACTATCAACAATTCGCCATTCTTTGGTAAGGAAGGAAAATATGTCACTTCGCGTCACCTTCGTGAACGTCTTTATAAAGAATTAGAGAAGAACCTTGCGCTTCGCATCGAAGATACTGCATCTCCTGATTCAATGATGGTTTACGGACGCGGCATACTTCACCTTTCTATCCTCATCGAGACAATGCGTCGTGAAGGTTATGAGTTCCAGATTGGTCAGCCGAAAGTTATCATAAAAGAAATTGACGGCAAGAAATGTGAACCTATTGAGATGCTTACTGTTCAAGTTCCTGAGCAATTTGCAGGTCGTGCAATAGAACTCGTCACTGCTAAGAAAGGAGAAATGACGAATATGCAGCCAAAAGGCGACAGAATGAACATTGACTTTGAAATTCCATCGAGAGGTCTTATCGGCTTGAGAAGTAATATGCTTACTGCTACAGAAGGTGAAGCTGTTATGTCTCAACGACTTAAAGGCTACGAACCTTGGAGAGGCGAAATAGCAGGTCGTAACACAGGAGCTCTCATCGCGATGGAAACAGGTGTGGCGGTTCCTTATGCTTTGTGGAAATTACAAGATAGAGGAGCGTTTTTCGTACAGCCAAATGAAGAAGTTTATGCTGGCGAGGTTATCGGTGAGAATACAAGATCAAATGATATTGTATTGAATGTCAATAAGACAAAACATCTTACCAACGTGCGTGCGTCTGGTTCTGATGAGAAAATCGTCTTGATTCCGCCAAAACGTTTCTCGTTGGAAGAATATATGGAAATGATTAGAGACGATGAATATCTCGAAATTACTCCTAAAAGTCTGCGCTTGAGAAAGATTATCCTTGATGAGATTGAACGTAAGCGTCAGAACAAGAAAGAAGAGTCAAACGATTGATGAAAATAAAAAACCTGAAATTCTGAATCAACAGAATTTCAGGTTTTTATGTTTATTGTTGTAAGAATTTATTTTCTTCTTCTGTCTCTTGAAATGATAGGTTGTGATTTGTTGTCTACGTAAGGCGCGTAAATCAAGCAAATGTCGTCGTATGGACCTGCATTATATTGTTTCCCAACGACAAAACTTGCGTCTTCAGCATTTGGTTTGTTCAAATAAAGGTATATTGTAACAATTTCGTCGTTGCCGTCGTCGTTAGTAATAGTGTCTATAACAGAGTCGCTGTAATAATATTTCTCATCAAGAAAACTGTTAATACGTTTCTTCAAATCCTCACGGATATAAAGGTCGCTTTCAAAATAATGATTGTCTTTGAAGAAGAAGTCCATTTCCCAAACTGCGTATGAATACCAAATCTCGCCGCTTCCATAAATCATGATGCTATCTCCGAAGTTATATCTTGGTTTTCCATAAATGGATTCTATATAGTCGGTGCTGGCTCCAAACTGTACGCTTGGCTCTTCAAATAATGACACAACAACATGAAGCGTCAATTCTTGTTCGGCATTAGAAACAGTTACATTTGCCTCTCCGACGTTTTTTCCCATGATGATGCCTTCTTGCGAAACCGTTACAACTAATTCGTTGTCAGAAGTATAAGTTAAGACTTCATCGGATTTGATATTGAGATTCAGTTCTTCCAACAAGACAATATTCACCACGTTAGGTCCGTCATATTTGATAGAATAATCTGTTCCGCATGAAGCGAAAAACAGGCAGAACCCTAATAAAAACAATGCTAATTTCTTCATATAATTTTAATTTGCTACAAAAATATAAAATTATTTGCTAATGTGCGGATTTATAAGAAAAAAAAACTAAATTTGCGCTTTAGGAAAAATAATAACTCACTAAATAGAAATAATATGATTAACAACAATTTCATTAAACGTCATAATGGCCCAACAGCAACTGATGTTGAAAAAATGCTTAAGGTCGTTGGCGTTGAATCGACAGATCAACTTATCGACGAAATTATCTCTCCTGATATTCGTCTTCCAAAAGGTTTAAATATCGGTAAAGGTTTAAACGAATATGAATGCTTCGGCAACCTCAAGGCATTGGGCGCAAAGAATAAGATTTACAGAAGCTATATCGGCTTAGGTTACTACAACGTAATTACTCCTGGTGTTATTACACGTAACATTCTTGAAAATCCAGGATGGTACACATCATACACTCCATACCAAGCAGAAATCTCACAAGGTCGTCTTGAAGCTCTTTTGAACTATCAGACAGTTATCAGCGACATGACAGGCATGCCATTGGCTAACGCATCACTTTTAGACGAAGCAACTTCTGCTTCAGAAGCAATGTTGATGTTCTGGCACAGCCGCAGTCGCGCTCAAGTAAAAGCTGGCATTAATAAATTCTTCGTTGCAAACGATGTGTTTCCACAAACAATCGATGTCATCAAGACGAGAGCTTACCACTTGAATATTGAAGTCGTGGTTGACGACATTAAGAACTTCAACGCAGGTGAAGAATATTTCGGCGTTATAGTACAATGTCCAAACCAATTCGGACGTATTATTAATTATAGCGAAGAAGTCAAGGCATGGAAAGAAAAAGGTATGCAAGTGGCAGTCGCTTCTGACCTTATGAGCCTCGCACTTATCACACCTCCAGGCGAATGGGGTGCTGATGTCGTCGTCGGTTCGAGCCAACGTTTCGGTTTGCCAATGGCATTCGGCGGACCTCACACAGGATTCTTCGCAACAACAGACGCTTACAAACGCGAGATGCCAGGTCGTATCATCGGTATATCAAAAGACGCTCTCGGAAACCCAGCTTACCGTCTTGCTCTCCAAACTCGTGAGCAACATATCAAACGCGAAAAAGCAACTTCAAACATCTGTACAGCACAGGCTCTTCTCGGTATTATGTCTGGATTCTACGCAATCTATCACGGACCAGAAGGAATTAAAGAAATTGCTCGCCATATCAATATACTTGCTTGCGTTCTCGATAAAGAAATGCAAAAATATGGCGTTAAACAACTTAACGATTCTTACTTCGATACTTTACATTTCGAAATGCCAGAAGGTATCTGCACATGCAAAGTCAATGAAGTAGCTCTTCAACATCAAATGAACTTCCGTATCATCGACAAACAACATTTCGGCATCAGCTTAGACGAAACAACAACATTGGCTGACGTTAATGAAATCGTTGCTATCGTTTGTGAAGTTCTCGGCAAGCAACATGAAGATTTCGTCTGTGATCCAGCAGTTTGCGGAATATATAACGGCATCGCTGCTGATATGCAACGTACTTCAGCATATTTGCAAGAACCTGTATTCTTCAAATATCGTAGCGAGACTGATATGATGCGTTACATGAAACAATTGGAAGACCGCGATTTGAGTTTGAACCGCGCTATGATTCCTCTCGGCTCATGTACAATGAAACTCAACTCAGCAACTTCAATGTTCGCTTTGAGCTGGCCAGAATTCGCTAACATCCACCCATTCGTACCACAAGACCAAGCTGAAGGTTATCTTGAACTCATCAACGAACTCGCAAAAGACCTTTGCGAGATAACAGGCTTCGCTGGTATGTCATTCATGCCTAACTCAGGTGCTAGCGGCGAATACGCCGGCTTGTTGACAATCCGTCGTTACCAAGAAGCTAACGGTCAAGGTCATCGTAATATCTGTTTGATTCCAGCATCAGCACACGGAACAAATCCAGCATCAGCAGCAATGGCAGGCATGCAAGTAGTTGTCGTTAAATGCGATGCTAACGGTAACATCGATATGGAAGACGCTAAGGCTAAAGCAGAACAATACAAAGACAGTCTCGCAGCTTTCATGGTAACATATCCTTCAACACACGGTATTTATGAAGACGGCATCCGCGACCTCATGAAGATTGTTCACGACAATGGCGGTCAGGTTTATATGGATGGTGCCAATATGAATGCTCAAGTTGGTCTCACATGTCCAGGTTTCATTGGTGCTGACGTTTGCCACCTCAACTTGCACAAGACATTCGCTATCCCTCACGGCGGTGGCGGTCCAGGCGTAGGTCCTATCGGTGTGGCAGCTCACTTGGTTCCATTCTTGCCAACACACCTCAACCTCGCTACATATAACGAGAAACTCGGTGCAGTATCAGCAGCTCCATTTGGCAGCGCACAAATCCTCACCATTTCTTACGCTTATATCAAGATGTTAGGCGGTGAAGGTTTAAGAGAAGCTACTAAGATGGCTATCTTGAATGCTAACTACCTCAAAGATAGATTGAAAGATTATTATCCAATACTTTATACCGGTAATAACGGTCACGTTGCACACGAGATGATTCTCGATATCAACGGCATCAACAAAGCTACAGGTGTTGCTGCTATCGACATTGCTAAACGTTTGATGGACTATGGATTCCACGCTCCAACAGTTGCGTTCCCTGTTCACGAAACATTGATGGTTGAGCCTACAGAAAGCGAGCCATTGGCAGAGTTAGATCGTTTCGTTGACGCTATGATCAAGATTCGTCAAGAAATCGCTGACATCGAAAGCGGCAAAGCAGAAAAAGGTAATAACGTCATTTCACACGCTCCTTACACAGCAGAAATGTTGATGGCAGACAATTGGGAATTCCCATTCACACGTTCAGAAGCTGGTTTCCCTAACAAGAGCGATGTTCAAGACAAATACTTCCCACATGTGACAAGAATCGACGACGCATTCGGCGACAGAAATCTCTGCTGCAGAATTGATTGATTCGAAATACGATACTTAAATAAATGTATCAGGGACGTGGTTAATACTGCGTCCCTGATTCTTTTAACATATACAAAAAAAAGAGTCGTATTGCTACGGCTCTTTTACACTTGTACAGTAAATGGAATTATAAATCCATTTCGTCTATAATGTCGTAATCTTCGTCTTCTATGTCGTATTCGTCTTCAAAATCAGCGAACATATCGTCCTCTGCATCCCAGTCGAAATCATCGTCGAAGTTGTTTTCGTCAAAAGCATCGATGTCGTTCATTTCCTCCATGAATTCAGCCAGTTCATCGTCGGTGAGTTTGTCCAAATCTTGTGTTAGCAATTTGTGGTCGCGGGCAAGAGATCTCAACTCCTTCATAACTTCTGGCGATACATAAAAATCATCATCATTTTCTTGACAATAATTGATGTATTTAGGGTCTTTTTCAAAAACCTCGGCTAATGTTTCACCTGCATATTTGCCGGAAATAAACACAGAATCAATATCGTAAAATTTCATAATTCTAAAGTTTTAATTTCTTCAAAGATATATCTTTTTTTAAAATAAAGAAATATTTTTTGTTATTTTTTGAAAATAAAATATACGGCCAGTACAAGAAAACCGAATCCTATCAGATGATTCCATCTTAGAGTCTCGTTTTTGAATATCGTTATGCTGATAATCATAAAAACGGTTAATGATATAACCTCTTGAATTACTTTGAGTTGAACCAGAGAAAAAGGTCCGCCGTTGATTTCTGAACCAATCCTATTTGCTGGAATCATAAATGAATATTCGAAGAATGCGAGTCCCCAACTGCATAAAATGATTAATATTAGCGGCCAGTCAGTAATGATTTTCATCTCCGATAATTTAAGATTTCCATACCATGCAAATGTCATAAAGATGTTTGAAATAATTAATAAAACTATTGTATAAATGCCTTTCATATTATGTGAATTGATTGATTTTTAACTGTTTAAAAATATCTTGTGTCTTTACTTTTATGTTTGCAAATATCAGTAATTTTATGATTTAATTTTATTATCTTTGTAAAAAAAATAATATGATAATCGAAAATATTATATCAGAGTCGATAAGGGTCAAGGACGCAATTTTGTCAGATGCTGTCTTTCTTCAGAAAATAGAAAAATCTGCTCAGCTATGTGTTGAGTCGTTGCGAAATGGAGGAAAGATTCACTTTTGCGGCAATGGCGGAAGTGCTGCCGATGCACAACATCTGGCTGCCGAGTTGAGCGGACGTTTCTATTATGACCGTCCACCTTTGAATGCGGAAGCCTTGCACGTGAATACAAGTTACTTGACAGCAGTCGCCAACGACTATTCTTTCGATATGATTTATTCGAGAATGCTTGATGCGTCAGGAAAACAGAATGATGTCCTTGTTGCGATAAGCACTTCTGGCAATTCAAACAACGTAATTAAAGCCATTGAAGTCGCTATAGAAAAGAAAATTACCGTTATTGGAATGACGGGCGAGTGCGGTGGAAAGATGGCAAGTATGTGCGACGTATTACTCAATGTGCCAAGTACTTGCACTCCGAGAATACAGGAATCTCATATTATGATTGGACATATTTTATGTGAAATAATTGAATCGACCTTATTCCCAAAATAATTATGGACTGGAAAAATATTATCGATAATGACTGGACATTGTTCTTGGATCGTGATGGCGTTATAAATGTCAGAATAATAGATGGTTATGTGACAAAGATTGAAGAGTTTGAATTTATGCCGAATGTTCTTGAGGCTTTTAAAATATTTAAGGAAAAATTTAAACATATTATTGTCGTCACAAATCAGCAAGGCGTTGGAAAAGGATTGATGACCGTTGATAATGTTGATGTTGTTCATGGATTTATGATTCGTGAAGTTGAAAATAACGGCGGTAAGATAGACAAAACTTATTTCTGCCCACAGTTGAAAAGCGCTCCTGACAATTATAGGAAACCTAATCCTGCGATGGCGTTCTTTGCGAAAAATGATTTTCCTGACATAGATTTTTCAAAATCTATAATGGTAGGTGATATGAATTCTGATGTGGAATTTGGCAATAACGCTGGTATGAAGACGATTTTTGTCGGTGATAATGAGTTGACTCTCAATCCAGATGACAGATTTGAAACGCTTTACGATTTTGCAAAAGTTTTGTGATATGGAAAAGTTGATATTGGTCGTTTTTGTTGCTTATACATTATTGTTATTGCTTGTTGCGCACATCACATCTCGCAAGTCGAGCAATAATGCTTTTTTTACGGGAAATAAGAAATCTCCTTGGTTTGTAGTTGCATACGGAATGATTGGCGCGTCGTTGTCAGGCGTGACTTTCATGTCGGTTCCAGGAGGAGTTTATTCTGGGCAGTTCACGTATTTTGGTATTGTGTTGGGATATATTATTGGTTATGCGGTAATTGCATTTGTCCTCCTGCCTTTGTACTATAAATTGAACCTAACGTCGATTTATTCATACCTTGAGATAAAATTCGGAAACTCATCGGAAAAAACAGGTGCTTTACTATTTATATTATCAAGACTGATTGGTTCGGCAATACGTATGTATCTCGTTGTCTTTGTTTTATATGAATTTGTCTTTAAAGCATGGGGTTTGCCGTTTTGGGTACCTGCGGTGATTTTTATCATTTTAATATTAATTTATACTTTTAGAAGCGGTATAAAGACAATAGTGTGGACGGATACACTTCAAACTACTTTTCTTTTGCTCGCAGCAATTTTGACTGTGGTAATCATTCTTGGAAAATTAGATATTTCGTTTGCAGAATTGATTTCAGTTTCAACTGAAAGAGGTTATACAAAACTTTTTGAGACAGATTGGTTGCATAGTAAATTCTATGTAAAACAAATACTTAGCGGTGCTTTTATAACCATAACGATGACAGGACTTGATCAAGATATGATGCAGAAAAATCTCTCATGCAAATCGTTGAAAGATGCTCAGAAAAACGTTTTGACTTCTAGTTTCTTTTTTATTTTGGTAAATGTCTTGTTCATGTCGCTCGGAGCAGCGTTGATATATTATGCACAAGAGACTGGTTTCGAACTTCCTGCAAACGAAAGCGGTGTAGTTGTCAATGATAAGATATTTCCTGCGGTTGCTTTTTCATTAAATAAATTAACAAGTATAATTTTTATGATTGGTCTGATAGCAGCAGGTTACTCGAGTGCTGATGGTACTTTGACAGCTCTGACCACGACTTTCTGCTTCGATTTCCTACATTTCGATTCTAATGATAAATTATCAGATGAGGATAAAGTTAAGTATAGAAAAATTATTCACATTGGATTTGCGTTTCTATATCTTTTGGTGATAATTATGTTTAGACCATTTCATAATGAATCACTTATAGATAAGATATTTGAAATTGCAGGTTATACTTACGGACCGTTATTGGGATTGTATTCTTTCGGTTTGTTTGTGAAAAATAGAAAACCCATCGACAAATATGTTCCAATAATTGCTATTGCTTCGCCTGTAATAAGTTACATCTTAAATTATTATTCAAAAGAACTTTTCTTTGGTTATCAATTCGGATTTGAGATATTGATTGTCAATGGATTGTTAACATTTATAGCATTATTATCAATAAGTAAAAAACAAGTAGTACAATAAAATTTATTAAAATGAAGAAATTATTCTTGCTTTTATTTGTAATCGCATCATTAAATCTTGATGCTCAGTATCTGACGTCTTTTGCGAAAGATGTAAATACTAAAGATGTTGATGGTTTTTATTATCATTTGCCACGTAATGTCATCCGTCTTGATTTAGTCATTGAAAAACAGCAGTTTATAAAAGGCAAATACGCTGTATATGCTAAGGAAATGTTAAATACAGATAATTATGTTAAAGAAAATAAGGTTTTCTATAGAATTAAAAGCGTGAATATCAATACTTTGACAGAGGCCGATCCTAATTACGTTTTCTTTATCACAGCAGATGAGAAAAACAAGGATAATCTTAATGTAAATATGGAATTATCAACAGTTGGCGTTATACAATCTTATGGTTACAAGAATCATGAAATTGTTAATTCACAAAATTTTTCTTTTGAGGATGTGCTTGATTATGATGTTGCTATGAGTGAATATAATTATATTTCCATTCGTGATGAAGATGATGAAGAAGATGGTGATGGTACTGCATCAAAACTGACTGAGAAAGAAATTGCTGCGTCAATTATTGAAGAAATCAAGAATATTCGTGTTGCTTACTTTGATTTGATAACAGGTTATCAGGAAGTTGATTACGGAACTACCATGAATTATATGATTGATGAATTGAAAAGTCTGGAAAATGAATATATTGCATTGTTTTTAGGAAAGAGTGATGAGCATACTTTTACCACATCATTTTACATAATTCCAGAAAAAGGTAAGAATTCTGTTGTGATAGGAAAATTCTCAGATATGGAAGGGTTGAATGCAAAAGACGGTAAAAGTATTAAAGTGAATTTTTTGGATTCCTCGATTGGTTCAAATGTCGTCGGATTGTCAAAAGATGATATAGAGAACGAGACATATAGTAACAAATTGTTTTATAGAAATCCTGCTAATGTCACAATGCAGGTGATGGTTGGAGAAGAAAAAATTTCAGAGAACAGACTGACAATAAATCAGTTTGGTAATGTAGTGTTGGTGCCAATGAATAAGATGAAATTTGTCTTCGACGCAAATACAGGACAAATATTATCGATTATCAAAGATTGATGTTTTACCGCGAATTACCGCGAATCAGACGCGAGTTTACTTTTACTTAGTGTTGAATCAGCGAAGATTCGCGGTCTTTTTTTACCGCAAATCGGACGCTAAAGTTGTATTTTCATTTAGCGGTCTAAAACAAAAAAAGCACTTCATTTTCGAAGTGCTTTCCTTGTGGGGGAGGGTGGACTCGAACCACCGAACTCATCCGAGGACAGATTTACAGTCTGTTGCAATTGCCACTATGCGACTCCCCCAAGAATTCTAAGAACTCTGCCTTAAAAAGACGCTGCAAAGATACAAATTATTTCCTTTCTTACAATATAAAAATAAACTTTTTTTTAATTTTTTTTATTGTTTGAATATCAATAAATAACACTTGCCGACACAACTGATAATGCCTCGAAAAAGCCTACTGCTTTGCCTGATGGCTGTATATTTGTACTCACATTATACGGCGTTCCCATCATAGGATTGCTTCCAAAACTGAAAAGTACGTCATTGTAATATGTCGCAAATTCAGACGTTGTACTGTACAGATACATCGTTATTTTGTCGCCTTTGACGACTTCTGGGTAACTGTATGAATAAGCGGTTCCGTCATGAGAATAAGTTATGGTTTCGAGAGTGTGTACGCTTTGCTCGCCAACCATACTGACCATTTCGGGTCCGTTGAAATACATTCCAGACAATCCCATCAAGGCGAGACTTCTGCAATTAAGATAAGAATCTGAATAATAAGTGGTGTCGTTGATAGCTATGTTGATGAGATAATTGCTTTGCGGGTCGTTGACGGATAAGAAGTATGGATATAGATTAACAACAGTGTCGTTAACTCCAGGTAAGAAATTATTTGATACTTTCTTGATTATCAATGAGTCTATTTGAGGTGCATTGTCTCTCATTCTTGACTCAGCGTAATATGTGTGTTCGCCATCATCATCAACGTATGTTACATTGAGATGATAAGTCTTTCCGATTATACCAGCAACAGAGTCAATGGTTTGATAATGTCCTTTGTTATTGGTTTCTTCGAAAAATATCGTATCTGTATCGTCATAGACAAAGACTTCTGCGCCAGAAATCATTTCTGTCTCTTCGTCTGAGTAAAAATCCATTGTTTTACTGACTACAATTTCATGTTTTTTGTATTCGTTTGTGAGATAACCGTTTATCCCGACAAGACGGTCGCCTTCTGGTACATCTATTTTGAAATCTTCATCAATACAAGACGTAAATAGCGTTGATGAGATAATTGCAGATATTAATAATATGTATTTTTTCATAATCGTTAGAATTTAAAGTTGTATGTTGCTGATGGAATGAAAGAGAATAATGAGACTTTCGTCGTAGAAATCTGGTTGCCTTCGGAGATGAACAATACTGCCCATGTGTTTTTGCGTCCGTATGCGTTGTAAATAGAGAAGTTCCATTCGCCTCTCCAGTTTTTGTGTCTTTCCTTGCATTTAATCGTTGCCGATAAATCGAGACGATGGTAATCTGGATAACGACTGTTGTTTCTTCCGTTATAAACCGCGTAAGTTATACCATCGACGGTATATTTCCCGCAAGGGTAGGTGACAGGTTGTCCTGTATTATAAACCCAACTTGCTGATACATCGAAGCGTTTGTTGAAAGCGTAATTGAGTACGATGCTCAAATTGTGAGGTCTGTCGTATGGTGATACATATTCTTTGTCGTAGTTTATTCCAGGAATTTTTCTCATTGATTTGCTGTATGTATATGAAATCCAACCTGAGAAGTCGCCGAAGTTTTTCCTGAGAAGAAACTCAGCTCCGTAAGCGTAACCTTTGCCGGGTCTAACTTCGCCATCTATATATAAGTTGCCTATGAGGGTTGCGTTGTCGGCGAAGTCAATGACGTTGTGTATGTTTTTATAGAATAATTCCACCGAAGTTTCTACTTCGTTATTAAGGAAGTTTCTGAAATAACCTACTGAAAACTGGTCGCATTTTTGCGGTTCGATGTTTGGACTTGTAGGGAACCACATATCGAAAGGAATTCCTGCCGTTGCATTGCTAGCGAGTTGCGCATATTGCACAGTCCTTCCGTAGGATGCTTTTATTGAAGAGAACTCATTGATTTGATACATGGCTGCAAGTCGTGGTTCGAGGTTTATCTCGGTATTAAAAATCTTTCCAGATGCATAATCTATCTGATCGTAACATTCGTGATTTTCATCGAAGAGGAAGAATGTCTCTTTACCTATATTTTGAAACATCGAAAGTCGTAATCCGTATCTTATTGAAAACAATGGTCCTAATTTATGGTCATTGCTGAAATAAAGAGAATATTCCAAGGCTTTTCTTGTCACTTCATCAGAAGGGTCAACGTCCAAGAATGACGCAATCGCTCCGGTTTTGTCTTCCAATCGGCCTTGTCCGTATTGGTGGAAAGTTGCAGATGCGCCAAAACGTGAAGATATGTTTTCGTTGACTAAATATGTGAAGTCGTATTTCGCAGCGACATCTTCAATTCCTGCAATGATATTGAACTCGTAGGGATCCATCTGTACACCGATGTCGTATCTGTAATTCGTGTAAAACACTGATAAATTGGAAGTTAGTTTGTTATTAAAGATGTGGTTCCATCGTGTAGTGACGTTTTTATTTCCGTATTTCATTGTCATTAACGAGTCAACGCCGAGAATGTCATCTCCTAAATATGCAGATATAAATATTCTGTTGTTGTCGTTTATGGTATGCATTATTTTTGCATTGAAGTCGTAGAAATATAATGAATTACCGTTAAGGTCTTTTATTAGGTTGCAAGCCAAAATACCTCCGTAAGTGACTCGTCCGCCAAGCAATATAGCACTTTTTCCTTTGTTAAAAGGCATATTTAAAGTCAGACGGCTTGTCAGAACACCAATGCCACCTTGCATATTGAATTTGTATGGAATTTCGTCTAAAGTCTTGACATCTAATACAGAAGACAGACGGCTGTCGTAAATCGCTGGAATGTCACCTTTATATAATGTTGCGTCTTTTATCACGTCGTTGTTGAAGACAGAGAAGAATCCCATGAAATGAGATGCATTGTAAATAGGGACGTCGTCTAACAGTATCAGGTTTTGGTCGGGATTGCCGCCGCGTACGCTGAAACCAGAAGAGCCTTCGGAAGCTGCGTGTACGCCAGGCAGAAGCTGAATCGTCTTTATCACATCGACTTCACCCATGAGAGATGGAATTTTCTTGATTCTCACCATGTCAATGGTTTGGACGCTCATTTTGAAATCCCTGACGTTAGCGTCTTTGCGCGCGCTTGAAACAACAACAGCGTCGAGTATTTTGTTGTCAATCTTTAGATTGATGTCCAAAGTCTTAAAAGAATCACCGATTGTAACTTCTTTAGTTTCAGTTATATAACCAATGAACGAGAATTTTATTGAGTAGGTGCCAGATGGAAGCGGCAGTTCGTAAAAACCGTTTATATCGGTGTAAGTGCCTATCAACGAGTCTGTTGCTACGGTGACGCCTGTCAAGATTTCCTTTGTTTCTTTACATTTTATATGTCCACGAATGCCACTTTTTTCTTGGCAGAAAACTGAATTAGCAGCAATTAGCAATAGTAATAATGAGAGTATTTTCCTATTCATTGATTTTTTTTGCAAAGTTACTTTTTTTTGATGAATAGAATAGGTCTATATTCATTGAATCTGCCTAAAATCTTTATTTTTTTCAGTGTGAAATAGAAACAACGAAAAATATTATTACTTTTGTACGAATTAAAATGAATATTATGAAAACATTAATGGTTATTTGTAATGCTGCGAATGCTGATGTGATGACATCTTTCGCAACACCTGAAGCTTGGCGATGGCTGCTTCAATTTTGCATTATAGCAATAGGATTGTTGATGGGTAACATTTTGAGAAGAAAAGTCCCTTTTTTAAGAAAGAGTCTTATACCTTCGGCATTGTTAGGTGGCGCTCTTTTACTTTGCTTGAAGGCTGTTCCTGGAATGGATAATATTGTTAACAAACAGGCGATGGAAATCATTACTTACCATGCTCTTGGTTTGGGGTTTGTTGCTCTTGCATTGAAAAACAATAAGATAGAATCAAAATCTTCTGCAATGACTGTCATTGAAACAGGTACGTTGACAGCAAGTACTTATTTAATTCAGGCGATTGTGGGTTTGGCAGCGACAATTCTGATGTTCCATTTTGGCAAGACAATATTTTATGCTAGCGGTCTGTTGCTTCCGATGGGTTATGGACAAGGACCAGGACAAGCTCTCAATTTTGGAACTATTTATACTGGACAAGCTAATCTTCAAGGAATTGACTTTGCTGGTGCCGACTTTGGACTTTCAATAGCAGCAATAGGATTTATAGTGGGTTGTGTTGTCGGTGTTGTGTACCTTAATGTTTTACGCAAAAAAGGCATTATTACGGTTCAAGAAATGGAAGAACGTCAGACTAATACATTAGATGACTATCAGAGTGAAGATGAGATTCCTGATACTGAATCAATTGATAAATTATCTATCCAAATTTGTTTGGTTCTGATGGTTTACTTCTTCGTATATCTCTTTATCAATTCAATCCAGAAAATGGACCTCGGCGATTTTGGAACAAATACCTTGAAACCAATGCTTTGGGGGTTTAATTTCTTGTTCGGAACATTGTTCGGCGTGATAGTGAAATGGTTGATGAATAAGTTCAGAAAAGTTAAACTTATGAGCCGTGAATATGCAAATAATTATCTCCTCAATCGTATAAGCGGTTTTTGCTTCGATGTTATGATTGTCGCGGGAACTGCTGCAATTAGCTTCAAGAATCTCAGAGATTTCGTACTTCCATTAACAATTGTATGTGTTTTAGGTGCAATAGCAACATTCTGGTATCTGAGAAAAGCTTCTCAACATCTTTATCCTACATACCAAAACGAAGGCTTCCTCAGTATGTTTGGAATGTTAACGGGAACTGCAAGCAATGGCATGATATTGTTACGCGAGATAGATCCTAAATTCGAGACGCCTGCTGCTAATAACTTGGTTCTGCAAACATTTCCTGCAATCATTCTGGGATTCCCAATCATGCTTATTTTGGGTTACGCGCCGCAGTCGTTTAAGGCAAGTGTAATAACATTGATTGTAGTTACAGTCTTGTTTATCATCATGGCTGGTTTTATTTTCAGGAAGAAAATATTCAAAAAGAAACGTTGATGTTTATCATGTTGTGACATATTTTACCATCTCTGTTATATAATTGAGATGGTATTTTTTTATTGTTTACAATGTCGATAACTTAATAATTATTAAGAAAAAAAACCTTGCAAAATCGTTTTAAATATTGTAAGTTTGCCTACGAAATAAAAAGTTATTTGTATGGAAAAATTAGACAATGAAAACATGAGTTTGCCTGAAAATGCACAGCGCGAACTTGCACCAGGTGAGGTTTATAAACCTATTTTGTCAGCAGACAAAAAATATAAGGAAGTAACAGTGTGGTCTGTCACTATTGGTCTTTTAATGACAATATTGTTTTCTGCGGCAGCAGCTTATCTCGGATTGAAAGTGGGTCAGGTTTTTGAAGCCGCGATTCCTATCGCAATCATTGCAATCGGTTTGTCGGGCGTTGCAAAGAAAAACGATGCTCTTTCACAGAATGTTATCATTCAGTCAATCGGCGGTTGCTCTGGCGGTGTCGTGGCAGGAGCCATCTTTACATTACCGGCTCTATATATATTACAAGGTAAAGGTTACGAAATAGAAATAAATTATATGCAGGTATTCCTCGCATCATTGCTAGGAGGTATATTGGGAATATTATTCTTGATTCCTTTCAGAAAATATTTCGTCAAGGAACAGCATGGCAAATTTCCGTTTCCTGAAGCAACAGCAACTACACAGGTTCTTGTCAGCGGACAGAAAAAAGGAAAAGACTCTCTGTTGTTGGTCGTGAGTGGTTTGATAGGCGGAGTCTATGATTTCCTCGTTTCTACCTTCGGTTTGTGGACAGAGACTCTCTCAACAAAAGTTATGACGTGGGGACTTGCTGTTGCTGATAGCACAAAACTGATGTTCAAGGTCAATGTTGGTGCCGCTGTCTTAGGTCTTGGTTATATCATCGGATTAAAATATGCTTTCATAATTTGTTGTGGCTCAATATTAGTATGGCTAATTATTATTCCTGGAATGAATATTTTTTGGGGAAATGAAGTCATCGATTTGATGAATTCAGGCATTACAATGACGATAGGACAGATGGAACCAGAGATGATATTTAAAGAATACGCGCGTCATATTGGTATAGGCGGTATCGCGATGGCTGGCGTTGTGAGTATCATAAAGTCATGGGGTGTAATTAAATCGTCTGTCGGATTGGCTGCTAATGAATTCAAAGGAAAGAAAAATGCTGAAAAAGAAGAACGTACCCAACGTGATCTTTCGATGAAATTTGTTGTGATAGGAATCATAGTTGTGTTAATCATTACATTTTTCTTCTTCTGGTTCGGTGTCGTTCATAATGTAAAACACGCTTTGGTAGGAATATTGGTTGTGGCGGTAATTTCATTTTTGTTCACGACAGTAGCTGCTAATGCTATCGCTATCGTAGGTTCGAATCCTGTGAGTGGTATGACTCTTATGACATTGATTTTAGCCTCTTTGGTAATGGTTGCCGCTGGTTTAAGTGGAGCGATGGGAATGACAGCAGCTCTTATCATAGGTGGCGTTGTATGTACGGCATTGGCTGTTGCAGGAGCATTTATCACCGACTTGAAAGTTGGTTATTGGATTGGAACTACGCCTAAAAATCAAGAAATCTGGAAATTCGTAGGTGTCGCCGTGGCAGCTGCTACTGTAGCTGGTGTCATTATGGTTTTGAATAAGGCATACGGTTTCGTTGGCGATGATGCTTTGGTTGCTCCTCAAGCAAATGCAATGTCGGCTGTTATCGAACCTATGATGTCGGGTGGCAGCGCCCCATGGCTGTTGTACGGAATTGGTGCTATCATAGCATTAATATTGACTGTCGCTAAGATTCCAGCATTGCCTTTCGCACTAGGTATGTTTATCCCAATCGACCTCAATATACCTTTATTAGTAGGCGGCGCAGTATCATGGTTCGTAAGTACACGTACTAAGGACGAAAATCTTAATAATGCACGTAACAATAGAGGTACTCTCATCGCTTCAGGTTTTATCGCTGGTGGCGCATTAATGGGTGTCGTAAGTGCAATCTTGAAGTTTGCTAATGTCGATTTAATCGTAAGAACATCAGATGGAACGGCATTCGCTCAAACACCATGGGCTTCATTGGTGGCATTGGTGATGTACATTGCAATCATTGCTTATATGATCTGGGATTCAAAAAGAGCAAAAGTTGAGAATTAACATTGACAATTAACATAGTAGAGACGTATCAATGTTTTCTGCAATATAACATACATTGATGCGTTCAAAAAAATAAAATCATAATACAATGGAAAAATTATTAGATAAATTTTTGAGATATGTCTCTGTTGATACAATGTCTAATCCTGAATCAGAGACACAACCTAGTTCAGAAAAACAGTTCAATTTATTGAGAATGTTACGCGATGAGTTGGAAACAATGGGAATCAAAGCTGAGTTAGATGAGTTTGGTTACGTCATGGCAACGATACCGTCAAATATCGAAAATGATGTTCCTGCGATAGGTTTTATAGCTCACGTCGATACATCTCCAGATGCTTCTGGCAAAGACATAAAACCTCAAATCATTGAGAATTATCAAGGTGGTGACATTATGCTTAACGCAGAAAAGGACATCGTTTTGAGAGTCTCTGATTTTCCAGAGATGCAGAATTATCTAGGAAAGACAATTATAACGACAGATGGAACTACTTTGTTAGGTGCTGACGATAAAGGTGGTGTTGCTGCTATAATGTATGTTGCTCAATATCTTATGGAACATCCAGAGGTAAAACACGGCGATATCAAGATAGGTTTTACACCTGACGAAGAAATAGGCCGCGGTGTCGCTAAGTTTGATGTGAAGAAGTTTGGTGCTAAATATGCTTATACAATCGACGGCGGTGAAGTAGGGGAGTTGGAATATGAAAACTTCAATGCTTCTGGCGCAAAGATTCATATCCAAGGCGCAAACATTCATCCTGGTTATGCAAAAGATAAAATGATAAATTCAATGCAAATCGCTATGGAACTTAATGCGATGCTTCCTGTAAATCAACGTCCTGAGTTCACTTGCGGTTATGAGGGATTTTATCTTCTTACCGAAATAAAAGGAACTGTTGAGGAAACTTCTATGCAATACATTATCCGTGACCACGACAGGGCAAAGTTCGAAGAAAAGAAAGAACTTCTTAAATCTGTCGTTGAATATCTTAATAAGAAATATAGCGGTGCTGTGACATTGGATATGAAAGACCAATATTATAATATGCGTCAGGAGGTTGAGCCTCATTATTTTATTGTTGAGAAAGCTATCAAGGCTATCGAAATGGCAGGCATCAAACCGAAAGTGCAGCCTATCCGTGGCGGTACCGACGGCGCAAATCTGAGCTTCATGGGATTGCCTTGTCCTAACATCTTCGCAGGCGGTCATAATTTCCATGGAAAATATGAGTATGTTCCTTTGGAAAGTATGGAAAAAGCATCAGAAGTGATTTTGAATATTATTGGTTTATTTGCAGAGTGATTTTGTTTAAAGTTTAAGGTTTAAAGTATAAGGATATTCTTAGAACTTTAAGCCTTAAACCTTAATCATTAACCCCAAAATATGAGTATCGATTTTTCAGAAGTATTGGTAGTAGGTGTGACGGCGCGAGCCTTATTCGACCTTGAGGCAGAAAACGACATCTTTGAAAAAGAAGGTGTTAAGAAATATAGAGAATATCAAGACAAGAATCAAGATGTGCCTTTGGAAAAAGGAACGGCTTTTTACCTCGTGAAGAGTCTTTTGGAACTGAACAAGCAGGCTCACAAACCTGTTGTCGAAGTCGTGATAATGTCCCGTAACAGCCCAGAGACAGGATTAAGAATCTTGAAATCAATTGAAAAATATGAACTTGATATAACACGTCTGGCGTTTTCAGGAGGTGAACCTATATCACCTTATATTGATGCCTTCGGTGTCGATTTGTTTTTATCTAAAGATGAAAACAGCGTTCAAGCTGTGGTCGATGCTCATAGCAATTGTGCAGCGGCTGTCATTTACGAGCCACCAAAGGAATTTAATCCCGCGTCTAATGTTGTCAGGATTGCTTTCGATGCTGATGCTGTTTTATTTAATGAAGATTCAGAACTACGTTACAAAAAAGAGGGTATCGATTCCTTCAGTAAATATGAGAAAGAAAATAAGGATATTCCTTTGCAGGAAGGACCTTTCGCTAAATTGTTAAAGAAATTGTCGAAGATACAGGAAAGTCTTCCTGTTACAGTGGAATTGTCGCCTTTACGATTGGCAATTGTCTCTTCACGCAGCGCTCCGGCACACATGAGAGTCATCAATACATTGAAGAAGTGGGGTGTTTATGTAAATGAAGTCTATTTTCTGGGTGGAATGCCTAAAGACAAGGTTCTCAAAGCTTTCGGAGCTCATATCTTCTTTGATGATCAAGATATTCATCTTGAAAGTTCAAGTAAGGTCGTTCCTTCTGGAAAGGTTCCTTACAGTTCTGATTCACCGTTGAAAAAGATTAAAGGAGAATAATTTGTACAAAAAAGTCCACTGCTTTTAAGTGGACTTTGGGTAATTTTAATTTGTAAGATTGTCTTTTTTTACTTTTAGAAATTCAAACTGAATCCAATTCCACCGCTCTTACAAGTGCCGAAATTTACTGAAACTGATGATTTCTTATATTTAATAGCATCGTTATAAATATCGTAACTATCTGTTATTTGATTTTTTCCAACACTTCCAACAGGTAGTGATGCAATGAATAAACCAGTACCTACAACATCAAATGTGTATCCTAAAAAATATAGGTCGTCGTTGAGATATAATACGATTGATACAGCCAAAGCACCTATGCCTGCTACTCTTAAATTTGATGCGACTTCACGTTTTTTCATGCCAGACATATAGTTGTCATACGCAGTCGGACAATTTGTTTTTAGAATATTCTCAATCTCTTGACTTGTTAACAGCTTGTCTTTTAAGTACACTTTGTTGTATTTGTGATACTTTAATAATTCTTTTTGATCAGAAGAAGTTTCTTGAGGAAGCGAATACGATTCTTCTTCGCCATTCATATATCTGATCGTCGTTATCATATTAACATTCAATGTATAAACCGGTCCGTCAAGATTATTCCATTTTTTGTATTCAATTTCACTGTCGTTAACCTTTAATACTTTTGCCTCGATAGAATTGCCGTCTGTCAAAATGATTACATCTTGGGCAAATGCTCCAATAGAGCAGAGGACAATTAATAATGAGAATATAAATCGTTTCATATTAATATTTCACAGTTGTTACATTGTGTCTTTGTTTTTATAGTTGTAAGTTATTTATAAACTCTTTCATTTCCACTTCCTTACGTTCAGCGCATTCAAACAATTTCCATTGTGCTTTAGTACGAACCAAATTGTGCTCTGGATATTGTATTTTGTAGTATGTGTCGCCGTTGAGGTAGTCTGCCAAGAATCTTACGGTCTGCATATATGGGAACAATTTCGCTGCGTAAGGCAGGTTCTCCTTCTCAATAGGTAGCAGGAATGATTTTGTACCTTCCAAATATCCTTTGGTAAATGCCTTGAAAATCTCCATATTGAAGTCAATATTGTCGAGGTTTTTGTCATCTTCTTCTCCAGTGTTTGCTGCTGAACGCAGAAAATCTCCGAAATCGGAAAAAATGAAACTTGGCATTACAGTGTCTAAATCAATAACGCACAAGACATTACCGTCCTTGTCAAAAAGCATGTTGTTGACTTTGGTGTCGCAATGGCATATTCTCTTTGGTAATTTTCCTTCACGGTGGAGTCGCTCGCCAAGACACATGGCATCAGCTCTTTTTTCAATTTCGTCAATGTATAATTTTACCTCCTTCGCACGCCCAACAGCGTCATTATCAACAGCATCTCTTAGTTGTCTAAGACGTAGTTCTATGTTGTGGAAACTTGGAATTGTTTCGCCCAAATAATCATCAATGTCAGAAAGCATCGACTGAAATTCTCCGAAAGCGAGTCCTGCTGTATAGGAATATTCAGGTGTTACGGCTTGGTAAGTGTAAGAATCTGAGATGAATTTCATCAGACGCCAATATTTGCTTCCGTCGAAATAAAATTTCATGTCGTCTTTTGTTCTTATGAAATTTAAAGTTTTACGTTCGATATCGTTTTCGTTCTTGGCAATCAATTTCTTGCGAATATGATTTGTGACTTTCTCGATATTATCCTGAAGCATTTCAACATCTTGAAAAATAGCGTTATTGATTCTTTGTAACACGTATTTAGGATTTTCATCTCCTTTGACGAAAACCTTAAATGTATCGTTGATAAGTCCTTCGCCGAGAGGTTTCACTTCGTTTATTTCATCTGCAATTTTGAATTTTGATACTATTTCTTTTAAATTTTCCATGACTGATTTTTTGACTAAATTTTTTGCAAAAATATAAAATTTGACGATAAAAAATTCAAATAAAAATATTATTTTTGAACCGAGAAAAAAATAATTTGACAATGATGAAAAAGAATTTGTTTGTTATTTTAGCGTTAGTGCTAAGTGTTTTTGTTTCAAGTTGTTCGTCAGATGTTAAGTCATCAGGGCCATACATCATCAAAGACAATATGATTGTATTTGACGAACCGGATCGTGTCGAAGGACAGAAGAGTGTTTTGCAACTTGCCGTCGATCCAATTCCAGTCGTAAGAATGGGTTTCATTGGTTTGGGTATGCGTGGCGCTGACGCTGTAAATCGCATCTCTCATATTGAAGGCGTTGAGTTTAAGGCATTATGCGATTTGTTGCCTGAACGAGTCGAATCAGTTCAAGAATATGTTATCAAAGCAAAGAATCTTCCTGAGTGTGCTGAATATAGCGGGGAAGAGGGTTGGAAAGAATTATGCGAACGCGATGATATTGACTTGGTTTATATATGTACCGACTGGGTTAACCATGTGCCAATGGCAGTATATGCAATGCAACACGGAAAACATGTCGCTATTGAAGTGCCTGCTGCTACCAGCGTTGAAGAATGCTGGCAACTGGTTGACGTCGCTGAACAGACTCAACGTCACTGTATGATGCTTGAGAACTGTTGCTACGACTTCTTTGAATTGACTTGCCTCAATATGGCTCAACAAGGACTTTTTGGCGAAGTTATTCATGCTCAAGGCGCTTACATCCATAATTTAGAACCTTTCTGGGCTCATTATCAAGGTAACTGGCGTTTGGATTTTAACCAAAAACACGCTGGAGATGTCTATGCAACTCATGGTTTAGGACCTGTCTGCCAAGTACTTGACATACACCGCGGCGATAAAATGGATTACTTGGTATCCATGTCAACTCCTTCTATCAATGGCTTGAAAATAGCTAAAGAGACAATGGGTTCGGAGACTTTTGCAAACGGTGACATGACATCTACGTTAATCAAGACAAACAAGGGTAAGACAATCTTGATACAACATAATGTATATACTCCTCGTCCTTACGATAGATTATATCAACTTACAGGAACTGAGGGCTTTGCAAATAAATATCCATATCAGGGATTTACTTTGAAAGAAGAAAATATTCCTTCTGACGTAATTCCAGACCATGAAGATTTGGACTCACATGGTTTCGTTCCTAACGCAATCAGAGATTCTTTGATGGTTGCCTATAAACATCCAATCGCAAAAGATATCGAAGCAAAAGCAAAGAAAGTCGGTGGTCATGGCGGCATGGACTTCATCATGGATTATCGTTTAATCTATTGCTTGCAAAACGGACTTCCATTAGACCAAGATGTCTATGACGCAGCAGAATGGTCATGTCTCGGTGAATTGACAGCCGCTTCTGTTGAAAACAACGGTATGCCTGTCAAATTCCCTGACTTTACAAGAGGCGACTGGAATAAGGTTAAAGGATATAAACACGCGGTGAAATAATTGTAGAGATGCGTCAATGCTTTCTGCAAAAAAAAATAAAAAAACATTGGCACGTCTAAATCAAATTTAAATTGAAATATATTGATATAATTAAATATTAACCACTTAAAAAACTAACAAAATGAATAAAAAATTTGCATGTCCTATTTGCGGTTATGTTCATGAAGGTGAAACCGCTCCTGAAAGATGTCCACAATGTAAGCAAGTAGTTCAATGGAATGTCATCGAAGAAGGCGCAGCATTGAACTTCGTAACAGAACACGTTATCGGTATCGCTAAAGGTACTGGCGATGATATGATTAAAGATTTGAACGCACACTTCATGGGTGAAGCAACAGAAGTCGGTATGTATTTGGCAATGAGCCGTCAAGCTGACCGCGAAGGTTATCCGGAAATCGCTGAAGCTTTCAAACGTTACGCTTGGGAAGAAGCTGAACACTGTGCGAAATTCGCAGAATTGTTAGGTGAAGTTGTATGGGATACCAAGACAAACTTGGAAAAACGTATGCAAGCTGAATGTGGCGCATGTGAAGACAAAATGCGTATCGCCCGTATAGCAAAAGAGCGCAACCTCGACGCTATCCACGATACAGTCCACGAAATGGCAAAAGACGAAGCTCGTCACGGCAAAGGTTTCGAAGGTTTGTTCAACAGATACTTCAAGAAGTGATATTACAGCTTCAATCAAGAAGACCCCAATTGCTTGAAAAAAGTCTTGGGGTCTTTTTTTATGTTAAAATTCTTGTGCTATAAGACGTTTGTCTTTGCCCTTTTCTTATCTTTGCAAATAAATTTTTCGACAATGGAATTTCTTTATCCTAATATGCTTTATGCTCTCTTCGCACTGATAATTCCGATTATCATTCACCTTTTCAATTTCAGAAAGCATAAGGTGGTTTATTTCAGCAATACGTCCGTCCTTAAAACAATAGAGCAGGAGAGTTCTAAGACAAAAAGACTGAAATACCTCATGGCGTTGATAATGAGAATGATTTTTATCGCTTCTCTCGTCATCGCCTTCGCTTTCCCTTATAAAAAAGACAATAATGCTGTTAATAATAATGTCGATAATCTCATTGCAGTTTATATCGACAACTCGATGAGTATGCAGTCGCATTCTTTGGAAAAGACGTTGTTCGAAGACTCGAGAAGTTCTGCTTTGAAAATAGTTGAAAGTCTTAATCAAGCGCAGAAATTTGTGCTTCTTTCCAATGATAGGGATCCGAAAAACGAATATCCTATGAATAAGGATGAGATGATAATTTGTCTTAACGAAATGAATTCTGAGGCGGCACCGACTTCATTTGAGGATATTTACAACAGTCTCGCTTTGATAAAGAAGAAAAATAATTTTAACTCGGCAACACTTTTCGTGTATTCTGATTTTCAGAAGAATATGATGAATATCAATTATCTGAAAAGTGATAGCACGATTCAGGTTGTTCTTTTTCCTTTGAAATCTGACTTCCAGAAAAATATTTATGTCGATTCTGTATGGTTGCAAACTCCAGTCTTGCAGAAAAATATGACCAATGAACTTAATGCAAGAATTGTTAATGAAACACCTAACGATGTTAAAGGATTACCGGTTAGTTTTTCTATGGATGATAATAATGTGGCGTATGCAACATGTGACGTCGCTGCCAATTCAAATGCTGATGTTAATATGCAGTTTGTTATTGATAATGACGGCTTTAGAAAAGCAAAAGTCACGATAAACGATTCTCCTATTACTTTTGATAACGTATATAATTTTATTTTAGAAGTGCGTCCTGTAATAAATGTTATTGAAATAAAGCCTGATAATGTTAATTCTTATTTGGAATTGCTTTTTGAGGGAGACGCACTTGTCAATTATCAATCTATGAAACCTTATAGCATTGAGCATAACGTGATTAACAATGCACAGATGATTGTAGTAAATGAAAGCGTAAATCTTAATGAAACAATGCAACAATCGCTTCTTGATTTTGCTTCGCATGGCGGAACTTTACTTATTTTTAATGATGAAAATACAGAGAATTCATATATATACAATAATATAGGAATAAAGTCATCAAGTATGGATGAGAATGCCATGAAGATAGAATATATCGCCAAGCGTAATTCGTTTTTTGATGATATATTTCTGAAACTTCCTGATAATGCTGAGCTTCCTGAGGTGAAGAAACATGTTCGATTTACAACGGGCAAAGATGTCTTGAATATTATTTCTTTGCAGAATGGAAATCCGCTTCTAATGATGAGCGCGCAGGGAAATGGCAATGTATTCATCATTTCAACATCTTTGAAAGACGAGTATTCAGATCTCGCAAATCATACTTTATTTGTTCCTTTGATGTATAAAATGGCATTGATAGGGGGAAACGTTTCTCAGTTGTCATATACTTTGGGTAATGATAAGTATTTGAAAATTAAAGATATTGTGTTGAATGTTGATGACAGAATCAGTGTCAGGAGTGAGAATGGAATGTATGAGATGTTTCCAATTGTTGAGAATCGCAGAAATGTTAATTATATTTCATTTTTCGAGAATCTGCCTTCTTCAGGATTTTATGATATTTATAAAAATGAAAATTATGTATCGACAGTTGCTTGGAATGATAACCGTAATGAGTCGCAGATGTTGTTCTGTGATAAAGATGAATTGACGAAACTGTTGAAAGATAATAATCTGAATATTTTGGCAACGATTGATTATGAGGATGTTAAATCAGATGATATAGTTGAAGTCGTTGTCAGAGATTCTGTGATTTGGAAGATTTTCGTCATCATTGCATTGATTGCATTGTTGATAGAAATTTTAATTTTACGTTTCTGGGAATGATGTTTTTTCTTAATTTTGTAAGGCAAAGAGAGCGTGTATTATGGAAGAAAATAAAGATATAGAATTAGAAGAGCAAAATAATATTGAAGACGGTGTTCGGATTCAGCAAGGTGATGGTTTCAGAGTTATTCCTCTTAAAGGCTTGATTGATAATTGGTTCATTGATTATGCGTCAAATGTTATCCTCGACAGAGCGGTTCCTGAAATCAATGACGGTTTTAAGCCTGTTCAACGTCGTATTCTTCACTCAATGAAGGAGTTGGAAGACGGGCGTTATAACAAGGTCGCTAATATTGTCGGTAATACGATGAAATATCACCCACATGGTGATACTTCTATCGGCGATGCATTGGTGAACCTTGGTCAAAAGGAATTACTCATTGATACTCAAGGTAACTGGGGTAATATTCTTACAGGTGACTCTGCAGCTGCTCCTCGTTACATAGAGGCTCGTCTTTCGAAATTCGCTCTTGATGTCGTATATAATCCAAAAACAACGGAATGGAAATTTTCATACGACGGACGTAATAAAGAGCCTGTGACTCTTCCTGTTAAGTTCCCTCTCTTGCTTGCACAAGGTGCAATGGGTATCGCTGTCGGTCTTAAAGTAGAGATACTTCCTCATAACTTCAATGAACTTATTGACGCTTCTATAGCTTATCTTCGCGACGAACCTTTCGTGTTGTATCCAGACTTCAGAACGGGTGGTATGATTGACGTGCGTTCATATAACGACGGAGCGCGTGGATGTAAGGTGCAGGTTAGAGCAAAAATTAACCAATTGGACAAGAAGACTCTTGTAATCACGGAAATACCATACGGTACTACAACGGGAACTCTAATCGATTCTATAACGAAAGCTGGGGAGAAGGGACAGATTAAAATTCGCCGCGTCGATGACAATACTTCTCGTAATGCAGAAATAGTAATACATCTCGCAAATGGTGTATCGCCCGACCAGACAATAGATGCTCTGTATGCTTTCACACAATGTCAGGTGTCTCTCAACAGTTTGTGTACTTGTGTGATAAGAAACGAACATCCTGTGTTTACTACAATATCGGCTATTTTGAAAGAAAATACCGACAGAACCGTCGATTTGTTGAGTTGGGAACTCCAAATTCGTCTTGATGAGCTTGAACGAGAATGGCATTGGATTTCTCTTGAGAAAATTTTCTTCGAGAAACGGATTTATAAAATCCTTGAAAAAGATGCCGACTCGTGGGATGACCAAATCACTGAAATTGAAAGAGCTTTCGACCCATATCGTGCTATGCTGAAAACTGAGATAACTCGCGACGATGTGCTTCGCCTTTGCGAAAAACCAGTCAGGAAAATCTCAAAATTCGATATAAAGAAAGCTGAAGAACAAATTATAGATGTTGAAAATCAAATAGAAAAAGTAAAATACGACCTCGACCATATCGTCGATTATACCGTTAATTTCTATAATGAAATAAAGAGAAAACATGGTAAAGGTCGCGAACGTAGAACGGAAATCCGTAACTTCGACAATATTTCTGCCGTCGCTGTCGCCGCTAATAATGAAAAACTTTATGTCAACAAGGAAGAAAGCTTTATCTGTACTTCGGCAGGTCTTAAAAAAGAACAAAATAAAGAAGCATATACTTTTGTATCAGACTGTTCCGACTTGGATGACATTATCGTATTCCGCGAAAACGGAACATTTATGGTAACGAAACTGCAACCTAAGTGTTTTGTTGGTCCTGAAAAGGTGATTCATGCCGACGTTTTCCATAAAAATGATGATAGAACAGTATATAATATGGTGTATCGCTCAGGAAAAGCTGGCTCGCCATATTACGTGAAACGATTCTCTGTCAAGGGAATAACGCACGATAAAGATTACGACCTTACGATGGGCGAACCAGGTTCTAAAGTCATTTATTTCTCCGCTAATCCTAATGGAGAAGCCGAAGTTATCAAGGTAATGCTACGCCCTCAACCAAAACTGAAAAAGACATCTTTCGATTACAATTTCGCAGATTTGATGATTAAAGGAAGAGCAAGCCGTGGCAACAAACTGACAAATCATCCTATCAACAGAATATTTAAGCGTGACGATGGAGTGTCAACATTGGCTGCTAGAGAAATCTGGTACGATGATACGGTTGGTCGTCTTAACGCCGAGAAACGTGGAACTCTGATAGGAGAGTTCTCCGGCGATGACAAAATCCTTCAGATTTATGCAAACGGTGAGTTCCGTCTTACAGGTTACGACCTATCGACGCATTTCGATGACGATATGACACAAATCATTAAGTTTGATCCAAGCACAGTGTTCTCCGTGATTTATATCGAAGGAGAAACTAAACTTATGTATATCAAACGTTTTGAGATAGATGAAGACACTCCTTTGAATAAGAGAATATCTTTTATTGGAGAACACAAAGACGCTAAATTCCTCGTGCTAAATATGGATATGCTTCCTAGATTATTGTTAAAATTTAATGATAGTCCTTCTGGTAAACAATATGAAGATGAGGAAGTTAATGTGGCTCAGTATATTGGTGTGAAAAGTTATAAAGCAAAAGGAAAACGTCTCTCAACGCATGACGTGGCATCTTATGATTTCCTTGAACCGTTTGAACCTGTAGAGGAAGAAATAGTCGATGAACAGCTCGATGAATCGGAACAGGATAATGAAAATGAAGATGACATCACTTCGTTTAATAATGGTTCTGACGACAATTTCTTCTCGGAAGATGATGGCGTACAACTAACGTTATTTGAATAAATATATGAAAATTAAATCATTATTTATATTTCTCATATTATCGCTGACTATGGTTTCGTGCTCGCTTCATAAGAACTTCGCGTACGATTTCGTCCAAAAGTCAAAAGGAGCTTCGGTGGCGTTTTACATCCCTGAAAAGTTGGAGAAAAATAACCAAAGAAGTGACTGTAATCCTAAGAGTGTTGAACTGGTGACTTTGGATGAAAGTCAGTTGCGTGACACAATAAATGCAAGGACAAAGATTGTCAATAAGATAGATGATGAAATATTTTTTAATGTGATGATTGCTTCTTTTGAGGAAACATTAAAGGATTATGATTTGAATCTGCTTTATTGGGAAGAAGATGGGAAAATGCCAGACTCTCTGCATTGGATTGTTGATTTGTCGCACATTGAAGTGACGGAGATTGTCAAGCATCAAATTACGCATTGCGGCGTAGAAGGAAATTATGAGATCCTGCCAGCAACAGCGGTAAATGTCGCGTCTTGGTTCGATCTTTCCAACGGTGAAAAATCGACATTGCTATTTACAGAACAGGACTATGAAGATTATCTCGTGGATTGTTATTACACTCTTGATACAGCGAATAACCTTATTGTGAATGCTGATTACCAAATTATTAGCCTTGATGGTTTTTATGATTTTGCTGTGATTTTAGGACGACTATACGCAGGATATTGTTACGATTTCTTTATGAACGAATATGTTAGAAATGAGATGATAAAGAAAGAAAATTATTATGATGAAAATGAAATGTATTTGCGTTATGACCCTTATGAGTCGTTCATTTATGGTACTTACAGAGACAGACTTTTAAAAGTTGAAAACTGAGTTGATATTTATAAAACAACATTCCCAAGGGCAAAATAACCTTTGGGAATATTTTTGTGAAGTTCTTAAATTTTTATTGCAAGAATCTTATTGATTGATCAGAAACTGAATCCTATACCGATATTGACAGGAGCAACTCTGATGGAGCTGTTATCTTGATTGAACATCTGTGTCAATCCAGCTCTTCCGAAGATGACGAAACTCTTGAAATTTAATACAGCCAATGCGTTAATACCAAACGGATTGTAAGCCAAATTATTGGAAACCGTTAATTTATCGTTTTGTAAATAAGTAAATGACTTCATTGCAAAACGCCATTCAAATTCTGGTCCGAATGAAAATGCCATCCTGTTGCCACCAACGCGCCATTGGAACTGAACGCTGATAGGTAGACGCAAGCTCCAATAACGATAGTAACCATCATCAAATTCCTCGGGAGCGCTAACATTTGACATACCTTCAGGGATAGGATTGCCTTCTTCGTTTGAATCGTTAGGACGATAGAAGTAAGTATAATTGCTACTATTGTCGTTGGTTGTCGTGCCGAGTATGTATGAACTGAAAAAATATGTGTTAGAAAATCCAAGCGCAGTTGTCAGACCTATTGTTTTTCTTTTGTTGTGACAGATGTCATATTGGAAAAGATACATACCCCATTCAAACGAACTTGCTTTTTGCAAATTAAAGTTTAAACGATAATGTGAAAGAGGAATGCCAATCATCGCAGAATAGGCATAGTAGATATTGGGATAAATTGGTTCGAAACAACTGAACTTCAGTTTCGTTCCTTTATCGTCAGTGACATATTTGTCGTCTTTGATAAATGTAGGTTTGATAGGAATATTTATGGTGACGTTTTTCTTCTCTGTCACGCTGTTAACATCATTTTCATAACGACTTTCGTAATATGGATTCCTTTCCACATCGCCTTTTTCTGTTATAGAAAAGACGTTAATCTTCAGTCCGTTGGGCGAATCGGTAATCTTGACCTTATTGTTGTTGATGAGAATCTCTACCTTATCGCCGTTTACAACGATGGTATCGTTCTTTGTCTCCTGAGAAATGACATCGAATGCTAATGTCATAAGTAATGTAATCAGTGCTAATCTTTTCATAATTATATTCTTTATTGGTTATTCAAAATCTATTTCAACGTCGCCGTATAATGCGTCAATCTTTATGTTATGCAGTTTGTCGTTGTCATTGATATTTCCTATCACGCTTGTTTCTGGATGTTCTTTTATATACTTGTTTGCGTTGTCTTTTAACATCTTAGGGGAAATATTTCCATAACTTGTGCTGATGTCGTAACTGAAACAATGCTCGTTTGTAAGACTGATACTGACATCAGAATACATAGCGTCAATGATAATATCAGAGAAATTCCTATCCACATTCTCTATTTCTATATCGGAATATTGTAAGCTGCATTCTATTTTATTAATGAGAGTTTCTATCTCAAGGTCGCCATACATATTGTCTATTCTTATCTCATCAACGGTTTTGAAATATGTGTCGCTGTACATGACTTCAGCCTCGACTTTCTTTGCCATAGAACAATCTATCTCGGAATATTTCACATCTGCATCGAAGTAATTTACAGTTCCTATCGTAATGTCGCCATATAAAATCTCTGCATCGATATTGTCGGCTGAACTTATGTCAGAATCGCCGTACATGAGTTTGATATTGATGTCTTTTGCCGACTGTATATCGACATCGCCATAGGTGTTGTCGATGATAATATCTATATCATTAGGAATCATGATGTAATAATCAATGCTTATGCTGGCGTTATTCAATTTACAATTGTCTATTTTGGTCTTGGCTTCAACAATTTTACTTGCCTTAGATTTATTAATGTCGCTTAGAATAACATCAATAGAAGAGAGAATATTGTCTAAATTACTTTCTTTATTTGACTTCACAATTATCTCGACATGGAAACTTATTCTGTCTTCGTTCCAGTTGGCGATTTTATAATCACTGAACTTTCCTTCTAACTTGAGAGTGTAGTCTTTGCCGGCATCATAATTGGCGTCGATACTTCTTTTCTTGGAATACTTATACGACTGATTCATGTTGATCTCGTAGTCGTCTCCATCCGCGAATGCTAATGCTGAGAACAGACACAGCAATAATGTCAATAGTTTGTTTTTCATGATTATTGTTCTCCTTTACTTATTTTTCTATAAATGATTTGTAATGTCTCTAACTGATTGTCATACATCTGAGATGTTATAGCCAATTGTTTTTCTTCCGGAAGAGGTGCTATCTCAGCGAAGACTTCAGTCGTTAAGGTTAGATTTTCTATTGCCTTGTTTATCTCGTTTCTGGTAGAGTCGTCAACATTTTCCAATACGTTTTCTAATAATGCTATTGTCTTGTCAACTTGAGCCTCGTAAATCATGCGCATCTCGGCTACCTTTTCATTCTCACTATATACATAAGGTTGCAGTGCGTCTTGTTTGTTAATTAAAATTAAGATTAACAATATAGCTGCCGCCGCCGACGGTATTCCGAGCCATAATTTCCTTGATAATCCCTTCGACTCTTCGACTTTGCGACCTTCCAACTTCATCGCGAAACGCTCCTGATGTCCCGAAGGTAATTCCGCCATGAACTTATCTTTGTTATTTTTTATTAAGTTTTCCATATTTTTGATTTTTAATTATTTTCCAACAATTTCTTAAGTCTTTCCTTCGCTCTTACGAATTGTGAGCGTACCGTCGAGGTCTTGATGTTCATAGTTTCCGCAATCTCGGAGAAATCGAGCTCGTCGATGAGATGAAGTTTCAGAACCATCTTATAACCTATTGGCAAAAGTTCTATCTTATCCATTATCTGTTCTAAAGAATATTCCGTCTCATCTTCACTCTCGCCGACAGTTGAAGGCTGAGAACTGACCGCCACATCATCTATATCATCAAAAAAAGGTTCCTTGTTATGCTTGCGGTACCAGTCGATGCTTTTGTTAACTGCAATTTTCTTTACGAAAGCGACAAAATCTTTTTCAGTTCCGGTAAAAATGTCGATGTTGTTGAAAGCCTTTAGGATGGCGTCTTGCATGATTTCTTCTGCATCAAATTCGTTCATTACAATGTGAAGACTTGCGTTATAGGCTGGAGTTGCGCAGATGTCGTAGATTTTCATCATCGACTGCTGTTTCCGCCTTTTGCATCCTATCAATAAATCTTCAAATCTTGACATTTTTTCGTGTTTTCTCAATCAGTGAACGAAAGATTTCAGGTTTTGCTGCATCTGATTTATAATTTTTTTTGAAAATTAATATAGAGGTCAGATGTCTGTGATATGAGGATGTATTTAATTGATATATAATTTGGTATGAAGATATATATCTTCCTGAAACTATTATTTTGTTTGGGAAAATAAATTAAATGTTGAGAAAATTTTGTTTTTTGTTGCTCAGTTCTTTAATTTTAGCTTTCATTTCTGATGCTTTCACGTCATAAACTTTTCCGCCTTTTATGATTCTAATACTTCCTGTTTCTTCTGACACGACTAAAGCGATGCAGTCGCTGTTTTCAGTAATTCCGATACCTGCTCTATGTCTCAATCCGTAGCTTCCTGGAAGATGAGTGTTTTGTGTTATCGGAAGAATACAGCGTGCTGCCATAATCTTATTGTCATTGATAACCATTGCGCCATCGTGTAAAGGGCTGTTTTTGAAGAAAATGTTTTCGATTAATGGCTTGCTTATTATAGCGTCAATTGTCACGCCTGTCTCAATAATTTCGCTTAGGTTGTTTTCTTGTGCCAACAATATCAAAGCTCCGACTTTTTCTTGTGACATTGAGCCGCAAGCTTCGCATATAGAATTCAAGTCAAGACTACTTTCATCTTTGTAACGAAAACCGAATGCCGCGATGATATTTCTAAATGTTTCTGCAAATTTTGTGTTGCCTATGCCAAGGAGGAAACGGCGTATTTCTGGTTGGAAAATGATTATCAATGCGATAAAACCTACGTTGACGAAAGCTCCAAGGATGAAAGAGAGCAGTTCCATGTTGAGAGCCGTAACGATTTTCAATCCGATGATAATAGCGACTATGCCTGAGAAAATCTTGATGGCGGTGGTTCCTTTTACGAGATAATACAACCCATAAAACATGAGTCCAACCAGCAATATGTCAATCACATCCCAAATTCTGATTTGTATAAACGCTGTTGTCAATAGGTCTGTCATATCGTCAATTTATTTTTAGCAAAATTAAGTTTTTTTTCGTTATGAATCAATTTAATTCTTTGAGTAATTTTATCGTTTCCATCGCTTGTTTCACGTCGTGTACGCGCAAAATGTCGGCACCGCTGAGAATTGCGACAGTGTTCAAAACTGTTGTCCCGTTTAAGGATTCTTGCGGTGTTGTCTTCAATGTTTTATAAATCATTGATTTGCGTGAAATTCCTATTAGGACAGGTAGCCCGTTTATTCTGTATTCTTCTATGTTTTTTAATAATTTGAAGTTGTCTTTTATGCTTTTGTTGAATCCTATTCCTGGGTCTAAGATGACAGAAGCTCCGCCGTATTCTGATAGTTTTCCCGTTTGCTTTTTGAAAAACGACTTCAATTCTATGCAAACATCATTTTCAATTACATCTGAATGAAGTCTTTCTAAACTGTCACCGCTGTGCATCATTATATAAGGTATGTGATTCTTGCCAATCCAAGGCAGCATTTCTTCGTCGAAAGTTCCTCCGGAAATATCGTTTATGATGTCGGCTCCGTTTTCTATAGCATTCATTGCCACGTTTTTACGGAATGTGTCGATAGAAATGATTGCTTTCGGAAAATTGTTTTTTATGGCAATCAAAGAGGGGAGGAGTCTTTCTGTTTCTTCCTCAGCACTAATTATTTGCATGCCTGGACGAGTTGAAAAAGCACCTAAGTCTATGATGTCGGCTCCTTCATTTATCATTTTTTCACAATGACTTAAAACTTCTTTGATGTCGTTGTGCCTGCCTCCATCGTAAAATGAGTCTGGCGTGAGATTCAAAATTCCCATTACAACAGGTCGGTCCCACGAAAAAAAATACTCTCCAATCTTCAATTCCATAACAAAAAAATGTTTATCTTTACGTTCTTAAAATACTGATTGTTTTATATGTTTTCTTAAAACAATTTTCCTTACAAAAATAAAAAATATTAGGATGAAAAATACACAAAATCAATTTAAAAAGGTTATTGAACAATGTACTGAGATATTTACAAAAAAAATGATTGATTATGGTGTGGCTTGGCGTATTTTGCGAACTCCGTCTGTCACCGACCAGATTTACATTAAGGCAAATAGAATCAGAAGTCTTCAGACTAAAGCAGAACGTCTTGTCAATGAGGGTGTTGAACCGGAATTTATCGGTATTATTAATTATTCTGCTATGGCAATCATTCAGTTGCGTCTTGGCGTTGTTGACAAACCAGACCTTGAACCACAGAAAGCAGCGGAATTGTATTCTGGTGTGCTTCAAGAAGCTTTCGACCTGATGCAGTGCAAAAACCACGATTATGATGAGGCATGGAGAAGTATGCGCGTCAGTTCAATGACCGATCTCATTTTGATGAAGCTATTGAGAATAAAAGAGATAGAAGACCACGACGGAAAGACTGTGATATCAGAAGGTTTGGATGCAAATTATTTTGACATCATAAATTACGCGGTCTTCTGTATGATATTGTTATCTGAACAATCTGAAAACTAATTACTTATAATATGAGAAAGGATTACACTAAATCTGGTTTTTTGTCTTTCGCCATTACGGTATGGGCGTTGATGTGTGCAGTATTGGTGGGATTTTTCCCTAATTTTTCATGGCTTTTGTTGATTGCGATTATAATCCCTATTTTCGCTTCATTGTTGTTTAACAACTATTACAATAAATATGGTTTGGTGTTATGTCGAGTTTTAGTCGGTTCATTGTTTATTTTTAGCAGCTTCACTAAAGGCGTCGATCCGCTGGGAACAAAATACAAGATGCTAGACTACTTCATCGCTTATAACATAGAGTGGCTCAATGAATTAGCACTTGTCTTGGCGATATTGCTGATTATGGCAGAATTTATAGTCGGTATTTGCCTTTTGCTAAATCTGCTGCCACGTCTGGCTACGCTCGGAGCATCATTGCTGATAATATTCTTTACGATATCAACGTTTTTCGATGCTAAATACAATCTGGTTCCCGATTGTGGTTGCTTCGGAACAGCGATAAAGATGAGCAACTGGCAGACTTTCTTCAAGAACTTGATAATACTTTCGGTACTTATCCCCCTGATTTTTAATAATAAAAATTTCATTAACAGAAGAGTTACAAAACTTGGACAGACTTTGTTCGCTTTTATTTTCATGGCAACTTTCGTGGGATTTGAAATTTATAATGTACGTCATCTTCCTGTCATTGATTTCATGGATTGGAAGGTCGGTCGTGATATAAAACCTGCTGAAGAATCTGAACCTGCTGAAATTTATCTTACATTCAAAAATATAGAATCTGGTGATACAGAAGAATTCCTTTCACCTAATTATCCTTGGAATGATTCTGTTTGGATGAGTCAATGGGAATTTGTCTCTCAACGTCAAGAGGGTGGTTCTCAGTCACTTGCTTTTTCTATCTTAAATGAAGATGGCGACGATTATACGCATCTGCTGTATGAAACGGAAAAATTGTTTGTCTTCGTTGCTCCTTATCTGAATGAGCTTACCGAGAAAGATATGGCTGAATGTCAGCGTATTTATGATTTCGTAAATAAAAGAGGGTTTAATTACTTATGGATTACTTCTGTCAGTCATGATTATGTACATGAACTTCAAAGTCAATATTTTATGTTTGATGAAATTTATTATGGAGATGAACTTGAACTCAAATCGATGGTTCGTTCTAATCCAGGATTGATACTTATGGATAACGGTGTAATTATTGACAAATGGAGTAAGATTGATTTCCCTTGTGAAAAGAAATTAACAAATATCATTAAAAAAAGATGACATCCTACATCATCAGGAAAATATTATATGGAGTGGCGGTTCTCTGGGGTGTCGTGACCTTGGTGTTCTTTCTGTTCAATATAGTTCCTGGTGATCCAGTGAGAATGATGTTGGGTCAGCGTGCTGATGAGAATGATGTTCAGGCAATTAGAGAAGAATTAGGTCTTAATGAAAGCATTTTTAGACAATATGTGGGTTATCTTAATGATTTGATGCCAGTTTCATTCTATAAAAAAGATTCTGCTGAACAACATAGTGATTATGAAAAATTTAAGCATTATTACGTTCTTATGACAATAAACGACGTTGATATTGTTTTAAAGACTCCTTATATGAGATATTCATATCAAAGCAAGAGGTCGGTAGGAACGATATTATCAGAGGCATTTCCGAATACCTTACTCCTGGCTTTTGTAGCAATTACTTTTGCACTGGTCGTCGGAGTATTTATAGGAATATTGGCAGCCGTCGTAAACACTGATTTTGTTAATAAACTGACGTTGTTTGTCACGACGATAGGGATGTCGTTGCCGTCTTTTTTCTCTGCAATATTGATTGCGTGGCTTTTCGGATATGTGCTTGAATCTTATACAGGTCTGAGCATGACGGGCAATCTTTATTCTGTCGATGATTATGGAAATGGATCTTATCTTGATTTGAAGAATTTAATTCTCCCGGCATTCACGTTAGGGTTAAGACCTTTAGCTGTTGTCGTTGAACTTACGCGAACCTCTTTGTTGGAAGCAATGTCGATGGATTATATCAGAACTGCTCGCGCTAAAGGATTGAATCAGTGGAAGGTAGTTACAGTTCATGCTTTGAGAAATGCCATGACACCTGTTGTTACCGCTATTTCTGGATGGTTCGCATCGCTTTTGGCGGGCGCAGTCTTTGTGGAGTATGTCTTTGACTGGAAAGGAATTGGCGTTGTTGTCGTGGATGCTCTTGATACATTCGATTTTCCAGTTATAATGGGAGCAGTTTTATTGATAGGTTTTATGCTCATAATAATCAATGTGTTGGTTGATATTATCTATGGAATTTTGGATCCGAGAGTTAGAATGTATTAAATTATGATATAAAATGAATTCGAATGAGTAAAATATATCTTTTGTTTGTTAATACTCAATAGGATAGGAATAATAATTAAAATTAAATAGTTATGTTGATACAACTCTTATTTGTTCTGGTTTGTATTATTGTAGGTGCTCGTATTGGCGGCATCGGACTTGGTGTTATGGGAGGTCTTGGTGTTGCTATTCTAACCTTTTTCTTTGGTCTTCAACCTACTGCTCCGCCAATTGATGTTATGCTGATGATTGCTGCTGTCATCTCAGCTGCTGCCGCGATGCAAGCTGCTGGCGGTCTCGATTTCTTAGTCAGTGTTGCTGAAAAAATCTTGAGGAGACATCCTCAGTATGTGACGATTCTCGCTCCTTTGGTAACTTATTCTTTCACATTTTTGGCAGGAACTGGTCACGTGGCTTATTCGGTGCTTCCTGTTATCGCTGAGGTCGCTCGTGAAACAAAAATTCGCCCTGAACGACCGCTCGGAATTGCAGTCATCGCTTCGCAACAGGCTATCACGGCTTCACCTATATCTGCTGCAACAGTGGCTTTGCTCGGACTTCTTGCCGGATTCGACATCACTCTCTTCGACATTCTTAAAATAACAATTCCAGCAACGCTTATCGGTGTTATTGTCGGTGCTTTCGCTTCCATGAGAGTAGGTAAAGAACTTGTCGATGATCCTGAATATATAAGACGTCTTGAAAAAGGTGAACTCGATAATACCCATCTCGAGATGTCTAATATCAAAAATTTGTTTAATGCTAAGTTGTCAGTATTTCTCTTTTTACTCGCTACATTCCTTATTGTTCTGTTTGGTTCAATATCAAGACTTCGTCCAACATTCAATGGTGAATCGTTGGCAATGCCAGCTTTAATCGAAATCTTAATGCTTACAACAGCTGCTATAATATTGCTGGTGACAAAGACTTCTGGTGCGAAAGCTGCACAAGGTAGCGTCTTTTCTGCTGGTATGCAGGCTGTTATAGCAATATTCGGTGTCGCTTGGATGGGAGATACTTTTATCAATGGTAATATCGCTCAACTTACATCATCAATAGAAGGTATTGTTACAGAGATGCCTTGGCTCTTTGGTATAGCTTTGTTCGTGATGTCAATTCTTCTTTATAGCCAGGCTGCTACGGTTCGAGCAATTGTGCCGTTAGGCGTCGCCCTGGGATTGAATCCAATGTTGTTGATAGCTTTGTTCCCTGCCGTAAACGGATATTTCTTCATCCCGAATTATCCAACAGTGGTCGCAGCAATAAACTTTGACAGAACAGGTACTACAAAAATCGGAAAATATATTCTTAATCACTCGTTTATGATGCCAGGTCTCGTCGCGACAATAGTTGCGATTGGAACAGGTCTACTTCTGATACAGATTTTTTAATAGATGTTTACTAGTTTCTGAATTTATAAGATAGGTTGTCTGTGATTTTGGACAACCTATTTTTTTTGAACAATCTAAATGCTTTCGTGTTATGTAGAAAAAAACAACAATTATGAATGCAAAAATCTTTATTCTTATGATTCTCACCAATCTATTTATGCCAACCCAAATCGACAATGAACCTGTTGCCATTGATTTAGGTAAGTATCTCGGCAAATGGTATGAAATTGCACGATTTGATCATGTTTTTGAACGTGATATGCAGATGGTTACAGCGGAGTACAAACTGCTCCCAAATGGACAAATCCAGGTTATAAATTCTGGATATAAGGATGGTAAATTCAAGGAAACCATAGGAAAGGCAAAAACAACCGACACGTCAGGATTGTTGCGTGTTTCTTTCTTCCTGAATTTCTATTCAGACTACAGAGTATTGATGATTGATAAAGATTATCAATATGTTCTGGTTGGAGGTAACTCTCCTAAATATCTTTGGATTCTATCTAGAACGCCTCAGTTAAGTCCTGAAATTCTGCAAAACATCATTGACGTAGCTGAAGATAAAGGTTACGATACCGAAAAATTGATTTTCGTCGAACAGAATTAATCTAACATCAAACTCATAAACGCTGCTTGGTTGTTAAAAACTTTTAACTTCTCAGGTAGCGTTTCTGTATGATAACCAAATAAAGCCTGAGTCAGTTGTTCAATATCAACGACATTTGCACCAATGGAATTTTTCTTGTCTAAAACACCGCTATTAATATAATAGGTGCCGTTGTTTTGCGTAAGAATCGGGTCAACTAATGAAATCTCCATTTTTATTTTAGGATGCGTCATCGCGTAAATGCGAAGCATCGTTTCTGCATCAATAATGCGCGACATTCCAAGACGATGTGTCTTTTGTCCCATTACCGGAGGTATTATAATATTGATATTACCGTTGTTATAGAATTTGCAAGCCGTTGTGATTAAATCACTTAATATTGCTCCTGACTCGGCAAATGCGTCTTTTATATAAATTTCTCCGTCTCTTAAATAACAGAAGGCGAGTCCGCAGATGTCTTCTCCATATTTCGCAACTAACAGTTGATTGTCAAATAATTCTAATTCTTCAGTGATGACGCTGAAGTCGTATTCGTTATGTTGTATGCAACAGTTGCGGCTTCTCATTTTTGTGTTGAAATATTCATAAACCTCATAACTTCCGTCGTATGTCGCTATGTTACAATTAGAAACGTATTGCTCGTTGTCCTTTGGTTTGTTGATGTGAATCTTTGAATAATCAAATGTCGTTACGAAATTCGTTCCTGCATAATAATTAAAAAGACTTTCTGATGCTGGAATCAGTGCTGCGAAACAGGCTCCGTTAGATTTAGCTTTGTTAAGGGATTTTATGATTAAATCGTTCATCAATCCTTGTGAGCGATAGTCGGGCAAGGTGCAGCAACCTGAAAGATAAGAGCAACCTATGGTCTTTCCGTAATAGGAAAAAGGGTAGGAGATGAGCTGCAACGCTGACACGACTTTGCCGTCTCTTTCTATGAAAATGTTGTCTTCTTCGTTATATCTTTTTTCAAAATAAAAGTCAACAAATCTTTTGTCTTCTTCCTTGAAACACAAGTCCCAAAGGATACGGGTTTCTTTTATTACTTTGTCGTCCATCAGAGAATTCTTTTTATAAAAATATCAAAATTATTATTGGAGTTGTTTCAAAACCTTATTCTTCTTTCAAAGTGATAAGACCTTTTGTTATTAAAAATGCTGGATTGTATGACAATTTCGCTTTTCTCAATCCTTCGATTCCTAAATCTTCCTCACGATTAAGAAATTCGAATTCTTCAGGAATGTCCCTCGCAAACATCTGATTTATGACGGAAAATGCTCCTGTATAATTAATGTCTGCTTTCTCGAAATGAATTCCAAAGGTCTTATGATTGATTGGAAATCCAAAAGTAAAGGCAACTACTTCATTGTCAACAAGTAAAACTCCACCTTTGATCCCGATTTCTTCCGCGTGGTTCATACAATACAAAAGAGCTTGTCGCTCACTGTCAATGTTTTGATGTTTGTAGTCGTCGTTGCTCTTAAACCATTCGTTTTCTTTTTCGATGCAGAGTTTTATCAATTCGGGTGTCGCTGTTTTGTATTCCCAATTCGGGTAGTTTTTCATAAAACGATTGACGTGATTGCGTTTTTGTTGGAATTTGTTGCCTTTCAATGTAGCAAGTTCTTCTCTATAATACACATAATCAAATCCGTCGCGATTTGGTTCCATGATAAACAAATCTTTCATTTCATCGCTGACTTGATTATCGATGAAATGGCATGCAGCAAACATCTTGAATTTGTTTCCTCTTGAATGAGCGTCGTTGATGAGTTTTTTTAAAACAGAATCGGCATTGCAATTTCCGATAGGCATCATGTAAATGTCACATTCGTAATTGTGGTAAAATAGTATCAGAAAATCATCTACGATGGCGTATTTTGTATCATATAGAAAACGCCAAGATACGAGATTTGAAAAAGAAAATTCACAATTGCAGCAATCGTTGGGAAAGATGTAGGAAGTGATAATTTCCTTGTCGGAGATGGTAATGTCTTTAAATTCAATCATTTGATTTTTGTTTTTTATTGATAAGGGCTGCCGTTTTAGTTTGGCAGCCCTGTAATTTATTTTGTGTTTAACACAAAGAATTCATGCTTGGTGTGAAGTCAATTTGAATCATTTGTGAGAAAATCTGCGCGGTTTCCATAGGAGAGTAACCTAATTCGCCAGCTGCTATATTGAATATCAATTCAACTTCTTTGATGTTGATATCCTTGTCTGCCAATGCGATAGAAATAAGGTATCTTAACATCGCTTCTCTTGTCTCTGGATTCAACTCAATAAGTTTCTTTATTGATTCTTTGAATGTCTCAACTATGTCGCTTTGTGCGATGTCTTCGAGATATGTTTTAGGGAATATTTCCAATACGGATAATTCGCTGAATATCATGTCTATTTCGTTTTCGCTGATACTTTCGTCGCAATTTGCTACTATCAAACCTGCTGTGGCTATGAATTTTGCCATATTGGAGTCGAGTTCTGTGTTTCTTACTTTGAGTAAGATTTCAATAAGATCATCCATTCCTTTTTGCAAATCGTCTTTGCTTATGCCGTTTTCCTTGAAGAACACGCTCTTAGAGAATTGGTTGAGAGCTTCGACTCTGATAGGATTGATAGGATGTGTGGCAAAGTTGATGCCTTTGTCGTTGCGGAAATATTCGAGACGTTTCTTGTTGTCTTCAAGGAAAGCATCGACTTTCATGTCCATTTTATTGAAGTCAAGTCCTGACGACATTTTGAAGAACGCTGAGATGCAGACATTTAGGTTAGGCATCGCCATGTAACCGAAACGGTCGGCAACGAGTTCCGAAAGTTGTTGCCACAATCTTATCTTATATTGCAATGTGATTGGTACGACTGCATTGTGTGGGAAAACGAAATTAATAAGTTTTACGAGAGTTGCATTCTTATTGATAAGGTGTCCCATTTCATGTCCGATAACAAAACGAAGTTCGTCGTCGGTCATCAGTTGTATAAGTGAAGAATTAACATTGATGATATTTGGTTCGCCCTCTTCCTGGGAAGCAATTGCGAAAGCATTTACTGAAGGGTCACCAGTAATATAGAAATCAACAGGTTCATTGAAGTTCAGAGTTTCTTTTATCTCATTGAATATATGGTAATAACGAGAAAGTGTTCCTTCTTCTACTTTAAAACTATGACCTTCAAGCATACTACGATAATAGTTGTCTGAGAAAGGAATCTTTGCTAATTTTATTATTTCTTCAACGATATTGCCTTGTAAAGCATTGTAAATCTGTGTGCTGAGATCTACTTCTAAAGGAAGTCCGTATTCAGCTATCATTTGTGCGTTATCCATATTATTAATGTTTTGGTTATAATCTGAATGTAAAATTACAAATATATTTTAAGATTTCACTTATTTTTTACTGATATTTATTTACAATTTTATCCTAGAGCGACATCTAGAATCATCATAATGATGAAACCAATCATAAATCCCCAAGTTCCAGTATGCGGATTTTCGCTTATGTTGGCGTCAGGTATCAAGTCTTCAGCCACGACAAATAACATTGCTCCGGCGGAGAAAGCGAGAAGCCATGGTTGTAAGACGATAAGATGCGACGCGAGAAAAAATCCCACTATCGCCGACAATGGTTCCACAACGCCGCTACCCATGCCAAAAAGGAACGCTTTTCCTCTACTCCCCGTAACCTGACGCATCGGCAATGAAATGGCAGCTCCTTCTGGAAAGTTCTGAATGCCAATGCCTATAGCTAAACCTAATGCTGATATGAATGCAGAACTCTCTCCTGTGACAGCAGCCGCTCCGAAAGCGAAACCTACCGCCAAACCTTCAGGAATGTTGTGTAATGTCACCGCGAAAAATAACTTCATCGACTTGGAAAAATGTGATTTGGGACCTTCTTCCTGATGTGTTCCGTTGTGCATGTGTGGGACAATTTTGTCTAGCAAAGCCAAAATAATACCTCCTAAGATGATGCTGACTGCTGCCGGAAACCATGCGAACTTGCCAAACGAAGCTTCCGACATATCAATGGACGGCATAATCAGCGACCAGATTGATGCTGCAACCATAATGCCGCCAGCAATGCCTAATAGAAATGAATTGATGCTCTGAGAGATGTCTTTCCTGAAAAAGAAAACCAACGATGCACCTAAAGTCGTCATAATAAATATGATAGAAAAACCTATAATCGTCAATAACGTATTACTCATTTTATTACAATTTTTACTGTTTTTTGACTTTTATCTTTACAACTCATACGTTACTTCGCCAAATCGGCAATAACGATGGAAAGATTGCTTGCAAACAATTTTACTGCCAATGCTAAAAGAATGACACCAAAGAATTTACGTAAGATAAAGATGATGTCTTTGCCTAACCATTTCTCTATTTTACCCACGAAACGTATTACAATATATGCTAAAAGCAGATTTAAAATCAATCCTATCATTATGTTGACGACGGAATAATCTGCGCGTAAAGAGAGTAGTGCTGTCAACGCTCCTGGGCCTGCAAGAAGAGGAAATGCGACAGGAACTACAGAAACATTTGATCCTTGGCTGTCGTATTTTATAATGTCAAAACCGAGCACCATTTCCAATGCAAGAATGAATATTACGAACGAACCAGCAACAGCGAACGATGCAACGTCGATGCTGAATAGGTCTAACAAACGGTCTCCTGCATAGAAAAACGCGACAAACATCAGAAGAGCAATGAGACAAGCTTGACCTGCCTTGATATTTTTTTCTCCACTCTTGAGACTCAGAAAGATAGGAATAGATCCTGTGACATCAATGATTACAAAAAGTACGATGAACGAACTTAATATTTCTACGAAGTTTATTTGTGTTAAAAATCCCATAACATTAATTTTTGTTTGTACTATTATTAAAAAATTGCATTTTTATACTTTCAACTAAAGTCTTAAAATCGTTTAACGTAGGAATAAGTTCCTTTGTTTTTGTCTTGTTAATTTTTTTGAAGATAATCCATTGGTAAAATATGGTGCCGAAATATGTCAGCGAAACAGAAATGCCGGCTCCGATAATGCCGTACATCGGGATGAGTATTGCGATAGATGGAATAGTGATTGCAAGACCGACCAATGTTCCGTAGAGATTATATTTTGGTTTGTTTATTCCTGAAAAATAATGGCTGAAAATCATGTCGGCTGCCAAGAAAATCATGCCTGGACTTAAACTTATTAGAACATCTTTTATCTCGGCAAATTCTTCTGTAAATATCCATGCAAATATCGATTTGGGAATCAGACATATAACAATCATGCATGCCGCAGTTAGGATACAAGCGAGTTTAAGGAAAGTTATGGTAATGGCAGCTGCTTTTTCATCATCGTCCATATTGCTTATGGAAGAAAACTGAACCAAAGCTATACTGTTGCCAATCAGTTTGGTGGCTTCGGAAACCTGAGTTCCGGATGTATAGACACCAACTTCTGCGTCGCCAAAAACATTCTTGATGACAATATAACTTATCCTTCTGTTTATCATCGTGACCAAAGTCGATAATTGTATCATGCTACCGAAATTGAGCATTTCTTTCGCAATGCTTATTAGTGACTTAGATTCTGAATCTTTCACATATCTTTCTTTGAAATATGGAATTATGCATATAAAACCGAATATATTCACAGTAAAATAACCTGTTATTAAAGAGTATATGAAAGCGTTTGCATTACGTATGTCAAAGATGAAAATATACATAATCATAGAGATGAGTTGCGTCATAAACTGTATGATAAACAGTATGTTCTGGGTGCCAACTCGCTCTTTGCCAAGTAGGATATTCATATTAAAATTATGAAAACTATATAAAAAAACCATAATTACAATATGAAGTCCGTAACCTTCGGGAACAAAACCGTAATATATTGAAGGACATAATGCGTGCAATGCGTAGAGAACCAGACTGATAGTCCCTGTGACTAAGAAAATCCAGATGTGTGATAATTTGAATAATGACGAGAATGATATTCTTGGAGTGAAATAGATCAAGCCGCTGCCCGATAGCAATTCTACGGCGATGAGTAGGAGTGAAACGTCAACCAAGACTGTCGCACCGATTCCCCATGCTTCTCTTCCCAAGAAATTGGTGCCGAACCAAAGCGTGACAAATCCCACTAAGGCGTTCAATAATCTAGTTCCGAATGTCCCAAATATCTTCTTGATCATTTATTTACGAATTTTCTGTTTTAACTGTTGCTTGAATCCTGAAATGGTGAAGACAAACCTTTTCCCATCGAAAACGGTGAAATTTCCATCCGAATTAATCGTATGAATTCCTTTGTCATAGTCGCAATGTCTTATTGGTTTAATCTCACCGAAATATTTAGTCGAAAACTGCTTATCAGTCAGTAAATCAATTTCTTCTAACGTAATCGACTGCCCGTAGTGTTCCGTGCAGTTCTGAGAAGGACGAATTAGTTTCCCGTCAAGTTCAAATAATTTTCCGGCAGGACGTGCCTTGCTGCAATCTACAATCACAGGATTGTTTTCGTGTGCTACGTACTGACCTTTTAAGTCATCTGAATGATAAATCTCAAGATGTGTGTGCGATTTCTTCTGATTTACTAGAAATATAAACCATTTGTTTTCAATATGATACAAAGTCGAATCTACAATCGGGAAACCTTCAAGCAACACGCAGTCTTGTTCAAATGTTAATTTATCTTCATTAAAATGGTACAAAGTGACTTTGTTAGTCTGGTTTGCCTCAGGCATACAATAGATATTCTTTTTATATTCAAATACATACGGATATGAACGATGTTCCTTGAAGTTTGTTAGAATATGATAGTTCCTGAATCCTTCCGATTTTCGTGCTACGGCTAAATCTGCTTTGCCTTTGGAATAGGAATACCACTCGAAGAAAATATAAGTGTCTTTTTCTGTCTTGATGACGAATGGGTCGGCGAAGTAACAATTCTTCTTTGGTTTCTTAAACCATTGAATATTAAGATTATCCTTGTTATCTGTACTAATGAAATCCTTTAATGAACATTCGCAATATCCAACATTCCAATCTTCCTGGCGGAATAAGTCATTGATATGAAACGCAATTCTTCTCCACACAGATTTGATATAATATTGAATCATGTTGAAATTGTTCGGTGTAGCATTGTCTGTCGTTTCCAAAGAAGAAATGTCTTCCTTTAGAATATTATTGTAAATCAATTCTTTACAGACTTGTATGGGCATGATGGATGATTCGAAATGAATTTGTTCCAAATGAGCTCTGTAACTATGTAGAATTGTTTTCAGTTTAATTTCTTTCAGAAAAATCTCTTTGTCTTTATTTCCGCTAAGTCGTTGTAAACTAACGCTGTTACAGCGTTCTCCTTTCAGGAAAGTCCAGAAACATTTACCGTGGTTGAATCTCCAGATTCCGTATTTGGTCGTGTTGATGACTTCGCCTGCCACAATGTCGAATCCTAACTGAAGTATGAAATCGAGGTTCTGATTGCGTATTTCCTGTATGTCGAGTTCACTGAAATAAGCGACGTCATTTTTCATCCTCGGAATGCAGAAAATAGTCGGAATGCCATCGGTGAGTCTGTCAATGTCGGCTGGGAATTTGCTGCGCGGATGGAACAGAAATCTGTCCCAAATTCTATAGATGAGATTGCGGAAAGGATGTTTTTTCGCTTTCTCTGAGAGGTAAATTGATGAGGTTGCGTTGTTTTTTTGGATAATAAGAGATAGTTTCATACCGTTATCCATCATGTTTTTGATGGTTTCGTACTGCCACATCTCAACAGTTAAACTGTTAATCATCAACCCGAAACGAAGCGATTTCCTCTTATTGTCCATCTGATATTATTTTATGCAAATATAACATTTTATAGGCAATTTTAAAATCTTTTTTTCTAAGATTACTTGAAGTCATCTTTATTTTAAAAAAAACGTTTCATAATGTTTAATCAAGAGTAAAAATGATTATTTTTGCAACACTAAAATCGTTCATGAAGTTATCTATAGTCATAGTAAATTATAATGTAGAGCATTTCCTCGAGCAATGTCTTTTCTCGGTGAGAAAAGCAATCGCCAATATGGAAGCGGAGGTTTTTGTCGTAGATAATAATTCTGTAGATGGCTCTTTAAAGATGCTTTCAGAAAAATTCCCAGAAGTAAAAGTAATTGCCAATAAAAATAATGTCGGTTTCAGTCGCGCCAACAATCAGGCGATTCGTGTTTCTACAGGAGAGTATGTCTTGTTACTGAATCCTGATACCGTAGTGGAGGACGACACTTTTACTAAAACGGTGGAATTTATGGATTCTCATCCTGATGCAGGCGGCTTAGGCGTAAAAATGGTTGATGGCAAAGGTCGGTTTCTTCCTGAATCAAAACGCGGTCTTCCAACTCCAGCAACGGCATTTTACAAGATGTTCGGCTTGACGAAATTGTTCCCTCATTCGAAACGCTTCGCAAGATATTATCTCGGACATCTCAACAATGACGAAATCAATGAGGTTGAAATACTTTCGGGCGCGTTTATGCTGATGCGCCGCGAGACTTTGGATAAAAGCGGGCTCCTTGACGAGACATTTTTTATGTATGGAGAAGATATCGACTTGTCTTACAGAATAATGCTCGCAGGTTATAAAAACTATTATTTCCCGAAAACGAGAATCATACATTACAAAGGTGAAAGCACAAAGAAAACAAGCGTCAATTATGTCTTGATTTTCTATAAGGCGATGGAGATTTTCGTTAAGAAACATTTTGCTAACGACGGCGCGAAGACTTTTTCTTTCTTCATCAATATCGCGATTTATTTCAAGGCATTTCTTGCTCTTCTGTCGCAGTTTTTCAGTAAAGTTGTTCAGCCTCTTTTAGATACGATTTTTGGATATGTAGGTCTCGCCGCAATTGGATTCTTCTGGGGAAATACTATGGTTTATGATGGCGATGGGACTTATCCGACGACTTTGTTTGCGATAATATTGCCAATATATCTTTTGATATGGTTGCTTACTTCTTATTTTACAGGAGGTTATGATAAACCGTACAAGATAGCTCCTGCGGCAGGCGGCGTGTTCGCCGGAAGTTTGCTGATATTGGTTCTTTATGCGTTGCTTCCAGAACAGTTACGTTTCTCACGAGCTTTGATATTATTAGGAATGATTTGGGTTGCTGCCGAGATGAGCCTCACTCGTTGGATAGGTTATCTCCTGAAACGTCCTAATTTCCAATATGGTAACAACGCTAAGAAACGATTCTTGATAATCGGAAGCAATGATGAGACAGCTCGCGTAGGACAGCTTCTTCAAAGCACTTCTATAAAACCTGATTTCATTGGTTTAATTTTTCCTTTTGAAAATCAAGAACTTCCAGATAATTTCTTGGGTAAACTGAATCAGGTGCCGGAAATAATCGAGATTTACAAAATTAATGAGATTATCTTCTGCTCGAAAGATATGTCGCATCAGTTAATTATAGACAAGATGGAAGAGTGGCAGTCGTCTTTAGACTATAAGATTGCGCCAGAAGACACTTTGTCAATCATTGGAAGTAATTCCATCAATACGAGAGGTGACTTATATACCATTGATATTAAGACAATTGGAACGAGTTATAACAAAAGAAACAAACGTCTTTTTGATGTGCTTTCTTCTTCTTTTGGAATAATTTTCTGGATATTTTTAATTTTCTTCATCGACAAGCCTGTAACTTTTTTGAAGAATTGTTTTAAGGTTTTGTTCGGAAAATATTCTTGGATAGGTTATTGCGAAGTCAAGGATTCTGATGCTGCAAAACTTCCAAAGATTAAGAAAGGCATCTTTGACCTATCGACGAATATGCGCGGAAGAGGTCTGAGCGAAGAAGAAAAGGAACAATTGAATCTCAAGTACGCCCGCGACTATTCTTTATCAAAAGACATAAATTTCTTTTTAAAAGCGATTAGAAAACAATAATTTAATATATAAGTTTATGATAAACAGAAGGTTTTTAAGAGTTAAGGTTTTGCAAGCACTTTACGCTTACATTGAATCAGGCGAAGATTTTGTTGAAAATGGAGTGAAACATTTGCTCGACAGCATCGACAAAATGAAGGATTTGTTTGTGTGGCAGCTTTCGTTTCTCATCGAGACAAAGCGTTTTGCTGAGAATAGAATTGAAGAGAACAAACGTAAGAATTTTCCTACAAAAGAGGATCTCAATCCTAACTTGCGTTATGTCCAAAACCGCGTGATTATCGCCTTGGAAAACAACAGAGACCTTCGCAAAGAAGAGGAAAGACTGAAAATAAATTGGGCTGACCATCAAGATATTATAAGAGGTTATTATAATATGATGCGTGAGACTCAAGAATATAAAGATTATATGTCAGATTCTGTAGATAATTTTGAACATGACAAGAAGTTCATTATCAGAATGATCTCTCAATATTTCTCTGAACTTGAGGTGCTTATTGATTTTTATGAAGAAAAGAGTATTTTCTTTGTCGATGATTATCACCTCGTATCGTCAATGTTGGTGAAATTCTTCACAGATATGAAGGCAAGTTTCAACGAATTCACACCGCTGCCTGACATATACAAAACCGAGAAAGATTCTGTTAATGAAGACAAGGAATTTGTTAAAAAATTATTCAGAGAAGTTCTCAAACATGACAATGAATATGGAAAGATGGTCGGAGGAAACACTTCGAACTGGGAGAAAGAACGCGTCTGTATGATGGACATGATTATATTGAAAATGGCTTTGACGGAATTCTGTTGCTTCCCGTTCATTCCTGTGAAAGTGACTATGAATGAATATATTGAGATTTCAAAATATTTCAGCACTCCAAAGAGTAAGATTTTCGTGAACGGAATCTTGGATAGAATTTTGAAAAAACTCAATGATGAAAATGCTATTGTTAAAAAAGGTATAGGATTGTTAGATTCTTAATAATAATTTTAACATTATTACGTTTTTTCTTAAAATTTATTTATGATGAAAAAAGTATATTTACTGTTTGTCTTGTCGTTGGTGTTGTCAGGTCTTTCTGCGCAGCAGGAGAATGGTACATATACTTTTCTTAACACGACAAATTCTGCGCGTGTCGCTGCTTTGGGTGGTGTGCCTTTGCCGATTTATGACTCTGATATTCAACTGTCAGCATTCAATCCATCCTTGATAAATTCTGAAATGAACAATTCGATATCGCTTTCATACGTCGATTATTTCACAGATATTAATTTTGGAACCATACAATATGGCCGCACTTTTGAGAAAATAGGTAGTTTTGTCGGAACTGTGCAATATCATAATTATGGTGATTTCTTTTATTCTGATGAAACTGGAAATGTCGAGGAAACAGAATTCTCCGTCTCAGATTACGCGATTTACATCGGGTGGGGACGTAAATTGAATGATAGATTAAGCATTGGTGCGAACTTGAAATTTGCTGGCATTCAATATGAAAGCAATTCATCATTTGCTGTGGCAGTCGATGTGGCAGGAACATATACCACGAAAACGAATTGGAATTTGTCATTGACAGCCCGCAATATTGGCGCGGAACTTTATAACAATTACCAAGGTTACAGAAACAAACTGCCATTCACAATGCAATTGGGCGCGTCTAAGAGATTGGAACACCTTCCATTAACTATTGTTATGGTTTATGACAACTTGCAGAAATGGGATTTGAGTTACGATGATCCTCTCGATTTGGAAGGCAATTATGACCCGCTTACTGGACAGATGAATGAAAAAAATAAATTGGACAAATTCGTTGATAATTTCTTTTCTCATTTCGTTTTTGCAGGCGAACTTAGCATCGGAAAAAATCTTAGTCTGAGAATTGGTTATAACTACGGGTTCCGTCAAAACATGAAATCACCAGTGAAAAAAGGAGCAGTTGGACTTTCATACGGACTTTGCGTGAAAGTATATAAATTCAACATAAGTTATTCTCGTTCAGAGATGCATCTCCACGGTTCGCCGAATTTCATCACCATCACAACAAACTTAGATAGTTTCAAAAAACATTAATCATAATGTATCTTCAAGATTTAAAGTTAAGCAATTTTAAGAATTGTCAGAGTGCCGAATTGTCTTTGTCAGAGAAGATTAACTGCTTTGTCGGACTTAATGCGGCAGGCAAAACTAATATCTTGGACTCCATTTATTACTTGGCTTTCTGTAAAAGTTATTTTTCATTGACCGACAAACAGAATATAAAGCACGGAGAAGATTTTTTCGCGATACATGGTGATTTTCACTTCGATAATGATGAACTTCACACTATTTCGTGTGTGCAGAAAATCAATTCTAAGAAGACTTTCCGATGCGATAAGAAAGAGTATGAGCGACTTGCAGACCATATAGGCAAGATTCCGTTAGTTATGATTTCGCCTTACGACAGTGATTTGATTAACAGCGGCAGCGATTTGCGACGTAAATTCATCGACGGCGTCATTTCTCAATTCGATGCATCGTATCTGAATTGTCTTTTGAATTACAATAAAGCGTTGCAGCAAAGAAACAAGCAGCTTAAATTCTATTTGGAAAATAAGATGTGGGACAATGATTTGCTTGAGATGTGGAATTATCAGCTTATTCAGAATGCAATCCCTATTAATAAAAAAAGGAAGGAATTCATAGAGGAGTTTGTCCCTGTTTTTCAAAAATATTATAAAATAGTATCTGATAGTCAGGATTCTCAGAATACAAGTCGTGTAAACGAAAAAGTATCAATAGATTATAATTCTACACTGAATGAAAGAGAGTATGAAGAACTTCTGGCTGATAGTTTGAATCATGATAGATTCAGCGGATACACTAATGTCGGAATTCATAAAGACGACCTGATATTTCTCGTTGACAATCATCCTGTAAAGCAATTTGCGTCGCAAGGACAGCAGAAGTCGTTTGTCGTTGCGATTAAGTTGGCGCAGTTTGATTTTAATTACAGAAAGATTGGTCACAAACCGATTTTGCTTTTGGATGATATTTTTGACAAACTCGACGACAATAGGGTAGAGCAGTTGGTAAAACTTGTTGGTAATGATCATTTTGGTCAGGTTTTTATAACCGATACTCAACGGCAACGTATTAAGTATTTGATGGATAATACTGTTGTGAATCATAAGATTTTTAAGGTAAATAACGGCATAATAACGGCAGACGATGAATGAGGACGGATACACTTTAGCTGAACTGATAAAGGCTTTTTATAAGAATCACAACAGGGAAAACGGCTTTGAAGAGATGAAGATTCTGGAATCGTGGCGTTCGGTGGTTGGAGATTTTATTTCAAATCACACTCTCGATTTAAGAATTACAAAAAATATTCTTTATGTTAAGGTCGATGCCGATTCTTTGCGTTACGAATTGATGTATTCTAAGACAATTCTGTTGAGGAATCTCAATAGGATAGCTGGTTCTGACGTATTGAAAGATATTGTAATAATTTAAGCGTTGAATATTTGTTTCAATGCTTTTTTTTTGTATTTTTGTGCCACGTCAAAAAAAGTAGAGATTATAAAATCGAATAAAATAGAATAATATGATTAACTCACAAGACATTAAAAAAGGAACATGTATCCGTTTCAACGGAAAACTTTATTTCTGCGTTGATTTCCAACACGTAAAACCAGGCAAAGGTAATACATTCATGCGTGTTACATTGAAGAGCATCGTCGATGGTAGAACATTGGAACACCGTTTCGACATCAGTGAAAAATTGGAAGATGTACGTGTTGAACGTCGTCAATATCAATATCTTTACAAAGAAGCTGAAGATTTTATCTTCATGAACCAAGAAGATTATGAACAAATTCCTCTTTTGGGTGACTTGATTACAGGTGTTGACTTCCTTAAAGAAGGTGATGTTTGCGAAGTTGTATTCGATACATCAACAGAAACCGTCCTTTATGCAGAATTGCCAGTTAAGACTGTTTTGGAAGTTACATATACAGAACCAGGTGAAAAAGGAAATACAGCAACTAACGCAATGAAAGACGCAACAGTTGAAACAGGCGCATCTGTTAGAGTTCCTTTATTTATTAACACAGGCGATAAAATTAGAATCGACACTCGTACAGGCGAATATACCGAAAGAGTAAAATAATTTTTTTAGATTAATTATGAAAATTAATCCACATACAACGTTGAAGTGTGTCGCTGATTATATCGGCGCAAAGAAAATGATCGGCGACCCAAACTTCGTGATATCAGGACTTAATGAGATTCATGAAGTTGAACCTGGAGACATCACTTTTGTGGATCATCCTAAATATTACAACAAGGCTTTAAATTCTCAAGCCACAACAATAATCATAAACTCTGACGAAGTTGAATGTCCTGAAGGAAAGGCGTTGATTGTGCATGACAATCCTTTGGATGCTTTCAATAAGTTGATTTTATCGTATCGCAGATTCGAGCCTGCAACTGCAATGGTCGGTTCGAAGGCTGAAATAGGCGAGGGTACAGTTATTCAGCCTGGCGCATTCGTCGGTGATAAGGTTAAGATTGGAAAAAACTGTATCATTCATCCTAATGTGACTATTTATAATCACGTCGTTATTGGTGACAATGTCATAATTCAGAGTGGCAGTGTCATTGGTGCTGACGCTTGTTATTTCCAACGTCGTCAAGATGGTTTCGTTAAATTTGAATCGTGCGGCAGAGTCGTTATTGAAGATGACGTTGAAATAGGAGCTTGTTGCTGCGTTGATATTGGTGTTACAAGTGATACAATTGTTGGCAAAGGAACCAAAATGGATAATTTCGTTCAGATTGGACATGATGCTAAACTTGGAAAGAATTGTTTCTTAGGTGCTCATGCATCGGTTGGAGGCGTGACAATCGTGAAGGATAATGTTTCTATTTGGGCTATGTCAGCTGTTAATAAAGACCTTGTCATTGCCGAAGGAACTACATTGTTAGCATATTCGGCTATAGATAAAGATACAAATCCTGGTGTTACTTATTTCGGCATTCCTGCTGATGAAGTCAGGAAGAAATGGAAAGAGTTGATTGCCGTGAAGGCATTGCCGGAACTTGTTTCAAAATTAAAGAAGAACGGAGAATGATTCCGTTCTTTTTTTATGGGTATAATTTTTTTTGTAGCAGCAGTCCGCGTTAGGGATTGGAGCGGCATCCTTTTTGAGCGGAGCTTGCGGAGCGAGAAAAGATATAGCGGAAAGCCCGACGGCGCAGCCGGAACGCCCAAGTAATTTACAGTTAACAATTAACAGTTAACAATTAACAATTAAAGTAGAGACGTATCAACAATGCATTGAAAATAAACAAACGTTGATACGTCTGGATGAAGAAAGTTGAAAGTTAACAATAGAATCCTCAGTTTCTTCAATATCTGTTATCGTGCTTTATGCTGTTCTCCATCTTTTTCAACGACGTATTTCTTCCATGAATCTGGATAACCAACTTGTTTAGGACGAGCGGGATAGCCATGTCCGTTGTCGATAAATTTGCCGTTTTCTTCTTGTTTTACATTGCTGTCTAAATATTTAACAAGCAAGAAATTGTCCAATTCTTTCCAACGTTTCACCGTGTTCTTTCCAGCGTCAGAAGAGAATTTTGTCAGATGTTTGATTGCTTCATCTCTTGATGTTTCAAGTAACGCAAGTGCCTGTTCGTCGTTGTTTATCACCTGTCTTTGATATGTTGTTTCCAATTCTTTCTGCACCTTCTGAATGTCGCCTATGACTCTGTTATAGAACAGATATTTGAAGTGAGCGACTCTGTTGAAGACCCAGAAAGCTGCATTGTCGGAATAGGTTAACATGTTTCCATTACCTTGTCTGAATTCTTCAGGAACTTCGCTGATTGAACAGTAGAATGGAGTGTAAACCGTTGAGTTTGTGTCGTCAACGCCAAACCATATAATGCCGCCAATCTCATTTGGCAACCAGTTTCTTGTTTGTGCTATGAAGGAAAAACCAGTCTGTTGTGTTACTGTGCTTCTTTCGTGAAAGTATTCCACTCCTTCGTATTCCCAGTAGAGAGGAGTCCAGCGATAAGGAGAACCGAAAGGTTCAGATCCGATACCTTTTGATTTGTCTAACATAGTGTTTTGGAAGTGGTTACGCATGAAATACATCATGTCATCTAAAGATATTTTTCTGTTAGGTTTTACGAAGAGTGGCATTCTTGGATTGTCTAAATTTTTTCCAGTTGCGTAATCCCAATATTGATCCATGCCGTCGCAAACGTCGTTGAACATCATCCATACGCGGAGGTCACAGATGCGAGCTGCCGAGAAATCGACAGGGGCGAAGGCTGCGCTGAAGTCGAAGTCAGCATCCTTGCCGTTAAAATAACCTTTTCTTCTTGCGAAGTCGATAATGTTGTGTTTGTAAATAATCTCGACATCATCGTTATGGAGTTTTTTCCAATCTTTGTCTGTTATGGATTTTTTTCCGTCGCGGAGTGGGAATGTGGTGATGCGAGCAGCGTTGGCATGACCAGAGACGTAACCGTCTGGTATTCTTATTGCGACCCACACCGCACCTTTGTCGGCATTGATGGTGTCGTTTGATTTCTTGTCATATTTAGGAGTATATCCCATGCCGATTATTTCCATATACCATACTTCGTTTGCGTCTGAGATTGAAAACGTTTCGCCGTCGCTGCCGTAGCCATATTCATCAACTAAGTCCGCCATTATCTTGATGGCTTCGCGAGCTGAGGAGCTGCGTTCCAATGCCATAAACATCAGACTACCATAGTCGATGAGACCTTTAGGGTCGATGAGTTCTGTTCTTCCTCCGAAAGTCGTCTCACCCAAAGCGACTTGATTTTCATTGATATAACCGACTACTTGATAAGTATGAGCAGGTTGAGGGACGTAGCCTCTAATGGCATTTGTTCCGCGGTCATAAATAGTTCTCATGCTACCAGGAGTCCAGTCGGCTGCTGGAGTGAAATACAGCTCGCCATATCTGATGTGAGAATCGGCGGCGTAAGTGATGAAATTAGAGCCATCAACGGAAGCTCCTTTTGTTACAAGGAAATTTGTACAAGCTTGAGTGTCAATGTTTAATAATAATAAAAACATTGCAAATAATAATGTGTTTAATTTTTTCATAATTAAAATATTTTACATAGTACAAAGATAGGATTTATAATTAATAGATGCTATATTTGTAGGTAAAATAATTTATGGCACAATCATTATCTCAAATATATGTACATCTCGTTTTTCATAAGAAATATAGTTCGATGGCTGTATTAGAAAGGATTTAAATAAACTATTCGTCTATATCGATGGTATAATCTGGTATTTTCGCAGTGAGTGCGTCTCAGACTTATAGAGTGAAGAATTATATCATAAACAAGAAAGAACATCATAGAAAGAAGTCATTTGAAAACGAGTGTCTAGATAATATTCTTCATGCTTGCGGTGTTGACTATGACTATAATTATGTTTTGAAAGATTAGTGACGGTAACTGGTATTTTCCAAACAATTTTCTTATTTTTGTAAAAAAATCAGGCAATGAAATATCAATCGATACCTTTGGCAGAAAGGCTGCGTCCTACATCTTTGGATCAATATATTGGACAGGAACATCTTGTTGGAGAAAATGCTGTTTTGAGGAGAGCTATTGAAAGTGGTAGAGTTCATTCTATGATTTTCTGGGGACCTCCAGGTGTAGGAAAGACAACGCTAGCATCCATAATTTCGAAGCAGGTGAAACGTCAGTTTTATGTCCTTAGTGCTGTCAGCAGTGGCGTTAAAGATGTGAGGGAAGTCTTTGACAGAGCACGTATGGCACCAGATACTCCTATACTTTTCATTGATGAGATTCATAGATTCAGCAAATCGCAGCAGGATTCTCTGCTTAACGCTGTCGAGAAAGGTCTCGTAATATTGATAGGTGCTACGACCGAAAACCCGAGTTTTGAAGTCATCTCACCTTTGCTTTCAAGATGTCAGGTTTATGTTTTGAAAACATTGGAAAAGAATGATTTGGAAAAGCTGATAAATAATGCTGTCCCAATTTTGGAGAAAGACAGCGGAAAGAAAATCGTGCTTCAGGAAAAAGAAGCTCTTATGCAGATTAGCGGCGGCGATGCACGAAAACTTCTTAATGCCATAGATTTGGTTGTCGGTATGCTTGACGAGGCGAATCCTGAAGCTGAAGAACTTGTGATAAATAACGATGTGACTTCTAAATATATACAGAGTAACCTGTTGAAATACGATAGGTTAGGAGAGATGCATTATGATATTATCTCAGCCTTCATCAAATCGATGCGAGGTTCTGACCCTAACGCTGCTGTCTATTATCTCGCCCGTATGATTGAGGCGGGCGAAGATCCCCTTTTCATAGCGCGCCGTATGTTGATACTCGCCTCTGAAGATATTGGCAATGCCAATCCTAACGCCTTGCTGCTCGCCAACACCTGTTTCGATGCCGTGAATAAAATTGGTTTCCCTGAAAGCAGGATAATACTTTCACAGACAGCTATTTATCTCGCATCTTCACCTAAGAGCAACGCTTCATATATGGCGATAAATACTGCTCAGGATGTTGTCCGAAAGACTGGAAATCTCAGCGTGCCGATGCATCTGCGCAACGCTCCTACGAAACTTATGAAAGACATAGGATATAGCGATGGATATAAATACGCTCACGACTATGAAGGTAACTTCGTTGAACAGGAGTTTCTCCCGCAAGAGTTATCTGGTTTCAGATTCTATGAACCACAGAACAATCCTCGCGAACGCGAGATGAGAAACTCGCTGAAAACCAAATGGAAAGATAAGTATGGATATTGAACTGTAGAAACGTATCGCGTATTTCCAATGATCAATAACGTTTTAAAATATCGTGAATCTCTATAACTTGAGGAATCAGCATTTTGTTGCCGTCATTAAAAACAACAAAATCCGATTTCTCAATTTTCATTTTCTCCTCCCATTGGAGTCGCATCCTCGAGCGTACATTCTCTTCGTTGCAGTTGTCACGAAGCATGGCTCTCTGAAGTCTGATGTCTTCAGGTGCAGAGACAAAAATTATCTTATCAAACAGATTGTCAAATTTCTTCTCGAAAAGTATTGCTGATTCAAATAGCACATAATCTGAGTTTTGTCGCTCACACCATTTGTCGAAAGTCTTATTCAGTTGCGGATATAAAACAGATTCTATGAACTGCAACGCTTTGGGATTTTTGAAAAGATGATAAGAGAGGAGTTTCTTGTTCAACGCTCCGTCTTTGAAATAAACCTCGTCCTTAAAGTAATTGACAATCTGTTCTTTAATCTCGGGAAGAAGGTATAATTTCTTTGTCTCTTCGTCAGAATAGAATGTGTTTATACCTAACTGTTGAAATATTTTACAGACAAGACTTTTACCGCTTCCTATATTGCCTGTTATTCCGATGCTCTTAATTTTCATGTTCTTCGGTGATGATATATTCCACTTCTTTAGGTTCAATGCTGATGATTCTTGTATTGTTAGGATAATCAACCAAATAGACAGGAAGTGAATTGTTTTCTGGAGTTATATCGTTGGCATCGATATTAACGGTAAATGAATTTTCATTTATTATATTGTAGTCAGATAAATAGACTATATATTTGATTTTAACCTTGTCGGGAAAAAGTCTTAATTTATTGTCCGTATTGTTATTTATCTTCACATTAGCAATGGCTTCTGTGTATTTTTCGACATTCATCTTGACGTTAACTTCTTTACAGTCTGCCTTTATCATATCTTCAAGTTGAAGCGATAAGTTCTTGTCAATATTGGAATTAACATTTTTAAGTGAAAGGTGTTCTGTATGAATGTTGTCGATGGTTTTTATTTTGTTTTTTGGTCCATAAACCGTGACAGAGTCAGGTGTTATTTGTATTTTTCCGTGTCTGTTGAATTGTTTTTCGTAAGTCAAATCCAAATCAGGAATGACTTTTACTTTTACGGAATCAAGTTGCTGCATATTGACGATAATTCTATTTTCGTCGAAAGCGACTTCGCTTGGTTCCATTGTTAAAAAGTTGGCTACTTTTTCTTTTGCATAGCTTACGCTAAAAGAGTAGGTGCTTTCGCTTTCTTTATGCAAAGGCACCTTCTCCAATGAAATATCTACTTTACGTCTTGATTGCGGCTTCAAATAATAATTCAGCAACTTAAAACCGTTGGTAGATAATGTCACTTTGTGTTTCTGAGAGTCATCTGTAATGACCAGATTTGCTGGAGCGTCTTTCATATTAATGGTAAGAGGTTCTGTAACGGTATAATCTGCCGACAATTTGATTATCAGCCATAAAAACGCTGCTATCGTTACGAAAAACAAAATACTGCTTGCCTGTTGCAGTGATTCCGATTCTTGTTTCTTTCTTACCATATTTTAATATTAAGCACCGCCTACTTGACTAGCATTAGGGATGATTGCTGATTTTTCGAATTCAATTTTTGTGTTGTGGTCAATGCTGACTAAAACTGTAGTTTCTCTTACTTCTTCAACTTTGCCATGAATGCCGCCGATAGTAACTACTTTGTCGCCTTTTTGTAAGCTTTCACGGAATTTCTGTTGTTCCTTGGCTCTCTTGTTTTGAGGACGGATGAAGAATAACCAGAAAATTACAAAAATTAAAACCATCATTAAGATTCCTGACCACGAAGAACCTTGTTGAGTACCTGTTGCTTGAAGTAAAAACATGTTTAAAAAGTTCATAATAATTTATTTAAAAAGTGTTAATATTTTCAACTTGTGCCTTTATCCTTATTATTGTTTCCGAAGGATTTGTGTTAGCTTTCACGATAAGTCGTTTGTTTTGAAATCCTTTGTGACCTTTACTGTCGTAAGTGATTGTGATTTTGCCGCTTTCGCCTGGTTTTATAGGTTCTTTTGAATAATCAGGGGATGTGCAACCGCAAGTCTTTTCGATGTTCGTAATGATAAGAGGCGCATCGCCGACATTCTTGAACTTGAATGTATAGCTGACTTGCTCTCCTTGCAAGATCTTTCCAAAGTCGTGTTCTGTCTTATCAAATTGTATTACAGGAACATTAGCTCCTTTTTTAATGCCGTCAGCGGTAACTGGATTATTGACCAAATTGGTGTTGATTTTACTATCCTTTGTTTCGCACGATGACAAACACAATAATACTAAAAATGATAAAATTAGTTTTTTCATAGATGTCATTTCTTTAATAACGTTTATTATTACATTTTGTTTCTAATTTTTTTATCTGCCGCTTCCGAATATCGTTACGGAACCTTGATAGCGGTCATTACCATGTTCTCCAACACATTCTATTACGTAGAAATATGTTCCGTCTGGCAACTTGCCACCATCCCAGTCGTTTTTGTAATCTGATGATTTATAAACGATTCTTCCCCATCTGTTGAAGATTGTCAGTTCTGTTCTTAAATAATAATCGTTAATAGGATTATAAGATTCATATTCAAAACCTCTGGTTTCCTCGTTTTCATCCTCTGTCGTGCCTGCTGGGTCATTATCGATGATGAAGTAATCGTTGATGCCGTCGTTGTTTGGCGTGAATACGTTAGGAACTTTTAACTTTACAGGAAGCACGATTATGCTTTTTGAGAATGTGGTATCGCAACCGTATTGTGCCGATTTTACGTTCAGTTCAATTCGGTATGGACTTCCTTCTTTTGATACCTGATGATAAGCATTGGTCGGTTCTCGCTCAATAGATGTACTGCTTATCTCGCTTGGATTGTCAGGGTTGTTGTAAAAAGCCCACGACCAGGAATTATATTCCACAGAGTCAACGTCACCTTCAAAACCGAATTTTACATACGGATTCTGGTAATATGCTGTGTCTTTGGGATTTGAAACGATTTCTAATTTTGGATTTGGATACGCTCTTGGGGTGAAGAAACCTTCTTTTACGCATTCGTCGCCGTTTTCGGTAAGTCCTGTGACAATAACAGAGTATTCTCTCCAAGCTCTAAGTCCTATAGCTTCTTGTGGATTGTCCGGATTTGTCCAAATGTCATCGCCCCAATCGTAAGTGAATGAAACATAGCCTTCTCCAGAAGCGGTAGCAATGACTTTTGCATTCTGTCCGTTTTCTGCCTTATTGTTGCTGCACGTTAGCTGTGTTTGTTCAAATTCAATATCAAAAGGTTTCTGCATGGTGACGATTATTTCATCGCTGCATTCTTCATTAGATTGTATGTCTGTTACTTTGACACCGTATTTTACATTGTCTTGCGTTACTTCAATAGTAAGATAGAAACTGTTTTCACCTGTTAAATCCATGCCGTTCTTCGACCATTGGTAAACGTAGTTGGGAGAGGTGCTGACACTCAAAGTAATAGATTCTCCATGACAGACGGGCATCGTCACACCTTCGGTCACACTTATCTCACAATTCATCTGAGCCTTGGCAGTGAAGACGTTGATAACGAAAATCAGTAACAGTAAGATATTGCTTTTTAGATTATTATTCATTTGTTTAATGGTACTTTTTGAGTTTTGCAAAAATAAGAAAAAACTACATATTATAATGTGACAAATCCTTTTTTATTGCATTAAATTGCTTTTTTTTTGAGGAATTATTCTTTTTGAGTTGTTGTAGAATTGTAATCACGATAAGAGACTTTTTAATGTCAAAATGTCATTTATTTATTTTGGAAATAATTTTGATGAAAGAAAGACAAACAACAAAAAATAATCAAAATGGATTTTAATCAATTTACAATCAAATCACAAGAATCTGTTAAAACATCCGAAGAGATTGCTAAACAGAATGGAAACCAATCAATTGAGAATGTCCACTTGCTGAAGGCTTTGATAAAGTCTGACGACTATCTTATCCCTAATTTATTTACAAAGTTAGGTGTAAACATTAATATTTTTAATCAGGTATTAGACAAAACAATTTCTTCTTTGCCAAAAGTTCAAGGCGGAAGTATTTATCTTTCAAATGAAACCAATACGGCATTGCAAAATGCTATTGATGAAGCTAAGAAAATGGGCGATGATTATGTTTCCATCGATCACATTTTGCTTGGAATTTTTGAGACAAAATGCTCTGCATCTCAGATAATGAGAGATAATGGCTTGAAACGTAGTGATTTAGAAGATGTCATCAGACAACTGCGTAAAGGGAAAAAAGTTGATAATCCACATTCAGAACAGAATTACGATTCTTTGAACCGTTATGCCAGAAATCTTAACGATTTGGCTTCATCAGGGAAATTGGATCCCGTCATCGGTCGTGATGAGGAAATCAGGCGTGTGCTTCAGATCCTTTCGCGACGTACAAAAAACAATCCTATTCTAATAGGTGAGCCTGGAGTTGGAAAGACCGCTATAGCAGAAGGTTTGGCACAGAGAATCGTCAATGGTGATGTGCCTGAGAATCTTCACTCTAAGAAGGTTTATTCGTTGGATATGGGAGCTCTTATAGCAGGTGCTAAATATCAAGGTGAATTTGAGGAACGTTTGAAAAATGTCGTTAAAGAAGTCGTTGACAGTGAAGGCGAGATAGTTCTTTTTATAGATGAGATTCACACTCTTGTCGGAGCTGGAGCGTCAAATGGTGCGATGGATGCTGCTAATATTTTGAAACCTGCTCTTGCCCGTGGCGAACTTCAGGCGGTGGGAGCGACAACTCTTAACGAATATCAGAAGTATTTTGAAAAAGATAAGGCTCTTGAGCGTCGTTTTCAGATAGTTATGGTTGACGAACCTTCTGAGGAATCTGCCATTTCTATCTTGCGAGGTCTGAAGGAAAAATATGAAAATCATCATCAGGTGAGAATCCTTGACGAAGCTATAATTGCAGCCGTAGATCTGTCAATTCGTTATATATCAAATCGTTTCCTTCCTGATAAAGCCATCGACCTTATAGATGAAGCTGCTTCTCGTTTAAGATTGCAGATAAATTCTTTGCCTGAGGAACTTGAGAATATTCAACGAAAAATACGTCAATTGGAGATTGAGCGTGAAGCAATTAAGCGTGAAAATGATGCTAAGAAAGTTGATGAACTTTCAAAAGTCATTGCCGAATTAAGCGACGAGCGTTCAAAGATAAAATCGCGTTGGGAGACCGAACGTTCCTTTGTTGAAAAAATTCAGAGCGAGAAGAAAAATATTGAGAGGTATCGTTATGAGGCGGAAACGGCAGAACGTGACGGAAATTACGGTCTCGTGGCAGAATTGCGTTATGGTAAGATTCCTAACGCTGAGAGAAATATAGAACTTGCAAAAGAAGAACTGAAAAAGGTTCAAGGTAATAATCCTCTTATCGATGAAGTCGTTAATTCTGAAGATATTGCTGAAATTGTATCTCGTTGGACGGGAATTCCTGTAAATAAGATGATGCAAAGTGAACGTGAGAAACTCTTGAATCTTGAGAAAGAATTGCATAAACGTGTTGTCGGTCAGGAAGAAGCGATTGTTGCTGTCTCGGACGCGATACGTAGGAGTAGGGCTGGACTTCAGGATTCGCATCGTCCGATAGGTTCTTTTATCTTTCTAGGAACGACTGGTGTCGGTAAGACGGAACTTGCCAAGGCTTTGGCTGAATTTCTCTTCGATGACGAGAATAATATGGTGCGTATCGACATGTCAGAATATCAGGAACGTCACTCCGTTTCGAGATTGATAGGAGCGCCTCCAGGTTATGTCGGTTATGATGAAAGCGGTCAATTGACGGAAGCGGTACGTCGCAAACCTTATTCTGTGGTGCTTCTTGACGAGATTGAAAAAGCGCATCAAGATGTATATAATATTCTGCTTCAAATACTTGACGATGGTCGTCTGACTGATAATAAAGGTCGTCTTGTCGATTTTAGGAATACAATTATTATAATGACATCAAACATTGGAGCTATGGCAATTCAGGATATGATTACTCAAAACTCCGACTCGGATACTGACTTCGACGAGATGCGTAACAAGGTGATGGAAATACTCCGTCAGTTTATGAAACCTGAGTTCTTGAATCGTATTGATGATATTATAATGTTTACACCTTTGTCTAGAGAACAGATTATCAATGTGGTAGCAATGCAGTTCAATTCATTGAAGAAGATGCTGAAGAAAAACGACATTGAGATTGAGATGACATCTGAAGCGATGAAACATATTGCTGAGACAAGCTACGACGTTAGATATGGAGCTCGTCCTGTAAAACGTATGATGCAGCGAGAACTTATTAACGACTTGTCAAAGATGATATTGTCTAATAAGGTCAACAAGGAAAAACCTATAATCGTCGATTGTGAAGAGGATAGGATTGTTTTTAGGAATTAACAATTGACAATTAACAATTAACAATTGAGATAAGGGCGTGGTTTTAGAGCTGCGTCCTTTTTGTTTATTTACTTATAAATTTTCCTTAATAAAGACTTTCGTGCATTTTCGTGGAATTTCGTGGACATTCGCGTCTTTTCGTGGACATTCGTGGACAAAAAAAATCCGCCGAATTTCTCCGACGGATTTTCTTTTTTATAAGATTCAGAACCTTATGCTTCAGCTTCTGTTGTTTCTTCAGCTGCTGGAGCTTCTTCTGTAGCTGCTTCTGCGTTTTCTGCTGCTTCAGCGGCTGCTGCTTCTGCTCTTCTCTTAGCTAACTCAGCGATACGTGCTTCGTTAACTTTTGCTTCTGCTTCTAATCTTTCTTTTTGGATAGCTCTTTTTTGTTCTGCCTTAGCTTTTACTTCTTCAGCTGCTTTAGCTTCTTTTTCTTTCATCCAGTTTTGGAACTTGACTTCTGCTTGTTCAGCTGTCATAGCACCTTTCTTAACACCTACTAATAAGTGTTTCTTTAACAAAACGCCTTTTTGTGAAAGGATTGAACGAACTGTGTCTGTTGGTTGTGCACCTTTGTTCAACCAGTCTAATGCTTTGTCAAAGTTGAGGTTGATTTGAGCTGGTTGTGCTACTGGATTGTAAGTACCGATTTTTTCAATGAAACGACCATCACGTGGTGCGCGAGCGTCTGCAATTACAATATGATAAAATGGTTGACCTTTTTTACCATGTCTTTGTAATCTCATTTTTGCTGACATAATTTTTCCTTTTTAATTGATTTATAAATAATTATTTAACCTAAACCTACCCGAGGTTTGCGAGTGCAAAGGTATAAAATATTTCTTATAAAAACAATACCATTTAAAATATTTTTTACAAAAAATCAGATGTCTTTCAATGCCTTGCCTGATAGTCTGAATGTGGTCCATTCGTCCATAGGAACCGCGCCGAATGATTTATAAAATCTTATCGATGGTTCATTCCAGTTCAGACAGACCCACTCGAAGCGTTTGCAGCCTCTTTCGTTCGCTAATCTTCCTAAATATTGAAACAAAGCCTTGCCATATCCTTTGCCTCTCTTCTCAGGAATCACAAACAGGTCTTCTAAATAGAGTCCTTTCTTTCCCATGAAAGTGGAGAAGTTGTGGAAGAATAATGCGAATCCGACAGGAATACCATCTTCGCAGGCAAAAATGACTTCAGCTTCTTTCTTGACGAAAACAGAATCGTATATTGTCGTTTCATCGCAGATTACTTCGTCCAACAACTTTTCATAATCTGCTATCTTTTTGATGAAATCCAAAACTAAACCTGCTTCATTAGGTTCAGCAAAACGTATTGTCAATTCGCTCATAATCAGTTGATTTTAAGTTCATCGATGAAAATCCAAGCAGGGTAACCGTAGCCTGAATGTCCTTCAGGACACATAAATGGCTCTATAACAACGTTTACAAATCTTGCATTTGTCTTTTTGAAATCGACACTGAAATTCATAACGCCGTCTTCTGCGATAGTCTCGATAGGGAATTCTTGATAATGTATTTCTTCATATTCTTTGCCATCATCAGAAACTAAAATCTTTACGGATTTAGCATTAAAGATCCAGTCGCCTTTAGTGAGGTTACAGTTAAATCTTAAATTACTGATTTCTTGATTTTCCAACAAGTCAATAGTAGCATCCAAATTCTCGCCGAAGAAAGCAATCCAACGTCCTGTCTTGTAATTCTTGCCTCCAGAAAGTCCGTCGACTAATGTTTGTGCTCCTTCAAAACGATAATTCTCGTGTGGTTGATTTTTCAATGTAATTGGTTTCATCGATGACTTGCTGAGTTCAATGTCGGTCTTGAATTCTTTGCCGACACTTGTCTTTCTCTTAACAATCGCTCTTAAGTTGGCGCTCTCTGTGAGTTTCAAAGCTTCGGTATATTTAGTTCCGTCTGTCAAAGGATCAGTTCCGTCTAATGTGTATAAGATATCACCTTCACCGAATTTCGACATTGTAACATCGATGCATTTTGCTTCTACATTTGGAACTATATCAACATCGATGTCGAAAATATGTTTTGCGTAGTTCCAACCTTTAAGGT
>JAZNSO010000043.1:0-12991 GCA_045591245.1 Bacteroidales bacterium
GACGAGTCACGCAGCTCCTCACGCAATACTATTCCTGTTCCGACCACGAGCAGAAACACCGTCTGCAACGCGACATCAGCCACGCCATCAGCCAGCAGTTAGAACTCCAGAAGTTCGACCCCGCCATCCTCCACGAGCTGAGGCACATCAACCTCGCCGAGAACACCCACTTCTTCCTCTGGCACACCTGGTTCAGCGACGTCTTCGCAAAAGGAGGATTTGATATAGTTATTGGGAATCCGCCGTATGTGAGTGCGGTTAATATGGCAAGAAGTAATGATGAAAAACTGTTATACAAGAAGTTATATTCAGAAGCAACTGGAGCTTACGACATGTATGTTTTATTTCTATTATTAGGTGCAAGATTATCATCCAATGTTTATTGTTGGATTATTCCTAATAAATTACTTGTCGCTGATTATGCTAAAAAATCATTGTCAAAACTAAAAGATGAATATGGTCTAGAAAGAAGTATAGATGTATCAATATACGATGTTTTCAAAAATGCCTGTGTATATCCTATAATAGTTTTAGGGAATAAGTTATCATCTTCGCAATTTAATAGCTATTATCTTGATGATTATGTAGATTTGACATACAATAAATTAAACAAAAAGAAATCTGTTGAGGAATCATCGAAAATCAGACTATCTCAATTAGGATTAAAGGTATGTAGCGGTGCAACAGGATTTGAAGCTCAAAAAATCAAAGAGAATGTATGTGAAATAGAAAATAGCCATACAATACCTTTTACTGTAAGTGGTAATATTGACAGATATGTTTACAACAATACAAATGTTAGATATATGAAGGATAAATATGATAAAGCTTACATATACTTGGACTCAAATATTACAGAATCTAAGCAATATATGTGGAAAAATCCTAAGATTGTAATTGCAGGAATGACTAAACAAATAGAAGCTTGTTATGTAGATTCTCCATTAGCAATTGGTGTAGGTGTTTACGCTATATATGATTTTGCAGGATATGACCCTTTTTATATTTTAGGAGTATTAAATTCAAAACATACGACAGAATTTTTAATAACAGAATTTTCCGACAAGCATTTAGCAGGTGGTTATTTGGCAATCAACAAATCTACGATTGAACAATTTTTGTTTCCAAAGAATGTTCCGACAGAAATTCAGCAACAAATTGCAAACATTGCAAAATCAATACATTTTGCCAAAAGGGAAGATTCGAGCAATGATACAAGAAAAGAAGAAATGATGATAGATAATATTCTTGATACTTTGTATTAAGATATAAAAAAACAAATAGTCTATAATAATTTGTAGACTATTTGTTTTTTAATGTTATCTTTGTATATATATCTTATTTACCATGTTTTAAAGAACTATTATAAATACAATCTTCCCAATATTCTGGTACATAAAATATACTATAACCAGCCAACATAATGGCACCATTTTCTAAATCGTTAAAAGTTATATATAAACAATCTTTGATTGTCATATAAAAGTCATTCAAATCTTCCCTTGGTATTTCTTTGCAATTTAAATATCCAAAAGTATTCATATATAAATATTTGAAAGCATCAGCAACAGACTCATCGTTACTAATATCAATAAATTTATTATCATAATCTATTATATATGAATAAACGGCATTGCGAATTAATGGGTTCAATTCTTTCATCTCATCATCAGAAAGATGGTTTGCATGAAAGTTTTCTATTTGATTTCGAATAAATGCTGCAATGGATTTTGATAATAGATTTTTATCATTAATCAATTCTTTACCTTTTGATGCAAGATATTCATTTGCTGAGATGTTTTCTGTAATTTTATTCATATCAAAATTACTGTAAAATGTTGTAATATACAAAGATAATTATTTCTTGAAAAATAGAATGCAACTTCTTGAAATTATTATTAATTTTGTATAAAAATTTCATGGAAACCGCTCTAAATATAACAAGCGCTAATACTGGAGAATCCTTAGAGTTCATTGTGGAAGTTATTGAACGCAAATTACAAACAACACAATATAAACATCAAAGCAATAATATTGATGATATTGATGGTTTTGGATTGCAAATATTTGATAAAATTTTAACATCATTAAAAACACTTATATTAATTTGTAATAAAAGTAAAGATTATCCAGCAGCATGTAACTTGTTAAGAATGATTGCAGATAGCTTATCTACATATAAGTTGATATATTCATCTAAGGATATAGAGGAGAAAAAATTTAGACATTATTTGTATGTCTTGGATGGAATTACATCGAGAAAAAAACTGATGCAAAATGATATTTTTAATGATGGAACGTTAAGTGTAAATGAATTCAAACAACTGCTCAAACAATACGAATCAACGCGTCAGTCTGATAATGATGCGATAAAGCATTGTAATGAGAAATTAAATAATCACATATATTCCCAAAATTATCCTGAATTTCACAAATTGTCAATAAATAAATGCAATTGGAGATATAAAGACAAAGTCTCATCTTCGATAAATAAGAATAGATATTCTTGGGAGGATATGTACAGGTTGTTAGGATTACCCAATTATTTTATCAGTTTTATATCATTACATTTGTCTCAATATTCGCATGGATTATGTGTAAGTAATCTTATTCATCCTAAGGGTGAAAACGATTTTACACCAATACTTTCTTTTGGAATTATATTCGCAGGAAAACTTATAAATGAAATTGACCCAACAATTTTGAGATGACAAAATAACACAAACCAACTATCCCCAACGGCCTCACATTTCAGAAATCGTTGGGGATATTTGATTAAATACTGTAATAATTATTATATACCATTTTTTTAATTAACTTTGTGCATTCATTATACATATCACATAAACATACAATATGGATTTTAGCAAACTAAACAAACAGCAACTGTCTGCAGCGACATATAGTGGTAAACATTTACTAGTGTTAGCAGGAGCTGGCACTGGTAAAACTAAAACAATCATCGCACGGGTCGTGCATCTTATATCAACAGGAATTCAACCAAATAGAATTAAGATTCTGTCATTTACAAAAAAATCAGCGCAGGAAATAGCGGAACGTATTAAAATAGAAACATTAAATATACCTGAGACAAAACAAATAACAGGTTCTACATTCCATTCATGGTGCATGGAATTACTAACACGTTATAGTAAATCATTTGGTATAGAAGAATATAGTTGTATTGATGAAGAAGATAGAGAGTCTGCAATTAAGATTGCATTTGGAAGCATATGTCAAAAAAATACAATTACCGTTGGTAATGAAAGAATTAAAGCAAGTACAATATCTGATATATATTCATTTTCTGTAAATACAAGAGTAAATTTATCTACAGCTATTAAGACAAAAATATACCCAATGGAAAATGGTCATGAAATAGACCTACAAGTTTCTGAGATTAAAAAACAAATCACCCCTATAATAAAGGCATACATTGATTACAAACGTTCTCATCGTTATATTGATTATGATGACATGCTAATGATTGTAGCATCTGTATTAAAACAAAACAAGAACCTTCGTGAAAGAATTTCGTCATTATACGACCACATTCTGATTGATGAGATGCAAGATACAAATCCACTTCAATGGATGTTATTAGAATCATTTATAGATAAATGCCATCTCTTTTGTGTTGGAGATGATGCACAAAGTATTTATGCTTTTAGAGGTGCAGATTTCAAAAGCATACATTCTTTCGCTAACAGAGTACCAAACTCTGAAGTTTATAAACTTGAAGAGAACTATCGTTCTACACAAGAAATACTAGATCTCTCAAATTGGTTATTAGACATATCTCCAATAGATTATAACAAACATTTATATGCAAACAGAGGTAAAGGACAAAAACCTATTATGCAATTTGTTGATAGTAGTTGGGAAGAAGCTGAATTTATCACAAATGACATTGAGAAAAATGTTAGATGGGATGGAAAACAATTCAGAGATCACATGGTATTATCTAGATCTATTTTTGCATTACGAAAAATAGAAGCTGCTTGTATTAGTAAAAACATTCCGTACATCATATTTGGTGGCACATCTCTTATGCGAAGTGCTCATGTTAGAGATATTGTTGCTGCACTGCGTATTATAGCAAACTTTAGAGACGAATTGGCATGGATGAGGTATCTAATGCTATGGAATGGTATAGGCGAAGTTACTGCAACAAAGATTATAAAACAAATGTATGGATATTCTTCATTGAAGGAATGCATTGAATCTGTTCGCTTAGCTAATCTAAAAGAGAATACTACATACAAGCTATTGCAAGAAATCAGCACATTAGATCAAAATATAGACAAGGCAATTGATGTTATCGTTTCTTCGCTTGATGTTATGATGAGTCGTAAATATGAAAATTGGGATACAAGAAAGAAAGATTTTATAGCACTTAAAATTGTGGCTCAACGAGCAGAAAATATAACAGCATTTATTACAGAATACATCTTAGATCCGATTGCAGAAATATCTAATATTTCAAAAGAAATGACTAATAAGGACTGCGTAATCATTTCCACAATACACTCTGCAAAAGGATTAGAAGCTGAGACATGCTATATTGCTAATGTAAAACCAGGAACATTTCCTTGGTATAAAGCCATATCAGAGGAAGATATTGAAGAAGAAAGACGTTGCTTATATGTCGCTCTTACGAGAGCTAAAGATAGATTATATATAATGACCAGTTTATCAAGCAATACGGCAGTTCAAAATGAATGGAATAATTCCCAAGAAATAGTCAGTATAAGTGATAATACAGTTACTGGAACCATAAAAGAAACGTTAGTCCAATACGAAAACGAAATTGAAAACACAATTGTTGTATACAACATTAACTCTCAGCCTAACGAGCAATTAGAGATGAACGAAAATGAATTTTGGATGCACTATAAATTAGCCGATAATAAATTTGATATAAATCAAGCATACTTCTTCAATAACATTCCTGATAATCTAATTGAGACAGTACTGATAGAAGAACCAGACATTCAATATGTGCAATTTGTAGAAGATGAAGATAATGATTATGACCCTTTTAACAATTTTGATTTCAGTTAGGATCCATCCATAATTTTGTGTAAATGAAAATTACAGAATTAAATCCTAGCTTTGTAATTTTTCATCAACTCAAAATCCACCAACGTCATCTCATTTCAGAAATCGTTGGGGATATTTGTTTTGTTAGGTATAATCCATTTCAATGCCAGCATCCTCCCAAGCTCCATAGGAGCGACAGACCTTAAGCAGGTATGAAGTACGCAGTATGGAATGCCTGCCAATATCAGCTCGGAATGCCTGCTTGCCTGCCTGCTCGCAATGCCTGCCCGCCTACCAAGTCCCAATCCCCTCAATACCCGCTCCGTACCAAGCACATTCACCTTTGCGTCCTTTGCGTCTTTGCGAGACACCTCCAACAATTCATTGTAAATTCCACATTGTCAATTACAACAAAGCCTCAGCACCTTAATTCAAGTACCGAGGCTCTGTCACTTCAAGGCAAGACCCTACGCCGTTTTCTTCTCCCTCTTCTTGCCGTATTCATTATGAATCTCAAACATCGTGTAATTCTCCGCAAGCATATTCTGTATATCCTGTCGTCGGTAGTAAATCTTACGCCCAATCTTCGAGAACCTCACCTTGCCGTTAGACCGCAACGTCTGCAACGTTCTCTTACTTATATGAAGCATCTCCATAACATCATAATTATCAATCCAATCCTCCAACGGCGTTCGCGCAATCTCACTTATATCCACCACACCATCAACACACCCGGTATCCTTTGCCAATTTTTCGTTCTCTTGCATAACACGACCCTTCCGTTGAATTAGAAAATAACAATAACACAGCAAACTCCAGAAATTCCCATCACGAGATCCCTCTCCATAAATCTTCTGTAAATCAATGCCCAAACACCTCTTCAGCGCATTATACAAGAAACAAACCTTCCCATACACATCCTTAATGCCGTTAGCTCGTTCCAATATCCAATCAAACACGTCACTGTACATTATTCTATGAGAAAGTTGCACTTCATCAAAGTACTGCGTCGTACAATTCCTAACCTTAACAGCGGCGTTCAAATCTAAGAGTGAATTCATAATTATGAAAATTTAATTTATTAAAAAACACTATTAACCATAAGCCACCACAAACATCTCAATGCTCATGGCTCACAGCCCATAGCCAACAATACAAAGATACGCAAAATAAGAAACGTAATCAATCAATTACAGATAATATTATATACTTTTTTTTCAACATTATGTTAATAAATTGTTCTAAAAATAATTGTCGGCAGTCAAACAACCACCGACAATCCTCCATCAACAACTGTCAATTGTTAACTGTCAATTGTTAATTCTCAATTACCACCTCTCCAACGTAAGCCGAATCCGAGACCAAAGAACCGTTCTCCGATACGAATCCCAAATACACATGAACCGTATCCCCAACCCAATCCGAAGGATAACTCAAGCTCACGCCCTCATCGCCCCTGCACGACGAAACCATATCATACACAGCCACATTCTTCGTAGCGTTATAAGCCAATGGCATAGCGAAGTCACTATCCATCGCATTAGCCATCCCACTATTATCGCTCCACGAAATACCTATTTCACCCTCGTTATTCAGCTTCTGTATATTCAAAGGCAGAGCTAAACTCCCCCTCGAAACCATCACCTTAGAATAATCGATAGAAAAATTCGGAGAAACACCCTTAACAGCATTCATCATAGTGTACGACATAGCCGCATTAAAAGCAGTCTGACGTATGGCATACATCTTAAAACCCACACGCACATACGACTGCACTGACCTAAGAAAACCCAACACAAGTTTAAACTTCTCACGCTGAGCCAACTGTTTTGCAGTACGAGCATCCCTTATACTCGGAGCAATCGCCCTCATATAACTGATACCCTTCCAATTAGAACCCACCACGGTTCCCACCTTACCAGAGAATCCCCCAAGGATTCCTTGCTTTATGTTTCCCATAGACAGAAAAATTTAAAAAATTAATAAATAAAAAACCGAAAGCAACAACCATAATCAACAACGCTTTCGCCGCAAAAATAAAACAAGAAACAACGACATTTTTAAAACAAGTTTGGTTTACACTACCCAAACCGTATAAAATTCATCAAAATAATTCATAAAAAACACATCTCTCTTCTCCCAACCTTCTCCGTACCACGTTCGAGACAAATTCGGAAACATTGTAGATATTACTCAATAGCTTGCTCCATCATAATCCTTCAGTCCATTCTATTCCTCTCTACACTCTAAACTAATTTCCCGTTATCTTTAAAAATATTACCGATAACTTAACATTTTTTTATAATCATAATATAAATAATGTTATTTTTGCATCATAAAAATGACAATAATACCTATTTATATATGAGAAGAATTGAAATTTGTACAAATGGTTATCAATCAGTGATTAACGCTCAGGAGAATGGTGCTGATTGCGCAGAATTATGTGAATCTTTAGAGGTTGGCGGCGTGACTCCTTCTTACGGTACTCTGAAGAAAGTCGCTGCCGATATGACGATTCCGGTGAGGGTACTCATTCGTCCTCGTTCTGGTAATTACATCTACAACGACGCCGAACTCGAGATGATGTGTCTTGACATTGAACTGATTAAGAATCTCGGATATGAAGGCGTGGTCATCGGTGCTCTTAATGCAGATGGCGACCTCGACGTAGAAAAAATCAAAGCTATGATGAAAGCAGGCGAGGGAATGAAGTTCACTTTTCATCGCGCCATCGACGCTTGCAACGATCCTCTTAAAGCATTGGAAACCTTAGTGGAACTTGGCTTCGACAAGGTTCTTACATCAGGATGTAAACCAAAAGCCGCCGACGGTATCGATATGATTCGTCAGATGCAGGAAAAATTCGGCGACAAGATAAAAATCATGGCAGGCGGCGGTGTTAACCTCAACAATGTTATGAAGATAATTAACGAGACAGGTGTCTCTAACTGCCACGCTTCTCTTACTGTCGATGTCGATTACTACAACCAAAATCTTTATCCTGAAAAAGTTGACAATACAGGCGCAGCGATGTGCTGGAAGGTTTCTTCACCTGCAATTATTAAGGAAATGTTAAATTTAGTTAAAAATGGTTAAAATAGAACTTCAACTGATTGTTAATACATATTTTTGTAGTAATTTTACATATCGAAAGATTACAAAGATAAATTGATATAACTAACTGATTTTTAAAACACTATTACTTTTTTTGAATTATGAAAACTCGTATTTTAGTTGTGGTCGCAGCGATGATGCTGCTGTTTTCGTGTGCGGAAAAACGTACGAACCCTCTTATTCAAAACCTAGACAACTCATGGATCGTTACTACCGACACTCTCGACATTAAGATGCAAGTCGATATTCCTTCCGTAATCCAGGCTGATATGTACGAAAACGGATTGATCCCTCATCCTTACAAAAGCAATATCGAGCCTCAGCTGCATTGGATTCCTCAGCACGAATGGACCTACACCCTCGACTTCAACGCTGAAGATTATATCCTCAACGAAGATGTTGTCGAACTCGTTTTTGAAGGCCTCGACACCTACGCAGACGTGTGGTTCAACGGAGAACATATCTTGTATTCGGACAATATGTTCAGAACTTATTCATGTGACGTCAAAAATCTTATCAAAGAAAAAAACAACATCAAAATTAAATTCCATCCTTTTGATAAAGTGAGAGATAGCCTCATTGAGACGTATCCGCTCCGCTTCCCTGAAAAGTACGCCGTGATGCGTAAGGCCGCTTATCAAAACGGCTGGGACTGGGCTCCACGTTATATGAACATGGGCATCTGGCAACCGGTTTATCTTAAAGCTTGGACTCATTCTACAATATCGTCAGCATCTGTCATAACTACTGACATTCAAGATAATAAAGCGCAATTGGCATTTGAGGTTTGTGTTGATGCTGATGTGAAACATGAAATAACTCTACAGCTTTTTGATAATAACTCCAAAATTATTGATGAGACCATAGAACTTGATGAAGGCAAAAACTATCATTCTTTCCCATTTGAAATTTCAGATCCTAAGTTGTGGTATCCTAATGAGTTAGGTGAACAGAATATGTATACATTCAATCTTAAAATGGTTGATAATGACGAGGATAAGATTATAGAGGAAAGAGACATTACTATGGGTATTCGTACGATTGAGATGATTGAAGAACCAGACAGCATCGGTACTGCATTCTATTTCAAAGTGAACGGAACACCTTTATATATGAAAGGTGCTAATTATATCCCTGAAGAGATGATAACGTCGTGGATGTCAAGAGAGAAGACACAAAAACTTCTCGAACAATGTGTCGGCGACGCTCACATGAACATGCTTCGTATATGGGGCGGCGGCATCTATCCTCCTGATTATTTCTTCGAGATATGCGACAGTCTCGGTATCTTGGTATGGCAGGATTTCATGTTCGCTGGCTCAACTTATCCTTACACTGATGAGTTTATCAATAATGTGAAAGAAGAAGCTAAGAAACATGTCGTCAGACTTAAAAATCATCCATCGCTTGCTTTATGGTGCGGCAACAATGAGATAAGCGAAGGCTATTACAACTGGGGCTGGCAGAAGTCGATGAACTGGAGTGACGCTGAATATCAAGAGATGAAAGACGGTTATGACAAACTCTTCGAAGAAATGTTAGACGAAGTCGTGAAAACATACGATAAATCAAGACCTTACTGGCCAAGTTCTCCAAAGAACGGATGGGGTAGAGCAGCAAGTCTTACCGAAGGCGATGTTCACTATTGGGGCGTATGGTGGGGCGAACTCCCTTACGAGATGTATAATGAGAAAGTCGGTCGTTTCAACAGTGAATTCGGTTATCAATCATATCCTTCAATGCAGACTTTAAAAATGATTGACGACAATCCTGGCTTCGGAAACGAGATTATTCAAGCTCACCAAAAACATAACAGAGGCGAGAAACTCATTATGGATCACGTGGTAAGATATTTCGGCGAGCCTAAAGACTTTGAAGATTACGTCTATCTAAGTCAGTTGTCACAGGCTTTTGGCATGGACATAGCAATATCTGCTCAACGTTCATCACGCCCTCGTAGCATGGGTTCTCTCTATTGGCAACTTAATGATGCATGGACTTCAATATCATGGTCATCAATAGATTATTTAGGTAATAAAAAAGCTCTTCATTACAAATTGGATGAGATCTTTAATCCTATTTTGTTAGGTCTCAAACATCAAGGAGAAGATAATTACAAATTATGGATTAGCAACGACTTGCAACACGATATCGACGGAAGAGTTCGTATCATCGTTGAAGATATGTACGGTCAACAATTGTTCGCTTTCTCGGAAGGCGTGAATGTAAAGGCAAATAGCTGCTATTATTTCCCTAAAGATGTTGCTATCAACTTATTCGGAAAGAAGAATACAGAATGTTATGCACGTATCATGTTTATGGAAGACGATACAATTTTGAGCGAGCGTCTGCATTTCTTCACATATCCAAAAGATATGCAACTTATTGAGACTGAACTCAATCCTGAGATTGTATTTAATGATGGCAAATATCATCTTACATTCAATTCTGATGTCTTCGTTAAAGACGTATTTGTGACTGCATCGGTCTCAGGCGACTTTTCACACAACTTCTTTAATTTGCTTCCAAATGCGCCGCAGACGATAGTATTTGAGCCAGAAGACAAAAGCAAGAAGAACGTTAAGTTTGATGTACACCATTACAATAGATAAAAAGTCTAAAGACTAAAGGTAAAAGGAGAGGAGTGCTGTGAAAATGGCGCTCCTTTTTTGTCTAAAGATGAAGGACTATGATAAAAAAACGTGGCAATTGTTGTAATTGTCACGTTTTTTTTTGAGACTATACCGTGGATAAAGTCTGTTGACTTTTATTAATCAAGTTTCAAAACAGCAAGGAATGCTGATTGCGGCACTTCTACGCTACCGATTTGACGCATTCTCTTCTTACCGGCTTTCTGCTTTTCCAAGAGTTTTCTCTTACGGCTTACGTCGCCGCCATAACATTTTGCAGTAACGTCTTTGCGAACCTGACGTACTGTCTCTCTTGCGATAATCTTAGCGCCGATAGATGCTTGTATTGCGATGTCGAACTGATGGCGAGGAATGAGCTCTTTCAACTTTTCACACATCTTGCGTCCGAATGCGTATGCGTTGTCGCGGTGTATCAATGTTGATAAGGCATCGACGACTTCTCCGTTTAACATTATATCTAACTTAACCAAATTGGCTCGCTGATAACCTGCGATATGATAGTCGAAAGAAGCGTAACCTTTTGATATTGATTTCAATTTATCATAGAAGTCGAATACGATTTCGCTCAAAGGCATCTGGAATTTCAACTCGACGCGGTCTGTTGTAAGGTAAGTCTGGTTCATGAGGACACCGCGCTTGTCGATGCAGAGTTTCATAATAGAACCGACGAACTCGTTTTTCGTGATTATCTCTGCTATGATGAAAGGCTCGTCGATGTGGTCGAGTTTCGTTACTTCAGGAAGTCCGCTCGGGTTGTGAACGTCGAGTTCTTCTCCATCAGTTAGATATGCTTTGAAAGATACGTTAGGGACAGTGGTGATGACGTCCATATCAAATTCTCTGTCTAAACGCTCCTGAACGATTTCCATGTGAAGAAGTCCTAAAAAGCCGCAGCGAAATCCGAAACCGAGAGCTGCTGATGACTCAGGCTCCCAAACCAAAGAAGCATCGTTGAGCTGTAATTTTTCCAATGACGCTCTTAACTCTTCATAGTCGTCAGCGCTGACAGGATAGACGCCGGCGAAGACCATAGGCTTCACGTTTTCAAAACCTTCGATGGGTTTGTCGCAAGGAGTATCTACATGAGTGATAGTATCACCGACTTTGACTTCGGAAGAAGTCTTGATACCAGAGATGATATAGCCTACGTTACCAGCTGATAGCTCGTCCTTGGGAACTTGCTTGAGCTGAAGCACACCGATTTCGTCGGCATGATATTCCATCTTGGTGGCGAAGAACTTTACGAGTTCGTTTGTCTTTATCGTTCCGTTAAAGATGCGGAAGTATGCTATTATTCCTCTGTATGAATTAAATACTGAGTCGAAGATGAGAGCCTGCAGAGGAGCGTTAGGGTCGCCCTTAGGAGCAGGTATTCTGTTGACGATAGCGTCGAGGATTTCTTCAATGCCGATGTTGTTACGTGCGCTGCAACGTAAGATGTCGGTGCGGTCGCAACCGATCAAATCGACGATCTGGTCTTCCACCATCTCAGGGTTAGCGCTATCCATGTCAATCTTGTTGATTACAGGTATTATTTCGAGGTCGTGTTCCAACGCCATATAAAGGTTGGAGATAGTCTGTGCCTGAATTCCCTGAGTAGCATCGACGACTAATAGCGCGCCTTCGCAAGCAGCAATGGAACGTGACACTTCGTAGGAGAAGTCCACGTGACCGGGAGTGTCGATGAGGTTCAATGTATAGTTGACACCGTCTTTTACATAATTCATTTGGATGGCATGACTCTTAATGGTGATACCACGTTCTCTTTCCAAATCCATGTCGTCCAAAACCTGATTTACCAATTCCTTCTGCGACAATGTCTTTGTGTTCTCTAAAAGTCTGTCTGCCAATGTGCTCTTACCATGGTCTATGTGAGCAATGATACAAAAATTTCTAATCTTATCCATAGTGCAAAGATATTAAAAAGTCAACAGACAACAGACAACGGATAACGGATTTTTTTAAGATTTTTTTTAAGGGACGGAGTGTTCAGAGGTTATAAATATCTCTTTGTTCCTTATGTCCCTTCAGTCACTCTAATTTTTTCTAATTTCACAAACGAAGTGCAAAAGTAGATTCTACGAGCAATACAAAAAAAGGAGACCGAAGTCTCCCTAAGATTAACTATTTTTGTGTTGCTATGTATAAACAATTAACCTCGGAACAAAGATACGCAATTA
>JAZNSO010000044.1:0-5425 GCA_045591245.1 Bacteroidales bacterium
CCAAACCCAACAAAGGATAACGTGACCATCAGCGCAGAAGGCATGACACGCATCACAGTAACCAATGCATTGGGACAAGTAATGTATGACACAGAAGTCGTAAAAGACAATGAAGTCATCAACATGTCACAATATGAAGCACGCGTGTACATGGTACGTATCGTGACAGAAAACGGTGTTGCAACAGAACGTGTGACAGTCGTTAAATAATGACAAATAGTCTATAAGACATAAGTCTATCAGTAGGGATGCCATTTGGTATCCCTACTTTTTTTTATTTATTACATTCTTTATTTTGATTTTTCAAAAATTAATCTTATATTGCGCTGTTGTTTTCGCTGAATTTCTCTCTTTATCCTTATTTAGCGGAATAGTATTAACTTAAATAACATGCCATGAATAGAATCGAACAACATCCAATCTTGGATATTCCGGAATCGGAAGAAGTATTATTTGATTATAACGGACATCAAGTAAAAGGTCGTAAGGGCTACACTATAGCATCTGCTTTGCATCAGGCTGGATTTACGGTACATAGTCATAGTCTTGAAAATCGTGAACGTAGTCTCGAATGCGGCATCGGAAAGTGCGGTGCTTGCGAGATGCTCGTCGATGGTAAGATTAAGCGTATTTGCATCACACCCGTTGATAATGTTAAGACTGTTAAAGAAATACCTCACGATTATCTTCCTGAATTAGAAGATGCAAAACCAGAGCCTCAAAAAGTTTATTATACCCAGGTTGCAATTGTTGGTGCAGGTCCAGCAGGACTAGCATGCCGCCAATATCTTAACGAACTAGGAATTGATAATATTGTCATTGATAATAATGCAATGATTGGAGGTCAGTTTAATATGCAGACTCATCAGTTTTTCTTCTTCGAAAAAGAGCAGAAATATGGTGGAAAGCGCGGATTCGAAATCGCCAAAACGCTGGCAGGTGACGATTTGTCTAATATTTTCTTGAATTCTACAGTGTGGGATCTTCTTGAAGGAAAACGTATTGCTGTTAAGAACGTAAAAGAAGATTATATTTTTTATGTAGATTCAGAATATTTAGTCGTGGCAACAGGTGCGGTTCCTTTTATGCCTGTATTTGAAAACGACGACCTTCCTGGTGTATATACCGCTGCCGTAGTTCAGAAAATGATGAATGTGGAACATACGTTGTTAGGTAAGAGAATACTTTCTGTTGGCGCTGGTAATATCGGTTATCTTACATCTTATCAGGCAATGCAGGCTGGTGCTAAAGTGGTGGCAATCATAGAAGGAATGGATCACGAAGGCGGATTCCCTGTTCAAGCCAACCGTCTGCGTCGTCTCGGTGTCCCGATTTATACATCTCATATCTTATTGCGTGCAATACCTAATGACGACCATACTGGTATCAAGGCTGCTGTTGTTGCTGAATGCGAGAACTTCAAACCGATTCCAGGAACAGAGAAAGTCATAGATAATATTGATGTTATTAATATATGTACGGGCTTGATGCCTGATAATCAAATTTTAGAAAAAGGAAAGCAGATTTTCGGACTTAAAGTCTATGGTGCTGGCGATACAGTAAGAGTAGGTGAGGGAACTTGTGCTGTTCTTCGTGGCAAACAGGTCGCTATGGAGATTGCTATGGAAATGAGAAAACCAGTTAATTATGAAGATTATCTAGCCCTTTCAAAAGAATATATCGACTCTCAGCAAAAGCCGTTACGTCGTTTGGAAAAGCCCAACAAACCTTCTATGGAACGAATGCGTGAGAAGAATTTCGTCATTGCAGATTGTGTGTATGGCTTCGCTTGTAATCCTTGTACCTTCTCATGCCCTCAAAAAGCAATTGTCAAACCGACAACCAGCAGCGTTCCTGTGATTGATTACAACAAATGTATCGGTTGTATGGAATGTGTCTCGCATTGCCCGGGACTTGCAATTTTCGGTTATGACCTTAAACAAAAACGCCTTTTCCTGCCTTTTGAATATGAAGTGAAAGATAATTCTGAAGTTTATCTAATCAACGATAAAGGCGAGAGAGTAGGAGAAGGTATCATCGAGAAGATAATGAAGAAGTCGAATAAGACGAATGTCGCTCGCGTCAAAGCTTTTGATGTTGATGATGCAGTCTTGACAGATATTACAGGCTTTATTGTCAAAGAGAATTATCTGGAACCTCTTGTGATGAAATCTCTTTCTGATTATGAGAAAGGTCAGAAATTCGTATGTCATTGTGAAGACGTGACAATTGAAAAGATTCTGGAAGTTGTAGGTGACAGAAAATCAATTTCTGTTGATGAACTGAAACATACCACGCGTCTTGGCATGGGAACTTGTAGAGGCAAGCGTTGTATTCCGAGAGCTCGTCAGTTGTTACGCAACCACGGAATTGAACTTAGAGGCGAATCAACACCGCGTGGACCTCTTTCGAATCAGGTGACATTTAATGAATTGCAGCCGCCAACGACAAATACAAATATTATAATTCCTGCAAATAAGACAAGTAAACGCATTGATTGCGATGTGCTTATTGCTGGAGGTGGTATTACAGGTAGTGCCGCATTCCGTTATTTTTCTGAAGCTGGCAAAAAAACTTATCTTATAAACTACGAACATGGTTCTTCGTGGCGTAATATAGGCGGTGGACGTCCTGCTTTTTCTGTTCCCGAAATCGCAGAAATAGCTAACCAGAACCAGGAAATCTTTAAAGAAATACAAAAAGTAGCTAACATTAGATATAAACCAATTCGTTACGTGGGACTTGCTCACGATGAAAAAGAATATAAGGCTTTGCAAGCGTCGCTTGCTTGGTCGGAAGGTTATATGGTTGATAAAAAAGATTTTACAAAAGAAATTTCTCCTTACTTTAATCCAAATCTTGATACCTATCAGGCAGCTCTTATAACGCAGAATTGTTGGCAGGCAATTCCAGGACGTGTAATAGATTATATCAGAAAAGTCGGTGCGCAAAACAGCGGTGTCTTTATGGAAGACGCTCGTCTGCTTGAAGTACAACGTACCGATAAAGGTTTTATGGCTTTGGTTTATAATCATAATCAAGAATTTATTGAATTTCATTGCGAACATTTCGTCAATGCTCTTGGGGCAAATGCTGGTGAATTCGCTAAACAATTAGGTGTTGATACTGGCTTTTATCCTGTTAAGCATCAGGCTTTTATTACTGGACGTTTGCCTTTGATGGGAAAAGACGGTGATGCCTTAGATATGATTATAGACCGCAGAAATTATAAAGGATTCTCAGCAGTTTATGGACAACAATTTGCTCACACAGGACAGATAATCGGTTGTGCTTCTCCGGCAACAGATGCTTCAGAAGTAGTTAAGGACTTGAGATACAATTCTAAATCGTTTATTGAAATTTGTGCTGAAGTCTTCCGTCAATGGATTCCTCAGTTGGGTGCTGTAAGCTTCCAGGCTTTCTGGTCTGGTTATTATACGGAACCTCGCTATATAGTAGACCCCGACAATAACCTTATTGCCGGTATGCGTGGTCACGGCTTCATGCTCGGTCAATATATGGCGAAGATGTATGTTGATAAGTATCTTGGAAGAAATGTCCCTTCCTACTTCGACCGTTTAACGTTGAAAGGCGATGGTCTTAAAGAGAATGCGTTTAAATAATAATCTTAATCATAAAAGTAATGAGAAAAACAATTAAGAAAATTATCTTCTTACTGATAGCACTGGTTGGAATATTGCTTTTGCATAGATTTTCCTTAGGCAGATTTCCTGAGATGAAGTCTTCTGTAGAGTTAAAAGAAGCATTGCCGTCTGCTTATAAGGCTTATTCATTTTCGAGTTTTGAAGTTGAAAAAGATAAGTTGCTTCAATATGCCGACGCACTATTCCAGGAAGATGCTGATGCTGGCAAGACCGACAAAGAATTTAAAGGCTTTACTGTGGTGGAGTATTCTTGGAAAGCATTAGATGAGCATCAGGAAGAGATAAATGTAAAGGAAAGTCTGGCCTTATTTTTACCTCTGATATTAGCAATCTTGATAATCATAGCATTAATCGTATCGATACGATTAGGATTAAGTGCTATACGTAAACTCGATTTTGATAATGAAGCAACTTCATTTTAAGGAGGACTTATTATGGCAAATTATAGAAATGCACAAAAAATTAATTTCTCCAAATCAGAGGAAAATCGTTTCCGTCAGTTGTTCAACGAATGGGCAAAATCAATAAAAGGCTACAATCGTAACAGATTGGGCGAACAATTAAAGATTGTCGAAGTGTGGGACTCGCCAATTTACAGAGGATTGCTTAAGACACAATACGATAGCCGTACACTTGAAAATACGTATGAAAGAGTCGGAGGAAGAAAATTTCCGCCAAAAACCATCAGTTCTGAATCACAGATAAATCGATGGTCTTTTAACATTTATCCTAATGCTTTTGCAAATAATGACAAATCGTTTCCTGTTCCAGGGTCTCAATACGTTACCGCATGTCACACTTGTAGTGCCTCAGGAAAAGTCACTTGTAGCAAATGCGGAGGAAAAGGAACTATAGAGCGTGCTGTAAAATACACAAAAACATGTGAGACCTGTGGTGGTAAAGGTGAGTTGTATGATGGAACTTACACTACGCAAGAATTAGAATATTACAACAGTCCAGAAGGAGTAAAAACTCGTTATGTTACAAAAACACATACTCGATACAAAACTTGTTATCGATGTAATAGATCTGGAAAAGTAGAAGATATCAAGTATGTAACGGAGACTTGTCCTACTTGCATCGGCAGCGGTAGAGTTACATGCCCAACATGCATTGGCGACAAAGAATTGGTGCGTTTCTGGAAATTGAGTTGCAGTCATTATTTCAAGACACATGTCGATTATTGTTTCCCTTCTCAAATTCCTTCAGATGAAGTCCCAAAGATTATAAAATTATTTAACAACAGTACTCCTTGGCAAGTAATAGAGAAACTGAATATCGACAAAGAAAATTTTGATAAAAATGATCTCGCATCTCGTCCAATTGTAGGAAGTATGTTGTCGCGACTGCCAAATAGAATTGATCATCCTTCGAATACTGTAGTTTGCTTTAATCTTTTGGAAGCCTGCGAATGTGAAGCCAAGACTGTCGTCTATGAAGTGGACAGAAAAAAATACACTTGCTTGTTGCTTGGCTCTGATTGGAAACTTATTACAGTGACATCGCCGGTGTCGGATCACATGGACGACCTTAAAGACAAGGTTAATCGTTATTGCAGCATGCGGAGGTTCGGAAAGGCTTGGAGTGTGTTGCAGAAAGTAAATAAATTCCCTCAAGCTGGTTCCAAAGAGGCTTATATGCAGGAACGCTTGGAAGAACGAATGGCGTTGATGTCTCGTTTGGGCGGTAACCTCGCGATAGTGTTGTGCGCCTTGCTCATAGCGCCTCTATTGCATACGCTTTACGAATCAGGATTTTAT
>JAZNSO010000045.1:0-23731 GCA_045591245.1 Bacteroidales bacterium
CTTCGCCAAACAATGGTTTGCCGGTTCTCAACTGATGAGCAGCTAATTTGTAATCTATTTCTTCTTTTCCCATAATTAATAAAATTAAACTGTGTTAGACTTCTTTTATTGTCGTCTTGACACAGTTTAATTTACAGTCTCCTTTTTTTACCTCACATTCAGCAACTCCTCTCCTATTCTATGCAATCCTTTAACAATTATCTCTCTTTTGTCTTTTCGAGGATTTCTATAACCGCTTAAATAATGTCCTAATTGTCTCTGATTGATACCTGTAATTCTACTCAATGCAGCCCTCGTAAGAATCTTGTCATAATAATGAAGCAATGCCGAAACAGAAAGTTCAAATTCCAGTTCGTATTCCTCCTTTAAACATTGCGGCAATTCATCATAATCAGAGCCTTCAATATGAAATTCCAAAGCTGACATGAACGCTTCCTTAACACCATCAATAGTTGCATTTGTAGCAACACATCCTGGAACTTCATCAGAATATGCTCCGTAATTTTCATTCCACACTATATTAACTAAAATCTTATTCATATTATCTTAATCCCGCTTGTTTAAATATACTTATTAATAACTCCTGATCCTGAGTATCGTTTAACTTACCATTTATTGTAACAGTTCCTTTTTTAGTAGGATGTTTATATTGTCTATGACTTCCTTTTTGCCTCACAAAATACCAACCGTCAGCCTCAAGTATTTTAATCACAATTTTGGTCTTTAATTTCTCCACAAATCCCTCCCTTCAAACTTTTGCAAAGATAGTAAATTTACTAACAAATTAAAATTATTTTTTCTTCAAAAATAAACATTACAACCACCTTTTGTCAAGAGTTTTAACAGAGATTTTTTACAACTATAGCATTATTTAACAAAACATTAACAAACTGACAAGATTTATGTTAATATAAGTTAAGAACAAATAAAAAAGCCCGACTCTACATCGGACTTTAATTTTATACACAAATATCTTAACAATATTAAATATATGCGCAGATACTTGCGATACGTGGATATTATCATTCAGCTGTTGTTGCCAATGGTGATGGCGTTGTATATGTTCTTGCAGCTAATTCTTTGTCAAACATATAAACAGCGTAAGGATTATCCTTAATCATACGGAGACTGTCAATCATCTTTTGAGCTGTCTCTTCTTCTTCAACTTGTTCGTCGATAAACCATACGAGACGATTTTGTGTTGCGTAATCTTTCAACTCAACAGCCAAAGCATTGATGTCGTTGATTAAAGAAGTAACTTTTTGTTCATGTTGAAGTGTGTCTTCAAAAGCTTCCAATGGTGACTCCCATTTAGTCTTGACAGCGTCGATAGCTTTAAGTTCAACACGACCGCCACGTGAAACCAAGTAGTTATAGAAAATCATGGCGTGATCTTGTTCTTCTTTAAATTGAACCTCAAACCAGTTAGCGATACCGCCCAAACCCATTTCATGGAAGTTTGTAGCCATCGACAAATAAAGATAAGCCGACCATAACTCAGCGTTTATCTGCGCATTGATAGCGTCTTGTAACTTTTTATTAATCATATAATTTAAGTTTTATGAGTTTTTTTTATTCCTATCGCAAATATATACATTTATTTTTAAAAAAAGTTTAACAACATAAAGATAAATTTATATCTTTGTGATGTCCAAATTAATAAGCCTATGTTAGAATTATCAGCAAACGACAAGAAACAACTTGAAAATCTTAACATTTCAGTTGAACAAGTAGAGAGACAAGTCAATCAGTTCAAGACAGGATTTCCTTTCAGCGATTTAGTAGCGCCAGCAACAATCGGCAATGGCATTATCAAATTCAGCGACGCTGAAGTTCAAGAACTTATAAAACAATTTGATGAGGATAAACAATATTACGACATACTGAAATTCATTCCAGCATCGGGAGCCGCCAGCCGAATGTTTAAAAACGTTTATTCTTTTGTTGAAGAATTCAAAGGCAAGGAAATCCCTGAAGATTTTTTAAAGAAAGAAAACGTCAAGGCTGATTCTATCGAAAACTTCTTCTTGAGTATAAGGGAATTCGCATTTTACGATGATTTAAAAAACAAGTTAGCCGAACACAACAAAGACATCGACACACTTTTAAGCGAAAATCGTCTTGTTGAAATTGCAGAATTCCTTCTCGAAAACGAAGGTCTCGGTTATGGCAAACTGCCAAAGGCATTGTTAAAATTCCATAAATATAAAGAAGTTTCACGTTACGCCTTAGAAGAACATCTGGTGGAAGCAGCGCATTACAGCACTGCCGAGACAGACGAAGGTGTTGTAGCTCAACTACATTTCACCGTCTCACAAGAACATCTTGACATATTCAAAAAAGTCGTTGAAGAAGTCTTGCCTCATTATGAGGAAATGTTTAACATCAAATATGAGATCACTTATTCCGTCCAGAAACCATCGACCGACACCATCGCCGTTGATATTAACAACGAACCATTCCGTAACAACGACGGCAGTCTCTTCTTCCGCCCTGGCGGTCATGGCGCACTCATACAAAATCTTAACGACTTGCATAAGGAAATCATTTTCATAAAAAATATCGACAACGTAGTCCCTGACAGACTTAAACCGACAACCTACGATTACAAGAAAGTCTTGGGAGGATATCTCTTCAAGTTACAACAACAACAATTTGAATATCTCAATTTATTGGACGAAGGATGTCTGGCTAATGATGAAATTGATGAAATCGCTAATTTCGCCAGAGAAAAATTAATGATAGACATTCCTAATTTCTTCAAAACATACAACGAGATAGAAAAGATAGACTTCCTTTACAGCAAATTGAATCGTCCGATGAGGATATGCGGCATGGTGAAGAACGAAGGTGAGCCTGGAGGAGGTCCTTATTGGGTAAGGAACAGCAACGACGAAATTTCATTGCAGATTGTAGAATCTTCACAGATGAATCATAACGATGAAAAACAAGAATCCATCTTCAAATCAGCGACTCACTTCAACCCTGTTGACTTGGTCTGCGCCACACAAGATTTCAAAGGCAACAGCTTTGACTTGAATGATTATATAGACGTCAATACCGGATTCATTTCAAAGAAATCAAAAGACGGCAAAGACTTAAAAGCTCTCGAACTGCCTGGATTATGGAATGGCGCAATGGCAGACTGGATCAATATCTTCGTAGAAGTTCCTATCATCACTTTCAATCCTGTTAAAACTGTCAACGATTTGCTCAGAGACAACCATCAGTAAATAATGCAACAAAACGGAAAATTCAGTTTTACTGATAATAATAAAAATAAGGCTGACCAGAAAGCATTTTGGGGTCAGCCTCACTTTTATAACACACCAAATATCTCATTAGACATCTCACTGACGACACGGCTTGTGTCTTCTGAAATTAAACAGATGAATGATAATCGGGATTATCAGCGCGAAGAGCGCGTAAAGCATATTAGGATAAAGGAATTCCATAGTTTTAATATTTATTACAAAGATAATCATTTTGTAAAAAGTCAGAGATAAAAACAAGCATTTTTTGTAAAAAGTCAGAGATAAAAACAAGCGTTATTTGTAAAAAGTCAGAGATATGGGTAGAAATCTTGTACCAGCTTCAGGAAGTAGTTAATATTTCTTCATAACATGTTATTTACAACTTTAGCAAAGGTAACAAATTATATAAGGTATTGCTGTAAAAGCTGCTTAGTTAAATTTTATTCCCATTTCTCTCCTCTGATTACCGGCATAAGATTCTGTTGGATGAAATCGGAATAGGAAATCAGCGAACAAGTGTTTTTATGCCATTCATATTTATCAATTATATCCTTTACAGATATTGACTGTTTCAATCTTGCATTCTTTTTTTCTATGACAATATCACATTCGCAAGAAAGTGAACTCACTGATACTGTAACATCTTGTTTTAATCTGTAATTGACGAATGTAAGCGAAACCATCTTTCCGATATTAAATTCAGAGCTATGATAACCTTCAATGTAAAGGAAACTGAATGTATTATATATTTCCCAAAACAGTTTCTCTTCTTCCGATAAATCATTTATATCATTACATTTGACTTGATTATCCCTTAATCCTTGATATTGGCAATTATCAATTTGTTTCCACTTTTCACCCATAACAATTGACATAATATTTTCACGTATAAATTGTGAATATGCAATCAATTGTTCAGTTAGGTTTAAATTTGCGGGCAATTCCAAACAGTCTGTAATTGATATTGTTTTGGTAAACAAGAAAACTTTTTTATTGGTTACGATTTTCCATTTCCATCTCATGAAAGTTTTTTCGTTAGGTTCGGGAAGAGAAATTGTTATGGTCTGGTTTATTCTGGAATTTTTATAAACGACATATACATCTCGTCCAGTGAAAAACTCGGAAGTTACATAACCCTCGCTTTTCAAAAAATCAAAAGCCCTACATATTTCTATAAAGGTACAGAATCCAGACGATAGATTACGCTCTTTTATTTCCATATAATTATTCTTATTTGAATGTTATAAAGATTTTATCACTTTCTGCAAACCATCTTTACTTTGCTTCCAATCATCCATTGTCTGAGGGTCTTGAGTTTCTATATCATAAACTAACTTATTTAAATTCCATATTTTACTTTGAGATCTCATGAAATTCAACATATAGTTGAATTGAAGATCTTCATCATTATTTATTTCTAATTGACCTGTTCTTTTGATATATTCATAATCATTCTCTTCTGTAATATAATTATCAAAACCAAGTGAGCCTAAAAAATCATCCCATATACAAATATCTGTCATTATAGAACGAACACTGTATAATCCTCTTTTTTTATCATAATATATCAATGTTGAACTGCTTAACCAATCACCGATGTAACCTATATCTTTGTCAAAAAATCTCCTACGTTTGCTGTTCCAATATATAATACATAAAAAAATATTGATTCGATAATATAAATATAGGCAGGTTCTATTTATTAACTTTTTATCCTTAATCGTGGGCAGAACCGTATTATTTATTTGTATGTTATTTTCCATGTTGTTTCCTTTCATTTTCCGTTCTGCAAAGTTTATAATTTTATTTCAAAAATCCAAACCTTTTTAAATATTTTTTTATAAAATCGAGGATGTAAATTATTGATTATTAAGTAATTGAATTTTTAAACTAAGGCTTTTGAACTAAAGCTGTTGAACTAAGATTTAAAGCTCAAAGTTCAAAGTTCCTCTCAGATATCTTCTGTGCCAATCTGTGAAATCTGCAGTTCCTTTTTCTTTCCCACAAATTCCACTGATGTTCACTGATTTCTCAGTTTCTAAGACTCTAAAAAACCGTTGACCGTTGACTGTTGACTGTTGACATTCAAACCAACTTTCAATTTTCAATTTTCAACTTTCAATTCTATTTAATCCATTTTCCTTCCTCAACTGTCAATTGTTCATTGTTAACTGTTAACTTCCAGATGTATGTTCCCGAACTCCATTTCGAGGCGTCTATGCTTGTGACTTCATCTGTAATTATTTGTTGATGGATTATTCTTCCTTGCATATCATAGACTTGCAATGTAGCGTTACGTAAGCCTGTTCTTATATTCAAAACATCACCGCCGGGATTAGGATAGGCGACAGCGAGATGCAGGTTATTAGCGTGAGCTTCTTCGATGTTGTCTGGTTCGAAACCAAATGCTGTGGCTGGGAATTTGGTGATGCAGCTACTAAAATAATAATCTATATCCAAACCAGTTTTATCATGAACAATTATCACACCGTCACTTACTCTCTTTATATTATATACTGCTTCTTTCATTCCATCATCGACACCGTAATAAAAGGTTGAAATTGTATCCAAATTATTGTCAAGATGTTCTATTACAAGATATGAATCTAAATTACCTCCTAAACCTTGATACAACTCGTAAACATAGCACAATGAATTATCGTCTATCAAATCCACCGATGACATAAAACTTGGTTGATCCCATTCGTCGGTTTTCCTGTGAATATAATTTACATTATGGATCCAGTTCGATTCTGCATCTATATCATCATCTAATTCATATAGGCAACAATCTTCATCACCGCTAGGATCGTCAGGACTTCTCATTTGCGATGAAAGATACGTGGTGTTGTGATTACTGCGACAAACATTGAAATCTCCTATGGTTTCACCATGATACGGATTGTTAAATTTCACATACCTTGTCCTCAACAAATTAAAGTCTTTGTCATAATACATAGCACGTCCCGCACCTAGATATGAGTTGTTAGGAGCACCGTCTCCCTTTACATAAAAGATGTAACCGTAATCCGTTGAGACAAAATGATCTCCACGAAAATAATTAGTTTTTAATCCTCTGTCATTCGCCGATTCTTCTTCTTCCAAATATCTATTTCCTTTTCCCACATCCACCTTGGCAACTTTCTTAAGCAACATCTCTCCGTCAAAATTCATCCTGAAGAAAAACAAGGTGTCATTACCTCTTGAAGGATTGTCATAACTCACCGATTTCCAATATGCTCCAACAATGTTACCGTCTTCCTCAAAGGCAGTGAAGAGATAAATATTTCCGCTGAATCCATTCGGGTAGATCTCCCACTCTCCACCGTGGTCTTCGTAAGTATCGACGGGCCAGCTGTGTTCATAACATTCTTCCATATTAAGTTGCTCGTCTAACTTCATCAGTACTAATTTTCCATCTGATGGAGGATTGTCAGAATTCTCGAAATGATTATTGAAACAATTTTTCGTATGTTCCGGAGTATATGCTGTCAAATAGTATAGGGCGTTATCTTTCTCAAAGACTTGTCCGAAAGATATTGTACAATATCCAGGACGAAAAAAATAATTTCGAGCCAATTCTTCACCATCTCTTGACAATAACATTATTGAAGGACTCATAGTTCCATACTCTTGCGGGGTATTTCTAATGGCATGACTACATGGTATTAGTAAATTACCATTAGATAGTTCTGTGACATTTTCATAAAAAACATAACCCTCTAAAGAATCTGGTTCTATAGAAAATTGCCATTCTTGGGAAAAAGTAGTGCTAATCCTACAGATAAGTAGGATTAGCATTGCGGTTTTAATAATAAATTTATTCATAGTTCAAAATTCTAAAATTCTAAAGTTCTTTAATCCATTTCCCTTCTTCAACTTTCAACTTTCCATTTTCAGTTTTCAACTTCCAAACGTATGTTCCCGAGCTCCATTTCGAGGCGTCTACGCTTGTGACTTCATCTGTAATTATTTGTTAATGGATTATTCTTCCTTGCATATCATAGACTTGCAATGTAGCGTTGCGCAAGCCGGTTCTTATATTCAAAACATCACCGCCCGGATTAGGATAGGCGACAGCGAGATGCAGGTTGTGTGCGTGGGCTTCTTCGATGTTGTCTGGTTCGAAACCGAAGGCTGTGGCTGGGAATTTGGTGATGCAACTACTAAAATAATCTATATCCAAACCAGTTTTATCATGAATAATTATCACACCGTCACTTACTCTCTTTATACAATATACGTCTTCTTGCATTCTATTATCGACACCGTAATAAAAAGTTGAAATTGTATCAAAATTATTGTCAAGATGTTCTATTACAAGATATGAATCTAAATTACCTCCTAAACCTTCATACAACTCGTAAACATAGCACAATGAATTATCGTCTATCAAATCCACTGATGACAAAAAACTTGGTTGATCCCATTCGTCAGTTTTCCTGTGAATATAATTTATATTATCGATCCAGTTCGATTCTGCATTTATATCATCATCTAATTCATATAAGCAACAATCTTCATCACCGGAAGGATCGTCAGGACTTCTCATCTGCGATGAAAGATATGTTGTGTTGTGATTACTACGACAAACATTGAAATCTCCTATGGTTTCACCGTGATACGGATTGTTAAATTTTACATACCTTGTCCTCAACAAATTAAAGTCTTTGTCATAATACATGGCACGTCCCGCACCTAGATATGAGTTGTTAGGAGCACCGTCTCCCTTTACATAAAAGATGTAACCGTAATCCGTTGAGACAAAATGATCTCCACGAAAATAATTAGTTTTTAATCCTCTGTCATTCGCCGATTCTTCTTCCGCCAAATATCTATTTCCTTTTCCCACATCCACCTTGGCAACTTTCTTAAGCAACATCTCTCCGTCAAAATTCATCCTGAAGAAGAACAAGGTATCATTACCTCTTGAAGGACTGTCATAACTTACAGACTTCCAATAGGCTCCAACGATGTTGTCATCTTCCTCAAAGGCCGTAAAGAGATAAATATTTCCGCTGAATCCATTAGGATATATTTCCCATATACCTCCATGGTCTTCGTAAGTATCGACGGGCCAACTATGCTCATAACATTCTTCCATATTAAGTTGGTCGTCTAATTTCATCAGTACTAATTTCCCATCTGATGGAGGATTGTCAGAATTCTCGAAATGATTATTGAAACAATTTTGCGTATGTTCTGGAGTATATGTTGTCAAATAGTACAGACTGTTATTTTTTTCAAATGCTTGTCCGTGAGACATTAAACAATATCCTGGACGAAAAAAATCATTGCGAGCCAATTCTTTTCCATCTTTTGACAATAATATTATTGAAGGACATATAGTCGCATGCTCATGCGGATTATATCTAAAGGCATGATTACATGGCATTAGTAAATTGCCATTAGATAATTCTATGACATTTGATGTAAATCCATAACCTTCTAAAGTATCTGATTCTATAGAAAACTGCCATTCTTGGGAATAAGTGATTTTAATCCCAACAAGTGACATTAAAACTGTAAGTAAAATAACTTTGCGTGTCATAATTCAATTTTTATTTTTGTTAATCATGCCGCAAAATTACACCGCATGCAAATATAAAGAAAGGTATATTTTTTACATTTTTTTACAATCCTGCTTATTTCGTCCCTATAATAGTCCTTTTATCCCATTTTGAGAAATATAAGGGCTATTTCAACAATGGCATCACTACATCTCGGAATAGTATCTTGCCACAAAATCACCAATACTCTCTTCTGTACCAAATATCTTTTTTATACTGTTGATTCGTGTGCTGATGGCACTGTACCTAACTCCGAGGAGAACTGCCATCTCCGAATTAGTCAAGCCTAAAAGCGACAAACAGCAGCAGTAGATGTCAACCTTATTCAATTCAGGATACCGTTCAGACAACCGACTGACAAGTCCGTTGAAAGTCGTATCAATCAAACGTCTCAATTCCATCAATTCTATACTGCTTAAACTTCTGTCGCTATATTTCTCTATATTCTTAACAGATATTTTCTCGCCATTGTCGGTTACAAGCCTTGACCTAACACATTGCAACAATTCGTTTTGCTCAATAGATTTCCATTTCTTATTATAATCGGAGACATCATCAAGCTTCTTCCTATTTCTTCTCTTTAATATAATCGTAATTCCAGACAAGATTGACAAGGCAAACACGCAATATATGGCAACATTACGATTCCTTATTTTCTCTTTCTGCAATCGCAATTCATACAGACGTTGGTCACGTTCCGTTTTAAAATTATTGTACATTAATTCAAGTTTTAATTCATCGCTTTTCTCTTCAGCCATGTAATCAATAAATTCTGGCATTAGTTTATGACATATAGAAACACTGTCGCTATTACCTTCTTTCTCATATAATTTTGACAGAAGAAAAAATATAAGTCCCATATCTCTCATATTAGTCGATGGATTTCTCTCAATCTTGTCAAAAGCTTTGGCAAGATATGGTTTAGACTGATATTCGTACGGACTATGAAACATCAAGATTCCTAATGAGATAGAATCATTCAATGTAGTCATACCATGTCGCTGTTTAAAATTTATTATATCTTTATACAATATAAAAGCCGTATCATATTCTTCCATATCGTAATAATTACGAGCAGCAAGTCTCAATGCTGTATTGTATTCATAAGTATACTTCACAGAATCTGATAACGGAATCACTTGTTTGAGATAATAATCGACCGAATCTTTATTTTTCGTCACCTGATAATATTCTGCCAATCTAATTTTAGTGAATAGCATCCATGCTGTATCCTGTCTCATATCTTGATATTGCGAGGCTCTGAGAGCTGTCTCAACAGCATACGATGTCATAATCATTTTCTGAAACACATACGCCATCTGATAATACGCCCTTGAGGTGAGATGAATTTCCTCGTCTGTCATGTCTTCAGGCAGATTCTCTACAAGTGCGGCTGTCTTTATCAGTTTAGGCATAGCCGAATAATAATCTTTATTTGACAGACATAAAAATGCGCTGTCATAATATAATTTCGCTATAGTCAACTTATCCTGACTGACCGAAATCGAGTCTTGGCAATTTGCCATAATGCATTGAGACGCGAGTGATAATAACAAGATAAAACATGTAAGTTTTTTCATAGGTGCAAATATAACAAAAAACCTCGGGGTTTAATCCCGAGGTTTATGTTTATAGAAATAAATTCTATTAGAATATATCAAACGATACCTTGAGCCAACATAGCTTTAGCTACTCTCATGAAACCGGCGACGTTAGCACCTTTAACGTAGTTGATTGTGCCGTCAGCTTCTTTACCGTATTCAACGCAGAGGTCATAGATGTCGTTCATAATCTTTAACAACTTAGCGTCAACTTCTTCAGCTGTCCAGTTGATGTGACCAGCGTTTTGGCAGATTTCGAGACCTGATGTAGCAACGCCACCAGCGTTAACAGCTTTACCAGGACCGAATGGGATACCAGCGTTTTGGATTGTTGAGATAGCGCCTGGTTGGCAACCCATGTTAGAGACTTCAGCTACATATTTAACGCCGTTTGCTAACAATTCTTTAGCGTCGTCTTCGTTCATTTCATTTTGGAATGCGCAAGGACATGCGATGTCGCACTTGATGCTCCAAGCTTTCTTACCAGGAGTGAAGATAGCTTTGCCTGGGAATTTGTCGGCCATATCTTGAACTTTGTTGCGGTTTGAAGCGCGCATTTCGAGCATATAGTTAACCATTTCCATTGTGATACCTTCTGGGATTTCGCAAACGCCGTCTGGACCTGAGATAGCAACGACTTTAGCACCGAGTTCGATAGCTTTTGTTGCTGCGCCCCATGCTACGTTACCGAAGCCTGACAAAGCGATTCTCTTGCCTTCCATTGTGTCGCCAACTTGTTTTACCATGCGGTTGACATAGTACATAGCGCCGAAACCTGTAGCTTCTGGACGGATCAAAGAACCACCCCAGCCGTATGATTTGCCTGTCAATGCGCCTGTGCTGTGTTCGCGAGCCAATTTTTTGTACATACCGTACAAGTAACCGATTTCACGGCCGCCAACGCCGACGTCACCAGCTGGTGAATCTTGGTCAGCACCGATGTTTCTCCATAATTCATACATGAAAGCGTGGCAGAAACGCATGATTTCAGCGTCTGATTTTCCTGTTGGGTCGAAATCAGCACCACCTTTACCACCACCGAGTGGAAGGTTTGTCAAAGCGTTCTTGAATATTTGTTCGAAGCCTAAGAATTTCAACATTGAAACATTAACAGCTGGGTGGAAACGGAGACCGCCTTTGTATGCGCCGAGAGCTGCATTGTATTGTACACGGTAACCGATGTTTGTTTGAACTTCACCTTGATCGTCAACCCATACAACTCTGAATGTGAAGATACGATCTGGTTCTACCAAACGTTCAACGATTTTTGCTTTTTCGAATTCTGGATGTTGGTTGTAGACTTCTTCTACTGATTCCAAAACTTCGCGGACTGCTTGTAAATACTCTTTTTCACCTGGATGCTTTGCTTCCAAGTTTGTCATAATGGTTTGTACGTTCATTACTTTAATTTTTTTATTGGGTTAATAAATTAAGATTAATTCATTTAATAATCGTTCCGCAAAGGTAATGTTTTTAATTTATAATTTCCAAATATTTATCAAATATTTTTTCCAAAATCAAAATATTATTTTTTATTGATTTTTTTCACGAATTCGCCCTCTTCCCACAACAGCACTTCTACAACCGAACCATTTCTGTCATAATGTATTTCCTCGCCATCTTTAACATTGTCACGGTAATGTATTTCTGTTATTAAAATGCCATCCGTCGAATATCCTTTCTGAACCCCTGCCCCATTATTGTATGTAGCAAATGAACCTACACTTCCGTTTTCGTAATAAATAACCCACTTACCGTGGAACATGCCTTCGTTATACATACCTTCCACAAATAAATTCCCGTTGTCGTACCATTGTTTGAGCTCGCCATGAAGCACTCCGTCCCTGTAATGCTCCAACTTCACCTTCGCTCCATAGACATTATATTTTTCAAAAGATCCTTCATATTGGTCGTCCTTGAAGAAATATTTCGCCTCGACATTACCGTTATCATACCAACGTACAGCCTCGCCATTCAAGGTATCGTTAGTGTAATTTATCTTCATCTGCGGCTTGCCGTTAGAATAATACCAGACACTTTCGCCATTCAATTTTCCGTCTTTGTATCTCAATTCCGACTTCAACGTCCCGTCATCATAATATGATTTTACCACATTGTCGTCTTCAGAATTTCCGCATGATATGAACAGAAATGCTGTCAAAAACAGGTTCAAGACAACCGAGATACACCTTATATAATTATGTTTGTTTATTCTTGAAAATGAATTAATATTCATAACCGATAGTATCAAGTTTCATAATATTTTTCTGATAATTCTTATACTGATATATATTCCAGAATGAATTTTCATATCCGTCTGACGATGATTTCTTTTCGAAATGGAATTCAGTATTCAAAAGATTTATTCTGTAATTCAAAATTGCATCATACACATCATCACCATAATTAATTAATGCATTCAGAAAATACCAACCGATGTTGAAACCATGGTAAGCGATCTCTTTTGGTTCGGTTCCATATTTATCTCTAAACTTGCAAATGAATTTTCCTACAGGATAAGTATCATAATTGATAAAATCATCATCGAAGATAATCGTGCTAAGTTTCATCAGATTTTCGTTGAAAAGACGATCATATTTTGACCAGTCGGGAAGTGCAATCAGAGTGACAGGAAAATCTTTCGAAAGAATATTCAACTTGTTAAGTATTTCTGTTGCAAAGACTTTACTATCGCCATAAACAATCACAAGATTATTTCTAAATGCGGAAGCTGAATTTTTGATTTTATTCAAGCTGTCAACAGAATAATCATAAACAGCGACCTGATTTCTTAACTTCGTTGTGTCATCTGGAAATTCATTTATCATCTCAACATCAAATACGACATTATCAGACTGATATCTCGTGGAGTCGAATTCTATCTCTTCATTTTTCAGGAAATCATGGTGTTTTTTTATTGTCTTAATAATCTTATGATTAGTGACGTATGAAAACTCGTCTATGTTTCTCAATGCAATCTCCTCAATTTGTATCGCGTAATGCATGTACGAAGTGTCCATCGCGAAGACGAATATATTGTTGTCCGTATATTTTTCCTTTATTATTTCTTCGAGCCATCTCATCTGATAAGAATACGACGGTTTCACTTTCACCGTATTCTTATTATTCAAGACAAGGTCTTCCCTATTTGTCATCGGATTCACTATCATTATCTCGTTTTCGTTTGCAAAAGCGTTGACTCTCTCAAAAGGTTTCAGATGAAAAGGACCGACAATAGCATCCATTTTCGCAAGACAAGTATCGTTCAGTGCGACGACAACCTTATTCGTATCCTGATCTACATCATATACCTTAAGGTCGATCTTCATATCATATTTGCTCACCATAGAATCTACGGCAATCATAAAGCCTTCATAAAAATGCAGATATGAGAAAGGTTTCGCGAGAAGCTGCTTGTTGGAAACTTCTTCACCAAGAAACTTCTCATCAATCTGTTCAAGATAAAGCGGCATCATCAACGCCACCTTATATAATCGTTCCGGATCGAAATTAGTCGGGACAAATTCCGGAGCATAAACTGTGGTATCCTGCTCTATCAACTCTTCTTCAAGCAAAGTTTCTTCGACGACAACTTCCTTATAGGGTATTCTTATTATGGTTCCTGCTTTCGGATTTGTTTTCTTAAGGTCTTTATTTTCGGATAAGATATCAAAAACGGTCACTCCATAAATTTCGGCAATATCGTTCAACGACTGTTTCTTTTTAACGGTATGGATGTAGAATTTCTTTCCGTTATATTCAGTTACGGTATTAGACTTCAACGATTCCTGAGCCTGCAACGACGGAGCGAAGAACACCGTCATCAATGATATTGCCAATACGGAAAAACAGATTTTTAAAACTCTCATTTTTATCTTATTATGATAGTGGTATTACAATTCTTATGTTTAAACAATTTTCGACAAAGATAAGAAAAAGTCAACAGACAACAGACTACGGACAACGGATTTTTTTTGAAATCTGAGAATCTGAAAATCTGAAAATCTGAAAATTTAGAAAAAAAGAAGAGACGTATCAATCATGATTGACACGTCCCTACTGCGAACACATTCAATATGTCCTTACATTGTTAATTGTTAATTGTTAATTTTATTCTGAAAGTGGCTTAAAGCCCTTACCTAAAATATCTGTACTTGAAACAACATTTACAAATGCTTCAGGATCGACTTCGCTGAGTAATGACTGTAACTTAACGAGTTCTGGACGTGTCAAGGTTACATAGATCATTTTGCGATCTACACCTTTGTACAAACCTTTACCGAAGAAGCAGGTACCGCCACGGTTGATGTCCTTGACGATGATGTCGCGAACTTCTTCTGCTTTATCAGTAACGATGAATGCAGTCTTGTATGAGTTGAATCCGTCGACAACCAAGTCGATGATTTTACCTTCGATGAAGATAACCAAGATTGAGTAAATTGGAAGACGTAACTGACCGAAGGCAATCAATGTTGTGAGTGTAATACATGAGTCGACGATCATAACCAAAGTACCGAGGGAAATCTTTGTATATTTATGTAATATCATGGAGATGATGTCGCTGCCGCCTGATGTTGCACCCGACTTGAATATGAGACCGATAGCCAAGCCGTAGATACCGCCGGCAACCAAGGTGTTGAGGAAGTAGTCAGGAGCGAAATAGATGCTTTCTGAATGAGGCACTAACAACCATTCTGCGTTGACTATTTCAGGATTTTCAAAGATACCGTTTTGGATGATTGGTGTGTAACCGATGTAAGTCTCAATCAAGAATGTGAAACCGAAAATCAAGAATGTAGACAAAATGGTTTTGAAACCGAACTTTGGTCCTAAAATCAAAGTACCGATAATCAACAATGGAATATCCATACACAAGGCGTACAAACTGATTTTCCAAGGCCATACTGTGTTCAATACGTTCGAGAGACCGTATGTTCCACCTGGAGCCAAAAGATAAGGGTTAACGAATAATACGTCGCCGAGAGCGAACAACAAACTACCAAAAACGAGATAGAAATAAGCCAATGCTTCTTTCTTCCAATTCATTGTTTTCATAACTTTTTCTTAATGATTTTTTTTGATGTCAACAGTCAACGACCAACGGTCAACAGTCGACGAGGTTTTGATTATTAATTAATTATTATTTGAATTATTCTAAAATTAGGAGACGTGTCAATGATTCTTTTATTTCTTTGCAGGAAACATTGACGCGTCTCTACATTGTTAATTGTCAATTGTTAATTGTTAATTGTTAATTAACATCATTCCCATTCAATTGTTGCTGGTGGTTTAGAACTGATGTCGTAGCATACTCTGTTAACACCTTTAACTTTATTGATTATGTCGTTTGACACTTTAGCCATAAATTCGTAAGGAAGATGTACCCAGTCGGCTGTCATTCCGTCTGTAGAGATAACGGCACGCAACGCTATTGTATATTCATAGCTACGCTCGTCGCCCATCACGCCGACGCTCTTCACAGGAAGCAACATTGTTCCAGCTTGCCAAATAGCGTCGTATAAGTTGTCAGCCATCTCGTTAGGATAAGATGCGCTTGGGAGTTCGCATTTCCAGTTTCTAAGTCCGGAGATGAATACGTCGTCTGCATCGCGGAGGATTCTTAATTTCTCTTCACTTACTTCGCCGAGGATACGTATTCCGAGACTCGGTCCCGGGAAAGGATGACGACCGATGAGTTCCTTCTTGATTCCGAGGGCGCGCCCCACGCGACGTACTTCGTCTTTAAACAAAGAACGTAAAGGTTCCACTATCTTGAGATTCATCTTTTCTGGAAGACCGCCCACATTATGATGCGACTTGATCTTACAGCTTGGACCGTTAACGCTTACGCTTTCAATCACGTCAGGATATATAGTTCCTTGTGCGAGCCAGTCAGCTCCTTTTATCTTCTTGGCTTCCATCTCGAACACTTCGATAAATGTCGTTCCGATGGCTTTACGTTTCAACTCAGGATCTGTCACGCCAACAAGTTTATCCAAGAATAGTTTTCCTGCGTTGACACCGATAACGTTTAATCCTAAGTCCTTATATGAATCTAAAACATCTTCAAATTCGTTCTTTCTAAGAAGGCCGTTATCGACGAAGATACAATGCAGGTTAGAACCTATGGCTTTGTTTAACAACACTGCTGCCACTGTGCTATCGACGCCGCCTGATAGACCGAGTATGACTTTGTCGTCACCGAGTTGTTTTTTAAGAGCCTCTACTGTAGTTTCGATGAATGAGTCTGGAGTCCAGTCGCCTTTACAGCCGCATACATTCATGGCGAAGTTGCCTATCATCTTGCTGCCTTCTGTAGTATGGAAAACTTCTGGGTGGAACTGCACCGCGTAAGTCTCCTCGCCGTCTATTTTATAAGCAGCGTTTTCTACGTCTTCAGTGCTTGCTATGACGTGTGCTCTTTCAGGAAGTCGTGCGATGGTATCGCCGTGCGACATCCACACCTGAGAAGTCTTGCTTACTCCTGCGAACAAAGGACATGACTCTACAACGATGCTGAGGTTAGCACGACCATATTCTCTTGCGATAGAACCATTGACTTCGCCACCAAAATGCTGTGCTATGAATTGAGAACCGTAGCAGATACCCAAAAGAGGTAATTTACCTTTTATATCAGACAAATCTACGAAAGGAGCTTTCTCATCACGAACAGAAGACGGGCTTCCGCTCAAAATGACTCCTTTAATATCCGGCGTAAGTTCCGGAATTTTGTTGTAAGGATGTATCTCGCAATAGACATTCAACTCACGAAGACGACGTCCGATTAGCTGCGTCACTTGCGATCCAAAATCCAAGATTAAAATTGATTCTTGCATGCTCGATTATTTTGGTTGCAAAGTTAAGAAATTTATCCTTTCGTTTTAGTTTTTTTCTTAAACTTGCAGACAAATAAATTAGCATTATGGCAACGACGAAAAAAGGTAAAAAAACAGCGAAACCTAAGAAAGGAAGCAGCAAGAAAAAGAAGGGCAACGGTTCAATGAATTTCTTCTCGAAACTAATACTGACCTTATTATTATTATCAATAGTTACAATCGCTGTTTTTCTAGTAATGGGCAACTTCAAAATCAATAACGATAGCAAGCCTAAGACTGAAGTAGTGAAGACAGAAAAACAGCAGACAGAAAAAAAGGAACTGAAGAAGGAAAGCGAGAAAAAAGAGTCCGTCAAGAAAGAAACTGAGAAAAAAACTGAGAAAGAACCAGAGAAAGAACTAGTCAAACCAGAAGTGAAGACCGAGGAAAAAAAACAGGAAAACAAGACTCAAACTGCCAAAACGTTGAAAGGATGCTGGCTCTGTTCGGAACAAGGCGCGTCTATTACAATGGACGAATTCGGTTATCGCATTGATTTCTTTGGCGTTGACGCATCAAATCCTATGACAGGAAACTACAGAATAGAAAACAACCTTATAGTATTTGAAAACGACGACAACGAATGCAAAGGCACTGGCACATACAGAATCACATTCTACAAAGATAATTTCAGCCTCATCTGCAAAGACGATGAATGCAAAAAACGCAGAAACATTTTGGAAGCAGACTGGGAATGGATTGAGTTGTAAATTGAAAATTGAAAGTTAGTTTGAATGTCAACAGACAACGGTCAACGGACAACAGTTTATTAGAATTTTAGAGAATTATGGGGATTTCTATAAATTGCTTTTCGAAAGATTTATGAATTTATATTTGAGAAGATTTTTGTTTTTTTTGAAAGAGCATAGCGAGCTATGTGATTGAAAGAAAGACGAAAAGATTTCAATATAAAACATAAATCTCGAAAAAGTTTTTATCATAATCGTCAAAATTAATTTAAACGTGGAATTTATAGAAGTCCCCTTAACCTTTGGTCATCAGCTGAATCTCTTGTAGAGGTACACGGACGTGTGTCTTGTTAGTTGAAAATCTGAGAATATGAAAAGGCTGCACATATTAACGGCACTATTGATATTACTTTTCTCATGCGGCAGAAGTCGTTCCGCGAAAGATTTTTTTGATTTGGCGTGCGAGTATGAAAACAACGCCGAAATCGAACTCGCGATGGCGACGTACAAACAAACCATCGACGCGGCAAAATCGGAAGGCGACACCGCCCTGCTCGGCCTCGCTCAACAGTATATGGGTATGTTGCTTCTTGAACAATGGTCGTTCGATGAAGCCATCAATATGCTCAACGAGTCGGCGGTGACAACCAAAGACAACCCGACAATGCTTTCCTACACCAATGCTGCCATAGGAAGAGCCTATTTCATAATGGACAGCACCGACAAATCAATACAATATTTCAAAGATGCCGTCGGTTATGCAGAACAATCTGGTGACAATGACGTGATTTCCGTAGCTTATCAAAATATCGGCGCTCTATATCAAGAGATTGGCAACTACAATCAAGCTTTGGATTACATAAGACTTTCGTTGAGATATAATAATGAAGAGAAAGAAATTCCGCGCTATCATCTGAATTTGGCATATATCTTCTCTAACATGAACGAAAACGACTCTTGTTCATATTATGAGAATCTTCTGAAAAACAAAATCGACAGTATCGAAGATCAGGCGATGAAGACATCGATATACCATTTCTTAGCGAAGAGAGCGATGGATGATAACAACCACGAATCGGCTTATCATTATTACAAGAACTTTGCTGAGATGGACATCGAAATGTTGGAAGAACGCTTGCAGCAGAATGTCTTGGAGATACAGAAGAAATATGATTACGAGAAGGTACAGAACGAATATAACGTCAAGCTTCTGAGAAAACACAGACTTCTCATGTCTTCGCTTTTTGTTACATTAATAACAGGTATGCTTCTTTATATACAGACAAAGATCAACCTGCGGAAAAGAAAGGAAGAACTGAAACTGAAAGACGAAATACTGAAGTTTGAAAATGAGGTTCTCCGACTTAATGAAATCAAAGACGATTACAAGCGTAACTTGGAGTGGAAATATATGCTTGTATATAGTATGACGCTGATGGACAGAAACAAGAGCAATTCAGAATCACATTATAAGATGATAAAAGGAAGAATCTATCACAATACTGAAACTGCTTTCGACGCTATCTTAAAAATATTTAATGAAGAACATCCTAGATTAGCGGAGCAGATAAAGGAGAAATACCCTACTCTTTCCGACACCGAATATAAAGTATGCCTCATGGCATTAACGCCTTTCACCTCGCAAGAGACCGCTGACATTCTCGGAAAGAGCATCAACACCGTCAACAAGGCGAGAACTAATATCAGGAAGAAATTGGAGATCGAGGAAAACGAAAGCATTGAAGAAGCGATCAGCGATCTGCTATCAGCCAATTAGCAATATCCAATATTTTTATCCCTTGATAATCATAATCATCATGTTTTGTCCTGGCAATTATTATTTTGGGATATGCATCATGAATCTGCAACAATGGTGTCGTTTCTCTAGAAAATGTATTTTCGTCAGTAATATTATCGCATACTTGAATATACATTTTCTCATTTGACTTCATCGCCACAAAATCTACTTCTTTCTGATAAAGCTTACCAATATAAACTCTGTAGTTGCGCCTTAATAGTTCAATGTAGACAATATTTTCATACACACGCCCCCAATCAACATTCCTTTTACCTAAAATGGCATATCTTATACCAGTATCAACCAAGTAATATTTATTAAGTGATTCCAGATATTTTTTTCCTCTAATATCATACCTGTCCGCCTTATAAAATAAAAAAGCATTACACAAAAAATTAATGTAACGACTTGTTGTCACATGAGATATTGACACTTTATTTGATGTCAATATATTAGCAATATTATTAGGTGAAGAAATATTACTAATATTATCCATGAGATATTCTGCCATATTCTGTAAAATTCTGTAATCTGAAATATTGTATTTTTCTATAAGATCGCGAGTAACAATTGTATTGAACACCTCTTTCAAATATTCTTCCTTATTGGCAGAATTATTATATAGATACGAACCTGACAAGCCGCCTTCTAAAACATATTTATCAAAACTATCTTGCAGAATATCCTTTGATGAATAATATTCACAATATTCTCTGAAACTAAACGGAAAAACATGAATCTCAATCTGCCTTCCCGTAAACAATGTCGCCAAATCAGTGCTCAACAAAAAAGCATTGGATCCTGTTATGTATATATCATAACCTTCACTTGAATGTAAACTATTAATCGCGATTTCAAAATCTGGACACAATTGAACTTCATCTATCATCAAATAATTATTGACATTGTTTCTCCTCTTACTTTCGACAAAATCGTTCAATTTATGGTAATCTTTCAGAAATTCGAATTCCAACTTGGCATAATCTATAAAAATAATATTTGCATCATCTTCCGATTCTTTTATAGATTCAACAAACGCCTGCATTAATTTCGATTTACCAGAACGTCTAATTCCAGTAATTACTTTAATATCTGGTGTTCCTTTCAGTTCGTTTAATTTGTCAAGATATAAAGTCCTTTTAATTAATTTCATACAAACACTTTCAAAACTTTAATAATTTTACACTTTTGAAACTGCACAAAAATACAATTATTTTTTGAATTAGAGTTCTGTCATTTTATGGGATTCTATATTTTCAAATCATATCTCTGTTGCAGACTAAGGTTTAAGGTTGGAATTTATTATACACTTTGAACTTTGAACCTTGAACTTTGAACTTTGAGCTTTGAACTTTAAACTACTATAAACTTTAAAACTTAAAACTCTCAACTTTAAAACTACTATAAACTATAAACTTTAAACTATAAACTTTAAACTATAAACCTTAAACTTTAAACTAGAAACTTGTACTTCCATTTTCGGACATCATTTATTTTCAGCGACTTAAAATTTCATATATCGTAAAATACTTGTATACATCTTGACAAACGGCATTTTGAAGTCATATCTTTGCGAAAAATTTCAAAGCCTATGAAAACGCAAAACAAAATCATTTGAGAAAGCCTCCGAAGAAACATCAGGAGGCGAGACATTCAAAAAAAACTAATTCAATATTACTAAATCTAAATATTTAAAACTTATGAAAAAATTATCAATCTTAACACTTTTATTAATGATGGCAACTTTTGTCTTCGCTAATAACAACGAACCAGAAACAAATGAAGCTAAAAACGGAAATGAGGTTGAAACAGATATTGTCTCTGAAATAAATAGTTCTGGTGAAGAAATTTACTTTGGAACTAAAGTAGGCATATTTAGACCATGCCGCGGAGAGACTACAAGAATGTGCAAAAAAGCTACTTATTCCCAAACTGAGAAAGGAAAACTAATAGTAACAGATGGTGAAACGACAATTATAGTAGATGTGAGCCAGTTTAATTTTGAAGATGGCAGTGTGGAAATGTAAAGCCCATCGACACGACCATGCAGTTTACTTGTGAGACTGCATGGTCGTTGTTTGTTTAAAAATTCACTTATTTAATAATGCATTTATATTTTTCATCATGAACAGAAATATTATTATCACTTTTTTGATTTTGATTTTATCATTAAAATTATCCGCCCAAATGGATTTAAACATGATTGCTAACGAAAGTCCTCATAAAATAGCTCAAATAGAAGGCACTGAAAATATATTAAGAGATTATTTTTCTGAAATTACAAACCCTAATGATACATTATATGTTTTTATTTGCCCTTTAATGTTTGCTCCTCGTATGGATGGTTTAATGACACATACTCAGGAAATGCTTTATTATAAGAATCCGAATAATCCTATGGTTCTTATAGCCTCTTTTCAAAATGAAGATGCTGCAAGAAGATACGTAGAAAACAAGTTCTTCTTTGAGGAAGTTATTTACGATACTGACAAATCATTTAAATCTTTCCTATCTTTCAGTACCGAAAATCCTCGTGTACCCTTTTTAATGAAAATAGACAGAAAATCAGGTCGTCTCCTCACAGGCGGTGATTACCCGGAACTCAGCCCTAACTTCATTAACGCCCTTGTCAATCACACTGAACCTATGCCTTTCTACGGCGAAGTATGGAGCGAGAAAATAAATTACGACCATTCGATATCAGATTGCGAAAACGAATCATACAAGAAAGCCAAGGCTTTCAAAGAAATGACTATTCCATTGGAAGAAGATGCTTTGATTTCAAGCGTAGATTTTCCTGACATCAGCAATGGCTTTTTATCATTTGCCGATGAATTGGACAACGCAATCTATCTTTATTCTTTTGATGAGAAATACGAAAATATGAGTCTCATAGGAAAGTACAAACCAAATGAAACAGAGGAAATGCTTTATGTATCAAAAGAAATCAGTAAAGAACATTATCTAAAAAGAAAAGAACAAGGTGCTTATATTGCTATGTGTCTTACCTCTATGATGAAAGACCCGGAAACTATTTTATTCTCAGTGTCTCTTCCTAATATATTCTATATGGATGAAAACAAAAAACGACTTGCTTATTATAACAAACCGGCTATCATTTCCCAAAATTTGAATGATGATAATGATAGAAAATTAATACCAATGGAATTTAACAATAATCATACTCAATATATCTCCCATGAGAATTTTCATTATTCGTCTGAATTAGAAAAGTATTTCTTCATAACATTGATAGACTATGATCTTTCGAGCATGACTTTTGATAAAAAGTCGTATGAGAATCCTCTTTTATTCTCTATATATGATGAGAAGGAAAACGCTGTTGTCGGAAGTATCGGCAAGCTCGGACAAATCAATATGGATTTGAATGTAGGTTGGACATACGTCTATCCGAGAATATCGACATTCGGAAACATTATCGCCGTGTCGGACGGCAACTCCGGAGATGTCTTGGTTTATGATTATGAGAATCTGAAAGAACCTCTCAATAAAACAAAGGTCTTTGATGTACGTTTAAGCGACTTCGAAATCGACAGCACATTGATAGGAACAGAGGAATATTTTCTACAGTTCCAGGACGACTTCAAGAATTATGTCTTAGACGTAGAGATAGACTCAAAGAATCTTTATACCTTATCTTTAGAGGACGGCTGCTATTTCAAAAAAGTATATGACAAGAAAGGCAAGCTGAAGAAAACATTACTGATACCGAGTGTTTACAATTCTTGTCAATTAGAAGTCAGCGGCTTGTGCAGAATAGACGGCAAGACACACGTCATGGCATTCTACTTCGACGGCGAGAAACATACGATGGTGCTGTTTTAGCGGTCAGCTGTCAGCTATCAGCTTTCAGCCGTCAGCAATTGTACTGACAGCTGAAGGCTAATTGCTGACAGCTATTTAAATTCTCTTATTCTTCTTCA
>JAZNSO010000046.1:0-10862 GCA_045591245.1 Bacteroidales bacterium
AGTTCTCCTGTTAAGCTAGAGCAAGAAGAGAATGCATAACCTCCGATGCTTTCTAAAGCAGAGCCGGCTTCAAATGAAAGACCTGTTAATTTAGTACAATTATAGAATGCATAGTTTCCAATAGATGTTACGCTCTTTGGAATAATAAGTTCTCCTGTTAAGCTAGAGCAATAATAGAATGCACGTTCTCCGATGCTTTCTAAAGCAGAGCCGGCTTCAAATGAAAGACCTGTTAATTTATTACAATAATAGAATGCATAGTTTCCAATAGATGTTACGCTGTTTGGAATAATAAGTTCTCCTGTTAAGCCAGAACAATAATAGAATGCACGTTCTCCGATGCTTTCTAAAGCAGAGCCGTTTTCAAATGAAAGACCTGTTAATTTATCACAATAATAGAATGCAGAATTTCCAATAGATGTTACGCTGTTTGGAATAACAAGTTCTCCTGTAAAGCCCATTGATGTTGAACTGTAGTCATAATAACCAGAAAAGGCATGGTTTCCTATTGTCTGCAAATTGGAATTTTCTTCGAAAGAGAGACTTGTAAATTTATTACAATAATGGAACGCATAATCACCTATTGTTGTTACGCTGTTTGGAATAACAAGTTCTCCTGTAAAACCAGAACAATAACGGAACGCAGAGTCACCGATATGAGCGATGGTGTTTGGAAGAACAAGATTCTCAAAAGAATAATTGTTATAGAATGCCTTGTTTTCAATAGTGGTAACATTGATATCATGAATAGATTCAGGGATATTTAAGGTTTTAGGGCTACCGGAAATACGACCTATTTTAACTCTTAAACTATTATAGTCTTCGTTTAAGTTATATATTAATGTATAGTATGAATTACCCTCATAATAGAAAACTTCATAATCAATGAGTAAAGGCTTTATTGTAAATCTGTTCCAAGGTTCAATGTCGTAATAGTCGATATATGCAGGTAATACGAACAATGTTGCTGTTGCAGGGATGCCGTCAAAGCTGTTGGCAGCCACTCTTGCAGTAGTATTTTTAAAGCTGTTGCCAGATGCTGAAGGTGGTATAGGATTTAAAGATTTTATAATTTTAATATTGCTACAACCTGCAAAAGCGTTTTCTCCAATACTATTCACATACTTAGGTATTTCAACTCCATTAAAGAAAGAACAGTCTTTGAAAGCTTCTGCTGGTATTGTTGTGACATTATATGTGAAGTTTTCTTCTACATACCATAAAGTCTCAGGTATTACAAGTTCCACTTCGGTTGTTGGCTTTTGTCCTATTCTTACGCTAACGCCAGAATAATCATCAGTTGTACTGTATATAAGAGAATAAAGCACGTTGCCATTTTCATCCTTTGTCTCTACTTCATAGTCTTCTATTTTAAATAAGCCCAAGGGAAAGAACTCATTATTCCATGGTGAGGTTTCCCAATAAGTGTCAACAGATTCTTCTGGTACATAAAGAATGGAGATGTTATGACCTGTAAAAGAATTACTTTGAGCTGAAGGTGGAGTTAGTGCGTAACAATACATCACATTGAATTTACTACAACCGTAAAATGCGGAACTGCCGATTGTTGCAAGATTTGCAGGAAGCGACAAGTCGCCGTCGAAGCTACTACAACTGTAGAAAGCACTATTGCCTATAGAAGTTACGCTGTAAGGGATTCTAAGATTGCCCTTAAAACTACAATATGAGAATGTATAAGAATTGATAATTGTTATGCTTTCTGATAATATCAAATCTCCATTAAAACCAGCATTATAGAAAGCGTAGCTGCCTATAGAAGTAACGCTGTTAGGGATTACAAGGTCACCAGTGAAATTCATTTTGTAATAACTTGAACTTGAACCGGATGAAAAGGCATAACTGCCTATGGAAGTCAATCCGTTAGGTAATACGAGTTTTCCATTAAAGCCTGTACAATAGTAAAAGGCGTAATCACCAATGCTTTTTACATTTTTAGGGATAATAAGGTCACCTGTAAAACCTTCGCAGTGGTTAAAGGCGTAATCACCAATAGAAGTGAGGCTTTCAGACATATTCAATGAGCCTCTAAGGTTAGTACAATAGTTGAAAGCATAATGACCAATTGTTTTAACGTTATTAGGGATTACTAGGCTTCCAGAAAATCCCATGTTGGTATTGTTGCTTGAATTTCTGGAAAAAGCATATTGACCAATTGTAACGAGTTTTTCGGATAATTTAAGACTGCCTTGAATATTGTAGCAACCATAGAATGCATATTCACCGATATATGTTACGTTATCTGGAATAATGAGGTCGCCAGTTAATCCAGAACAGTTGTAGAAGGCTCTGCCTCTAATCATTTTCAAGCTATCAGGAAGGCTAACGCTTGAGAATTTTGAGCAGTTTCTGAAAGCCACTGAATCGATTTCAGTAACATAATAATCACTGTTTTGGATGGTTACTTTTGTAGGAATTTCCAAGGCTGTCAATTCTGTTGCCGGTCTGGAGACTTTTACAGAACACTCATTGGTTCCTTCGATAACAGTAAACTTCAGTTTGTAAGAATTGACTGTTCCATCATTGAAAGTAATGTCAACGGATTGCGCCATCGTTCTTCCTAAAAGAAGAAGCATAATCAAACTTAAAAAGGTAAATCTTTTTCGCATATCTGTGTGAATTATTTATTATATTTATTTTTCTCTTAAATCGTTTAAAACTTATCAAAATTGTCTTATGGCTCTTGCGTATACTCTGGTAGCGAGTTTAGAGCTGTGTTTCACTCTTCCTGTCTCGTCAATTCTCCAAGCCTCGCCTTGTCCGTATTCTGAGCTAGTCCAATATGAACCTTCAATTTTCTTGTATTTATGTTCTTTCAAAGTCTTGTCGATAGTTCCATCTGCGTTTGCGACCATAAGTCTGTAGAGTTCGCCAGCAGAAGGGAGATACCACTCAGAGCCTTCTTCGCGGCAGTATTTGGCGGCAATTGGTTTTACGTCTTTCAGCTGGCTTAATATGTAAGAGGTGTTAATTTTTCCTTGTCCCACATACAAATCAAGAATCGGAAGCAACTCGTTAGGGATAGTTACAATATCCTGACAATAGACATAATGCGATTCATCTTCCCACCTTCTTTGGTCTTGTATTGTAGAGACAGCCAATCCGTGGCCTTCTTCATCAACATAAAAAACGACACCTTTGGTATTATCACCAAAGGTATAAAGGTCTCCTACTTTAACATCTTGCTGGGCATAAACCGATGAAAAGCCCAGTAAAAACAACATAACCAGAATGTTTGTTACTCTCATAACTATAAGCTTTTTAATCAAGTGACAAAATTAAACTTTTTTTTAACATGAAACATTTAACATCGAATTTTTTTCGATTAATTTTTCGTTGATTTTTCATTGATTTTTCACACGAGAAAGGGACTATTTTTACTGAAAATAATCGGTTTTTCTTAGATTTGTGATATTTTTTCAGTATTTAAAGGTCAAAAGAGACCTAAATTCATTTGTTTTTCAGGGAAATTAAAGTCTTTTTCAAAAAAATATTCCTTGTAAATATAAGATTTTCAACAGGTAAAAAAATATTTTTAAAAAAATCAAAAAAAAAATCAAAAAATACTTGCGCGTAATTAGAAAATGCGTATCTTTGCACCATCAAACAACAACGCGGAAATAGCTCAGTTGGTAGAGCACGACCTTGCCAAGGTCGGGGTCGCGAGTTCGAGTCTCGTTTTCCGCTCAAGGTCCCGATAGCAATCGGGATTTTTTTTAACAGGATAAGTGCCTGAGTGGCGGAATAGGTAGACGCGCCGGACTTAAAATCCTGTGCCCATTTCGGGCGTGCCGGTTCGATTCCGGCCTCAGGTACTACCAAAGAAAAGGATTGCTTCGGCAGTCCTTTTTTCGTTTATGAAACTTGGTAATACACAAACAAAGAGTTAAATCACATTCAACAGACCTTTCATAAGTATAATGAATGCAGATACGACATTCAACAGGCTGTTGTATGTAAGTCTTATTTGCGAAAAGGGCATCGTCATAGAAATTAACGACCAGAGAAAGGCTACGCCAGCTATCACACATGGCGTGAGGTTTGAGAAAGGCTCATAAAATTCTGTCATCATTCCAGCAATAAAAGCATTAACGCCCAATGCTATAGAAAGTAGAATCAGTTGTTTTTGGTTTTGGACGAAATATAGGTTGTCGCCGCGTCTTATCTTCAACGTATTCATCAGCATTCGGTAGAAGATGGAGAAACAAAGGGCGAACACTATCCATTTCGACAAAGACTCCATGAGGTGCATGAATGTCGAGCCGAGCAAGTCGCCGAGAATATACATCACGCCTTGTGCCAATGCAAGTACTAAAGCGAACACGAGGTTTCTCCCCCACTCTGCTGCGCAGCTGCTATTATTCTTATCTTCACCAGGCATTATGCCTTTCATACCAAGAACCGTAGAAGCAACAGCCACCGGTGATGTCAATGCTATAATGAATAGTATGTTGAGAAGCATTTTTAAATCTGAGAAATTGAGAAATTGAGAACCTGAGAATTTTTTTCAGATTCTCAGATTCTCAATTTTTCAGTTTTAATTATTTAATAGGTTCCAAATGAACTGTGAAGTGACGCATGAGTTCTGTTTCCCATGTGATGCGTACGCCGTGTTTGATTTCTTCGCGGCGGTCGTAAACGTTCTTCAAAGCTGCTGCGATAACATCCATGTGGTTGTTAGTATAGACGCGGCGAGCGATGCAGAGACGGAGAAGATCCAAGCCACCGAAACGATTTTCGCGTGTGACAGGGTCACGGTCAGCGAGGATGTAACCGATTTCGCAGCCACGGATACCAGCTTCTAAGTAAAGTTCGATAGCGAGTGTCTGTGCTGGGAACTCTTCTTTAGGAACGTTGGTGAGAACGCGGTCAGCATCAACGAAGATAGCGTGGCCACCGACAGGACGTTGGTAAGGGATACCGTATTCGTCTAACTTAGCTGCAAGATATTGAACTTGTTTGATACGTGTTTCGATGTTGTCTAATTCTGTATTTTCGTCGAGACCTACTGCGAGAGCGTCCATGTCACGACCGTTCATACCGCCGTATGTGAGGAAGCCTTCGAATGGGATGCAGAAACGTTTTGCACCTTCGTACCAGTCTTCGTGACGTGTAGCGATGAAACCACCCATATTCACGATACCGTCTTTCTTAGCTGACATTGTCATGCCGTCGGCATATTGATACATTTCCTTAACGATTTCTTTGATAGTCTTGTCAGCGTAACCAGCTTCGCGTGTCTTGATGAAGTAAGCGTATTCAACGAAACGTGCTGAGTCGAAGATAACGCGTTTGTTATATTTGTCGGCAACGGCGCGAACTTCGCGGAGGTTCTGCATTGATACAGGCTGACCGCCAGCTGTGTTGTTTGTAACAGTAACGATTACGAAAGGAACTTTCTCAGCGTTTTCAGCGAGTACTTTTTCAAGTTTCTTAGGATCGACATTACCTTTGAAAGGAACTTCAAGTTGAGTGTCTTTTGCTTCGTCTATTGTGCAGTCGACTGCGAAAGCTTTACGGCTCTCGATGTGACCTTTTGTTGTGTCGAAGTGTGAGTTACCTGGAACGATGTCACCGTTTTTCACTAAGTGGCTGAAGAGAACATTTTCAGCAGCACGACCTTGGTGTGTTGGGATAACATATTCAAAGCCAGTGAGGCGTGTGATGACTTCTTTAAGACGGAAGAATGAAGATGAACCAGCGTAGCTTTCATCGCCCATCATCATAGCAGCCCATTGACGGTCGCTCATAGCGCCAGTACCAGAGTCGGTCAAACAGTCGATATAGACTTGATCTGCTTTGAGGTTAAACAAATTGTAATGAGCTTCTTTCATCCATTGTTCGCGTTCTTCGCGAGTGCTTTTCTTGATGGGTTCTACCATCTTAATTTTCCAAGATTCTGCAAATGGTAATTCCATGGTATTTATTTTTTATTTGTAGTTAATAATTTGTGAATTCTTTGTTATTTGGTTTAGGGTTTAAGGCTTAAAGTTAAGGTCGAATTTACACTAAACCTTAAACATTAAACCTTAAACAACAGATTAAAACCTGTCGCGTTCTTTGAGGTTCAAGTATGTATATTTTTCAAGTAAATGAAAAGTCATAACATCTTTTTTGAGACTTCAAAGTTACAAAAGATTTTTTTAATTTCAATGATATTTTTAAAGATTTTTTATCATCGAATGCAATAGTTCATTAATCAGCTGCAAGTTTCAGTTAAAAAATGTATTTTGAGTCTTTGGTCACAAGGTATACATTTAATCACAACAAACTCCTTATTTCCACTTCCGTCAAGCCAGTAACATCCATAATAAGGTCAATATTTGCTCCAGACGACATAAGTTTTTTCACTATCTGAGCCTTAGCATTTCTCATACCTTCAGCCAACCCCTCTTCTCGTCCTTTTACCAAGCCTTCCTCTCGTCCTCTCAGCAAACCTTCTTCCCTTCCTTTTTCTAAGCCTTCCGACAATCCCTTCTCCATACCTTTCAGCATTCCTTCAAGAATACCTTCCTTGCGTCCCATCTCCCTGCCTTCCAACAAGCCTTCGCCTCTCGAGGTATAGATGTTATCTCTCAATATCACCGTGTTATCTAAATGACGATAATATGCCAACAACTCATCCTTGCTCATCATCGCCAACTCCAACTTCTTTCTCGCTTCTTCCAAACCAGGTGCCGTGGAATTCTGAATTATGTCACCCGTACTAAGATAATACATCCACTCTTCCAATAAGTTAGCCGGCTTGTCATGGAAATCATTGACCTTCAAAATATAATATTCCGGATATAATTCACTGACAGCATCGACATTAAACTTCTGTCTTTGGAACGGACTGAGATTAAGAATCTCTCCAGTATTAACTCCCATGAACTCTGTCTTCCCGTGATAAAGATAATCCTTGCCCTGACCTAAATCGAAATAAACGATATTGACGCTGTATATTTTCTTGATGTTATGATAGCCTTCTCCTCTATTAATATATTCCGTCACTAATTTAGAGACACCGAACAGCATTCTCTGAAAATAAGCGTATTCATCGTTGTTCTGTACCTCAATGATAAACAGCTCGCCTTTGCTGTTCTCGGCAAGAATATCGACACGGTTATACTTGTCTAACTCGTCTTCCTGGTTACTCTCGCTTTCCAAAAGTCTGTTGATCGTGATTTTCTCTTTGAATAAGGTCGTGAGCAGACCTTCCAAGATTGCGTAATTGGACTTGTCGCGAAGCATGCGCTTCATAGCCCAATCGAATCTGATGTATTTGTTTCTTTCCATAAATTATGATTTTTAAACTCTATGCAAATATAATAAGATTTCCATAAAAAACACGTCAACCACAACTTATTTTTTGTGATTGACGCGTTTCAACTGAGATTCTAAAATTTTTAGATTTTCAATTTTTCAGATTTTCAGATTTAAATTTATTTCTTCAAAGGTTCAGCGATCTTAGCTGCCAAGAATTGTCTGTTCATTCTTGCGATGTTGGTTACAGAGATGCCTTTTGGACATTCTGCCATACAAGCGTAAGTGTTTGAACAGTTACCGAATCCAAGTTCGTCCATTCTTGCCACCATCTTCTGTACTCTTTCGTATGTCTCGACCTGACCTTGTGGTAACAAAGCGAGTTGAGAGAACTTAGCTGAAACGAAGAGCATAGCGCTACCGTTTTTACATGTTGCCACGCAAGCGCCGCAGCCTATACATGAAGCAGCGTCCATAGAGAGGTCAGCGTCGTGTTTGTTGACAGGTATTGCGTTAGCGTCTGGCACACCGCCTGTACGTACTGAGACGTAACCGCCAGCTTGGATGAGGCGGTCTAATGCTGAACGGTCAACCATCAAGTCCTTGATGATTGGGAAAGCTTCAGAACGCCATGGCTCGATGGTGATAGTGTCACCGTCTTTGAACTTACGCATGTGAAGTTGGCAAGTTGTGGTGTTCTTGAATTTTCCGTGTGGGTGACCGTTGATATACAAGCCACAAGCACCACAGATACCTTCGCGGCAGTCGTGGTCGAAAGTGACAGGATCTTCACCTTTCAAGACGAGGCTCTCGTTCAAGATGTCGAGCATCTCGAGGAATGAAGCTTCTTCCGGAATGTTATCTACATTATATGTAACGAATTTTCCTTTATCTAAATTATTTTTCTGTCTCCAGATTTTCAATGTTAACTTCATAACGCAAAATTATTTATAGTTTCTTTGTTTAACCTCGACATTTTCGAACTTAAGTTGTTCTTTATACAATACAGGTTCTGCGTCAGGACCTTGATATTCGTAAGCTGCCACGAAGCTGTATTCTGCGTCGTTACGCATTGCTTCGCCGTCAGGAGTTTGATATTCTTCACGGAAGTGACCGCCGCATGACTCGTTACGCATCAAAGCGTCGCGTGCCATAAGTTCGCCCATCTCTAAGAAGTCGGCTACTCTCAAAGCTTTCTCTAACTCGTTGTTCATGCCTGATGTTGCAGGGACTTTAACATCACTCCAGAACTCTTTACGTAATGCCTTGATTTCCTCGATAGCTTCTTTCAAACCTTGTTCGTTACGTGCCATACCGACTTTGTTCCACATGATGAGACCTAAGCGACGGTGGATTGAATCGACGGTTTGTTTACCGTTGATAGCCATAAGTCTGTTGATCTTCTCACGTATTTGTTTCTCAGCTTCCATAAATTCTGGAGCGTCTGGATTGAAACGTGGAACGCCGATTTGGTCAGCGAGATAATTCTGCATTGTGTAAGGTAAGATGAAGTAACCGTCAGAGAGACCTTGCATCAAAGCTGATGCGCCGAGACGGTTAGCGCCGTGGTCTGAGAAGTTAGCCTCACCAGCAGCGAACAAACCTGGAATAGTTGTCTGTAATTCATAGTCAACCCAGAGACCGCCCATTGTGTAGTGAACAGCAGGATAGATCATCATAGGTGTTTCGTATGGATTGTCATCGACGATACGTTCGTACATCTCGAAGAGGTTACCATATTTTTCTTCAACTACTTTCTGACCTAAACGACCGATAGCTTCTTTGAAGTCCAAGAATACAGCGAGACCTGTGTTGTTTACGCCGAAGCCAGCATCGCATCTTTCTTTAGCAGCACGTGAAGCGACGTCACGAGGTACCAAGTTACCGAAAGCTGGATAACGTCTTTCCAAGTAGTAGTCACGATCTTCTTCAGCGATGTCTTTAGCTTTGATTTGACCATTAGCCAATTTCACAGCGTCTTCTTTTTTCTTAGGAACCCAGATACGACCGTCGTTACGGAGACTTTCACTCATAAGAGTAAGTTTTGATTGGTAGTCGCCGTGAACTGGGATACATGTTGGGTGGATCTGTGTGAAGCAAGGGTTAGCCATCATAGCACCTTTCTTATAAGCTTGCCATTCAGCTGAGCCGTTCGATGACATAGCGTTTGTTGAAAGGAAGAACACACGACCGTAACCGCCAGAAGCGATGACTACAGCGTGAGCTGCGTAGCGTTCTAATTCGCCTGTTACTAAGTTACGCATGATGACACCGCGAGCGCGACCGTCGACGAGGACTACGTCCATCATCTCGCGACGAGCGTACATCTTCACTGTACCTTTTTCTATTTCTTTAGATAATGCGCCGTAGGCACCGAGTAATAATTGTTGTCCGGTTTGACCGCGGGCGTAGAATGTTCTTGATACTTGAGCACCACCGAAAGAACGGTTAGCGAGTAATCCGCCGTATTCGCGAGCGAAAGGAACGCCTTGTGCCACGCATTGGTCGATGATGTTATTACTTAATTCGGCGAGACGATAAACGTTAGCTTCACGAGCGCGGTAGTCGCCACCTTTGATTGTATCGTAGAAAAGACGATAGACGCTGTCGCCGTCGTTAGGATAGTTCTTAGCTGCGTTGATACCGCCTTGTGCAGCGATACTGTGAGCGCGGCGTGGGCTGTCTTGGATGCAGAACACCTTAACGTTGAAGCCCATCTCTCCGAATGAAGCAGCTGCCGATGCGCCGGCGAGACCTGTACCGATAACGATGATGTCTAATTTTCTCTTGTTAGCAGGGTTAACCAAATTCTGGCTTGCCTTATAATTAGTCCATTTTTCAGCCAATGGACCTGCAGGTATCTTTGAGTTTAATTCTTTCATGATGTTATCCTATAAATGAACCAATCCAATAATATAAAACTACAGAAGCGAACATAAGAGCGATGAGGATAGCGAAGAATCTGCCTAAACACTCAATTCTCTTTTGCCATACGTGATTGCTCCAGCCGATTGACTGCATAACACTTGCAATGCCGTGATCTAAGTGGAACCATAAGAACACTAACCATACCAAGTAGATGATAGAATAGACTGAGCATGAGAAAGTGTTTTCGATGTGATAAACGCCATCAGCTGCGTAAGCGATGTCAGCGTCTTCATAACCTAACTTATGCAATACTTCAGGAAGCTGCATATTAGCCCAGAAGTTGAATAAGTGTAAGCCGAGACCTACCAAAACGATAACGCCGATAACGAGCATGTTCTTTGAAGCCCATGACACGCCTTCTTGTTTTTCTACTACTGCGTAACGTTGTGTACCGCGAGCTCTGTAGTTCTGCAATGATAAAACGAAAGCATAAATAAGGTGGAACACCATAAGAGCTGCTAAGCCTACTGTTGCTACTAAAGCATACCAGTTTGCACCGAGGAATTCGCAAATCTTGTTATAGCCTGATGGCTTGATGATTGCGACCAAGTTCATTGAGGCGTGGAACAAGAGGAAGAATACCATCGCTCCTCCGGTTATAGCCATGATCAATTTTTTTGTAATTGATGAAAGACCTTTGTTTGCCATATTATTTAATGTTTAATGATTTT